>CAYVFT010000140.1:0-7220 GCA_964450225.1 uncultured Crenothrix sp. | reverse complement strand
CTACTGCTTGTTATGAATTTTACTGCGTTCTAACTATGCGTTATATCGAACAGCTTTCTGTAGTAGGTTATATCGATTCTATATTATACTGAAACACCACACCTTTAATTACAGCCGTTATTTTCTTAATGTGTGATCAAAAAAATTACAGAACTGATAAATGGAACAAGGCACTGACAAAAAATCGCTAAAAGCGCTTTCAAGCTGCGATTTTAAACTCCAGGAAAATATCCTTCTAGCTAATAATAGCTATATCAATCAGGAAGGTGTCATGAAAACTCTGCGAGCAATTGTTTGGCAGGCACAAGATGCCAATAATAAACCTAGAATATTAGCAACCCTTGACGAAAATAACTTTGATTTAATTGATATAGGTCGTCGTATGGCTAGAAAAAGAGAAGTTAGCTATCAGACCCCAATCCAAATACATCAACGTAAACACACTCAAACCAACGATTGCAATAGTACACATAAATCAGAAAATACCACTATTAATTCAATTCCGCTAGAATTGGAAAATTTACGTACTTTACCTCCTTTGATAAAGGACAGATTCCCAAGCATAAGAATTCTGTTGATCGGCGATGACCTCAATTTTCGATTAATTGCCTCTGAAACCCTGCGTGCAGCGGCATTTATTGTTGACGAAGCGACCAACGGCACACAGGCCCTTGAAAAAATAAAGCAACAGTTACCTGACATTGTATTACTTGATTCAGCAATGGAAGGTATCAATGGCTTTCAAACATGCCGGTTATTAAGAACAGATCCGTCAATGGCTGATTTACCCATCATCATGTCGACCGCGTTGGGTGATAGTGACTCGATTAATAAGGCATTTGATGCAGGCGCTACCGACTTCATCGTTAAACCCATTAACTATCAGCTTCTTATCCATCATTTGTATTTTATTTTAAGAGTCTGTCAGAATACGGCAGAACTCAGAAACTCCAGACTTCAGCTGACGACGCTAACTGCGCTAAAAGCGGCTCAACGTATAGCCCGCTTTGGCTATTGGACCTGGTATTTAAAAAGTAATCACTTTCAGATTTCAGCACACTTGGCCAATTTATGTGGAATTAACCTGGAACAATTCGATGGAACCCTGGATGGCTTTATTCAATTAATTCATCCGTTAGACCGTGATTTCGTTAAAGACATGATCTCTGCAACAGCGCAAGGAAAAAAAAATGAAAGCGCTGAATTCCGATTACAAGTGGCCAAATCGGAGGCCATTTTTGTGCATCAGGAAATAGAAACGATAACCGACAAAAATGAGCTTATTATTACCGGTACTGTGCAGGATATTACCCGCCAAAAGGAAGCCGAAAAGCAAATTCGCCACCTTGCTTACTACGACAATCTCACCGGTCTCGCAAGCAGAACCTATTACCAGGAACGTATTGAGAGCCTAATCAAATCCGCTGGCCGTCGTAATGAGCAGTTTGCCTTTATGTTTCTTGATCTGGATGACTTTAAAGAAATAAATGACCACTTTGGCCATCACATTGGGGATCAGTTTCTTAATGCTATCGCCCATCGTTTAAAATTTATCGCACGTGAAATTGACTTTATCGCCCTCCTTGGAGGTGATGAGTTTTGCATTATCGTCGATAATATTATTGATGATAATGATGTAATAGAAGTGGCCAACCGTTGCCTGCAGAAAATAAACCAACCACTCTTGCTGGATCAACACCAGATGATACCGAAAGTCAGTATCGGAATAGCTATTTTTCCTCGCGATGGGATTAATGAAAGTCAGCTTATCAAAGCCGCTGATACCGCCATGTATTCAGCCAAACAAGCTGGAAAACAATGTTATGCTTTCCATTCTCATGATATGGCGCACCAAGCAATACAACGCCGGGAAAAAGAGCGTCTGCTGCGAGGAGCTTTCAAGCAAGACCAGTTCATACTTTATTATCAGCCACAACTGTCAATGAATAGCGGGCAGATTGTTGGCATGGAGGCCCTGATACGTTGGCAACACCCTATACAAGGCATAATCTCCCCTGAAAACTTTATTACTCTTGCCGATCAACTGGGTTTAACAGTGGAATTGGGTAACTGGGCAATTAAAACGGTCTGTGAACAAATGTCGAAATGGCATCAATCGGGTCTGCCTTTCATTCAAGTCGCTGTGAATCTTTCGCCCGCTCATTTCCAGGATCTGGCTTTAATTGATACAGTTCAGGATTTATTAAATAAAAATGGTGTTCCTGCTCAGTATCTCGAACTGGAAGTTACCGAAAATGCGATGCAAACAAAAGGACATATTGAAGTATTTAAACAACTAAGAGAAATCGGTGTAAAAATAGCTATCGACGATTTCGGCACTGGCTTTTCCTGCCTGGCTTCATTAAAACAGCTCCCACTCGATTGCTTAAAAATCGATAAAATCTTTGTTGACGACATGCTTTATAATTCGCATACATCTTTACTTTTAGGAACAATCATCGGTTTGGCCAATGCACTGGAGTATACACTGGTTGCCGAAGGTGTTGAAACCAAAGATCAGGCATTAGTCCTGCAGGGGCTTGGCTGTAACATCGTGCAAGGTTTCTTTTTTAGCCCAGCAGTGCCAGCCGATGAAATTCCTGCTCTGATAAATAACCAGGTTTCGAGTACTTTAACCTGGACTAATTCGACACATCAATAAAACCATGTAAGCCGCGTTTGGATTTAACCGAAAGCCACTCTTTTAAATGCCTTAATTCTTCTGTTTCTTCTAGCCCGTCCAGGCTTTGCTTGTTTTTTAACAAGCGAAATGCTACCGAAAGTACTTTATAGCGTTCTCCGGTAATACCAGCACGTCTTAACCCTACAGTATTTAATTTGTAGTGCCGGGCTGGCCGTCCACCAATCAGCATAAACGGAATTACATCCTTATTAAGACCCGTAGTCCCCTGAACTATCGCGTAAGAACCAACCCGGCAAAATTGATGCGCCACCACAGCGCCGCCCATAAAAACGTTATTGCCCACTTCAACATGACCGCCTATCGCAACATTGTTGGCAAATATTGTGTTATTGCCGATAGTGCAATCATGCGCGACATGACTGTTATTCATAAAGTAACAACCAGAACCGATAGTCGTTTCACCATTCTCTTTAGAAGCTCTGTGTGCAGTAAAGCCTTCTCTGAATACATTATTATCGCCAATGACCAACCAGGAAACCGTATCTGCCTTAAAACTCGTATCTTGAGGCAAACCACCCAAGATTGCATGTGGATGTAAAATATTGCCAGCGCCCATTTTTACATGACTGTGCACCACAGCATGAGCACCCACCTGGCAGTTAGCGCCCATCTCAGCGCCTGTTTCAATCACGGCAAAAGGACCAATGGTAACATTGTCCCCCAGAGTAGCATCGGGAGCTATATAAGCAGTCGGGTGAATATGGTGTGGCATAAAAACTATCCTCTGGGATGATATTTTGAATGTAATTCTTTTAAGCGTTCACGGGCAATATGGGTATAAATTTGAGTGGTCGATAAATCGGCATGCCCCAACAATAATTGCACAACGCGCAAGTCCGCACCATGATTTAATAAATGCGTAGCAAATGCGTGCCTTAAGGTATGTGGTGATAATTCTTTATTGATTCCCGCTTTTTTTGCATGACGCTTGATGATATGCCAAAAAGCCTGTCTTGTCATACCCCCCGCGCGGTTTGTCACGAATAAATGATCGCATTGCCGTTCACCCAGAATGGTTTTTCTAGCTCCATTCATATAGCCTTCTAACAAGCTCATGGCTTCTTCACCAACCGGCACCAGCCGCTCTTTATTGCCTTTGCCAATAATTCTCACCACACCTTGCCTGAAACTGATTTGTTCAAATTTTAAACCAACCAGCTCCGATACTCTAAGGCCGGTTGCATAGAGCATTTCCAGCATGGTTTTATCTCTGAATCCTTGTGCATTTGTCACCTCGGGAGCATTCAGCAATAGTTCAACATCCTGTTCCGAAAGCGAGACCGGTAAGGGGCGGCCTATATGGGGCGATTCTATCAATGCTGTCGGGTCAATTTTTATACGGTTTTCTCTGATGTAATAACCATAAAAGCGACGCAGACTGGATAAAATCCTCGCAGATGATCGATTGCCTATTCCCGCTTTATAACGGCTAGCCAGAAACTTCGATAAATCGCCCGTATCAACTTCTAGCATAGGTTTATCCGTCAACCATTTTGCAAAAATCCTTAAATCACTACTATAGGCAGAAAGGGTATTTTCACTCAGGCCTTGTTCTACCCATACGGCATCGAGAAACTGGTCTATCAGGGCAAAAGCATTCATTTCTTATGGACTGCTTCATAGTCCAGCAATTTATATTTGATAGCCATAAAGTCGCCTTCTGTTTGCCCACAATAGCCACCCATGCCGGAAACTGATATGACCCTATGACAAGGGATAATCACTGGATAAGGATTATCCCTGCAAGCATTGCCGACAGCTCGCGCAGAGGAGCCTATTTTCCCGGCTAATGCAGAATAAGTCATGGTTTCACCAAAGGGAATTTTATTCATTTCAGCCCATACTTTATGCCGGAAGGCACTGCCCTGTTTTAGCAGCTTAATGTTAATTGGTTTATCGTGTGTTAACCAAAACTGCCTGAATTGTCGCTGTATCTCATGGTCTTGTGAGTAGATGCCATCAGCAAAGTGCCAGTCCACTTTACTAATAACGCCTTGCTGGCTATATAAAACTAGTTGTCCTGCCGGAGTGTTAACCTTTATAACTTCCTCTGCTCCAGAGCAATTTTCTACCCACTGAATTACAAATGACACTAAGCAATACCCCCTATAGTTAATTAACCGGAAGACCACAAGAATAGCAATAATCTCATGGACTAGGATGAATGACACTAAAGTCGATTTTCTAGCTAAAGAAAGATACCCAACAATACGAATCTAAAGGACTTCGTCGACAATAATTTAAGTATATTGGATGAAGTAATGAGGGCGCTTATTTGTCCCAAAAGCAAATGAATAAAAGTAATTATGTAAAAAGGTTTTGCATGTTCTTTATAGTTTATCAATTTATCAATTTATCATTAAATGATTTGTACAGCGCCAGCCATAAGTCTTTAATTTCTGACCACTTATATTGCTGGACTTCTTTTAATCCGTTATTAACAAGAGCTCGGTACAATTCGGGCTCATTGATCAATCTATTAATCTGTTTCGCCATAGCTTCAGGATTATTTACTTCAGTAAATAATCCTGTTTTATTATTTACGACAATATATGGTATCCCCCCTACATCGGTTGTCACCACAGCGACACAACTTGCCATAGCCTCAAGCACAGAATTCGGCATGTTATCCACTGTTGTCGGGTTAAGCATGATATCTGCACGTTGATATAGATCCGCCATTTCTTCCGGGGTCAGTTTTCCGGCAAAGCTGATATTTTTTTCCAGTTTTTCTTGCACCACCAGTTGTTGTAATTCTTCTTTTTGAGGCCCCATTCCCGCTATTGAAAGCTGAATATCAGGCAATGTCTTTTTCAAGAGAGCCACTGCGTTTATTGCTGTAGTAATACCGTATATCGCTTCAAGGTTGCGTGTTATGATCAAATGTGGACGATGACTGTTCATCTGTCCGCATTTTTTTTTTGGATGAAAACGCTCTACATTAATTATGTTGGGAATTATGTGGGTTTCAATCCCAAAGTCTGAGAATACTGTTTTTAAGTAACCAGACGGTACTATAACAGCTGTTGCTTTATTGATGGAAGGCAGCACCCATTTTATAGATTTATTAAAGTAATCTCTTGCTTCTCCCCCGCGATAATTGATTATGACGGGTGTTTTTCTAATCCATCCAATCCATAAGACGGGTGCTGAAAACAATTGCCAAGACCATCCCGAGTTTGCAAAAACATGGATAACATTTACGTTTCCAGCAAGTTTCCATACTTTCAGAAGATAAGGGATAATACGAAAAATTGCTCTTACCCCTTTAGCTTTTTCAATTATTTTGAAGTAGTATGGAGTATTGGTCTGCACCAGGCTAACTTGAATATTTTCCTGTTTTAAAAGCTGGTAGAGCTGATTGAGTTGATTGGCCATGCCACCATAAGGCGGTGGCAAAGGCCCGCATAAACCAACATGCAAAATTTTTTCTTTATCAGTCATAACGTCAATGAATCAATCAGAAACATATGTCTTGAAAGATTATCCTCAAAAAAACACATCATCATTAAGTTGATTATCACTTGAAAATGAAAAACTGCCAGTTTATGTTGATTCATGACCCAAATTAATTTGATCTGCCAATACCATAATAAACAATACCCTGCTTCTTAAGTAATTCAGGCTGATATAAATTTCTGCCATCAAAAATCACCGCATCTTTTAGAGTATTTTTTATCAGATCAAAATCAGGACTCCAGAAGTTTTTCGATTCTGTCACCACGATCAATGCATTTGCTCCGTGCAGCGCTTCTTCAGCAGTTTCAACCAAAGACAGACCAGACTTATCGCCATAAATCCTTTTAGCTTCATGCATGGCTTCCGGATCGAAAGCCCTAACAACTGCACCCGCATTAATTAACGACTCAAGTATTACGCGGCTGTGCGCCTCTCTCATATCATCGGTTTTGGGTTTAAACGCCAATCCCCACAATGCAAAGGTTTTGCCCGTTAAATCACCGTTATAATGCCGGATGATTTTATTAAGCAGTACCTGTTTTTGCCGATCATTGACATTTTCAACAGCATTCAGCAATTCGGCTTTATAGCCCATTTGTTGTGCGGTGCGTTCCAGCGCTTTGACATCTTTAGGAAAACAAGAACCGCCATAGCCGCAACCGGGATAGATGAAGGAATAACCTATGCGTGAATCAGAGCCAATGCCGTTTCTGACATGTTCTATATCCGCACCTAACAGTTCAGCCAAATTGGCCAATTCATTCATAAAGCTGATTTTCGTGGCCAGCATGGCATTAGCTGCATACTTGGTCAATTCAGCCGAACGTACGTCCATGGTTATGATGCGCTCATGGCTACGATTAAAATGCGCATAGAGTGCTTTAAACAATTCCGCCGTTCTTGGATTATCCGTGTCGACAATAATGCGATCCGGTTTCATGAAATCATTAATTGCCGCGCCTTCTTTTAAAAATTCCGGGTTGGACACCACATCAAAATCAATAGCCACGCCGCGTTTTGCCTGCCCTTGAAGAATTGTCTCCTTCACTTTATCCGC
>CAYVFT010000139.1:0-7372 GCA_964450225.1 uncultured Crenothrix sp. | reverse complement strand
TTCCGGCACAAATCTGTCTGGAACAGATTTGCATTAACCCGAAGGGCGTCAGGCAGGATAGCCTGACGTGAATCCCTGCCGGAATGACGATCTTGAAGAAAATTGATCATGTAATCCAACAAAGTAGAGTTAATTAATGAGACTGGAGCTCAGCCATGGCTTCCGCCATTTTTTCCGGTGGAATACCGGTTAAAGAGCCCGGCGGGTTAATCGCTTCGCCCAGTGAATTCAATATCGCTCCTTCAATCGGGCAGATACTCGCACATTGAAAGACCGGAAAGTCGCCTTCGCATTCGGTGCATTTTTTTGGATCAACCAAAAAATGCGGTTTGGCCTCATAAATGGCTTTACTTGGACAAACCGGCTCACATGCAAAACAATTTACGCAAGACTCAATAATTTTTACTGCCATGGCAGGCTCCTAATAGATGGTAATCAAACATTGAGGGCGACTGACTGGTCTGATACTGTTGACTTTAGAACATACGCTCCTTCTCCCTCAGGGAGAAGGCTGGGATGAAGGGATAAAAATAAGCTTTGTTCCTTATTTTAATTTCCCCTCACCCAACCCTCTCCCGCTGGAGAGGGCTTTGCACTGCTTAAATCAATAGGATCGATTGGTCGATTGCCCCTTACGCACTGGCCCTAACTGAATCTTTAGCATCTTCCAGCTTGCCCGCTGCCGCCATTTCTTTATAAACCGCCATGACCGCTTCTTCGATGGGCTCCATTGCATGTTCACCATTTGGCGCGATACCCGCTGCTTCCAGCATTTCCCAGGGTTCATAACCGACCTTGGAGCACAGCACCGCTTCACATCCCGCCAACGCGCGGATAGTCACTTGCAAAGTGCTTTCACCATCGCCGCAAGTGCTGTCGCCGCCGCAATATTGATCGGCTTTGCGATGACTGATAAAACGCACACCGTCCGGCGAGGCCTCATAAATCAGGAATTCCTTGGCATGACCAAAGTGCACGTTAATCACACCCTGACCACTGGTGGCGACAGCCATCAATACCGGACGGGTAGTGAGTTTGGGTTCCTGTTTATGTTGCTGCGCCTTTTCGGCTTTTTCCAAACGTTTACTGTCCATTTCAGCCTGTATGGCTTGATGAATCACTTTGCGTTTTTCCATCGCTGCCTGATAATCAATTTCCATATCCTCAATCTTGTCCAGCGTAAATTCATCACCGCGATCTTCACCCAACATGCCCACGGCATCGGCCCGGCATTGGCGGCAATGGCGCATCATGTTCATATCACCGGAGCAGGCATCCTGTAAATCCTGTAATTCATCATGGGTAGGTCCGCGTTGCCCCATCACGCCATAGAAGGTGCCATGCTCGGCTTCGGCAATCAGCGGCATCACATTGTGCAAAAAAGCACCTTTGGATTTAACGACTTTACTGACTTCCGCCAAATGCTGATCATTAACACCGGGAATCATCACTGAATTGACCTTAACCAGAATACCTTTGGCAATCAGCATTTCCAGACCTTTCTGTTGTTGTTCGATCAGGATTTTTGCACCTTTTACGCCTTTAATGCGCCGATTTTTCCAGAAAATCCACGGATAAATTTTCGCGCCAATTTCAGGATCTACGGTATTAATCGTGATGGTGACATGATCGATATTGTGTTTGGATAGCTCTTCTACCGCATCGGGCAACGCCAGACCGTTCGTTGATACGCATAACTTGATATCGGGTGCTTCTTCGCTTAAGCGTCTGAAGGTCTCAAATGTGCGTTCGGGATTGGCTAACGGATCGCCCGGGCCGGCAATGCCCAATACCGTCATTTGCGGAATATTGGCCGCTACCGCCATGGTCTTTTTAACCGCCTGATCAGGCGTCAGTAATTCAGAAACCACGCCGGGACGTGATTCATTGGCGCAATCATATTTACGGTTACAGTAATGACACTGGATATTACAGGCCGGCGCGACAGCAACATGCATACGGGCAAAATAATGGTGGGCATCTTCTGAATAACACGGGTGATTCTGTACCTTCTCCCGTATCGAATCAGGCAATGAATCCATTTGATTATCAGTTGAACCACAGGAGCTTGCTGAACAGCCGCCTTTTGCAGCGGGCGCATCGTTTAATACTGGCAATTGCATCGTATTGACCTCGTAAGTTATATTTACTTTAAAAAAGTAAAAGCACAGGTCGTGCCAACGCCAGTACTTAATATTATGCTATTGATTTATAAGTTTATTGACTGTTGTTACTGAGCAGATTGTCGTAAATACAACAGCCAGGATTTAAGGTTTTGTCATTAACAACACAATGAGATTTGAAAATTCGACGATGGTTGTCAAGTTTTTCCGTTACTTTTGAATAAAAGGTGTCAATTTTTGAAATTAGGTTCTCCCAATTTCATGTCTTCAATATTTTCACCTGCCCACTGGAGAAGTGGCCGATAAAAGTGTGCGAACCTGAGTAAGTATATGTACTAATACTTTTTTTAAAAATTTTATGCTTCAATAGACATAGCTGCTTGACAGCTATCGAGATAGAAGGAAATGTTCAAAAAAAGTCGGCAAGGTCGGGTTGGACTTTGACGATCTCAAGGAAAATATTAAGGTGGACAAAAATACGAGCACTGCTACGTTGAGTAGCTGAGTCTTAGGATAGCCAGCACTGCTGCAAGTAGACGCTCTCAAATTCATTTTTTACTGGAGATAAACATGAAACTTACCAATGTAAAAATTAGCAGCTTATGGGCAGGCATCATTTTGATCTTCTGCTCCTTTTATGCTTATGCCGAGGAAAGCCATATAGCCGAAGCGATTAAGCATGCAGAAGCCGCAACCAAAGCCCAGGGTGGAAAGGCTATCGCTGAACATGCTGAAACAGCAAAGACCCATGCAAAAACAGCAGATGAACACCTGGATGCTGGCATCAAAAGCCTGGATGACGCTATCGAGCATGGCAAACTGAGACATGATGATTTAGCGAAGAAATCCGCCGAAGAAGCCATAACACATTTGAAAGCAGCTCAATAAGAGTTTATTGGCTTCAGTATAGCTAGCGCGGCGGGTAAGTAGCCCGCCGTTTTACACGCCCGGAGCGCCTCTTGAAGATCGGCAGTCTGGCCAAGGTATGCAAGATTCATCGCTTCGACTGAACGGGTTAAACAAGCTGCCGTTCAGGCATGAGCATTGGGTTTATTGACATTCACCTGCTTCCGGAACAATCGAAATCAATCCGTGTGGTTCTAATTTAAAGTTTGAACCATTAATCAGCAATTACTCTCCAATGCCTTTGCTTTGCGTTGGGCTTTTCTTAATGGCTTCTTAACAGCAAATCTTCAATACAGGAATGCTCAGAATGTAATATCGAATGGGAGGAACGTACCTATGGAAATCCTACAAGACCCGGTTTTATTGTCACGCCTGCAATTTGCTGTTACCGCCATGTTCCATATTTTATGGCCTCTCACGACCGTGGGACTATCTCTTATTCTAGTGGTTTTTGAGTGGCTATGGCTGAAAACGGGCGATATTGACAATTACCGGCATGCGCGTTTCTGGGCAAAATTATTTCTGCTCAATTTTTCGGTGGGCGTTATCAGCGGTATTCCTCTGGAGTTTGAGTTTGGCACCAACTGGTCCCGCTTTTCCATGGTGACGGGAGAGTTCTTCGGCAATATTCTGGGCTACGAAGGCGCTATGGCATTTATGCTGGAGGCCGGTTTTCTCGGAATTATGCTGTTTGGGTGGATGCGAGTTCCCCCCTACATTCATTTGTTAGCTACCGGTATGGTGGCGTTAGGGGCATCGTTATCTGTCTTTTGGATTCTAGTTGCAAATTCCTGGATGCAAACACCGGCAGGCATTCATCTGGAAAATAACAGGGTTATAGTGACCAGCTATTTTCAAGCGATCTTTAACAAAAACATGCCATGGGGAGTTTTACACATGTGGTTTGCATGCCTGGTGACAAGCCTTTTTGTCATCGGTGGATTATCTGCCTGGTATATTTTAAAAGGAAGAGATACGGACTTTTTTCTTAAATCCTTTAAACTCGCTTTAATAGGTGCGATTTTTGTTGTGCCGATTCAACTATCTCTGGGCCACGGCGGTGGTCGAGAGGTGTTTAAAAACCAGCCAGCAAAAGGAGCTGCTATCGAAGCGCATTGGACGACGAATCAGGAGGGCAAAGGAGCATCCTGGAATATGCTGACGTGGCCCAACAAGGCAGAACAAAAAAATGATTGGGCCATCTCTATTCCGAACGGTTTGAGTTTTCTGGCGACCGGCGACCTGCACGGCCAGGTGCAAGGATTAAAATCATTTCCGAAAGCCGACCAGCCGACCGCTATTCCGCTAATTTTCTATAGCTTCAGGTTCATGGTTGCGATCGGTATGGCTCTTTTGGGACTCATGTTATGGACATCGGTCACTTGGCTTAAGGGGCAATTATCAGCCGATTACATTTGCAATAATCGTATGCTGCTGCGTGCATGGATAGCTTCAATTCCGCTTGGTTATCTGGCCGCGGAATGCGGCTGGATTGTACGGGAAGTTGGCCGCCAGCCCTGGGTAATTTACGGGCTATTACGAACCCGCGATGCGGCATCGACGCTTCCGGTGTCTGTTGTAGCAGTCAGTCTGGTCACTTTTGTTGTCATTTACAGCAGTCTTTTTATTTTGTTTCTGATTTTTGCCGGACGCATTATCCGGAAAGGACCCGATTTGACACTGCTGCCGCCGGCATGAAGTTACACTTGCGTACACTTGATAACGATTCGGAGGTCATTGGATATGGACAATGAAATTCATAGTCTGCTCGCCAATATCTGGTTTTTTATTATAGGCCTGATGCTCTTTTTGTATGTCGTTCTGGATGGTTTTGATCTGGGCGTAGGCATTCTTTCCCTTTTTACCAGGAATGACAAACATCGCGCCATCATGATGGCAAGTCTTGAAAGTATCTGGGACGCGAATGAAACCTGGCTGGTGTTGCTTGGCGGCGCCCTATTCGGCGCCTTTCCTCTGGTTTATGCAATCGCGCTGCAGTCGCTGTATATTCCGGTCATGGTCATGTTATTTGCCCTTATCTTTCGTGGTGTCGCATTTGAATTCAGTCATCATGCCCGCAATAAAGCCCCCTGGAATATGGCGTTTGGCTACAGCAGCCTACTGGCGGGCCTTGCCCAAGGGATTGCCTTTGGTGGCTTGATTAGCGGGCTGGGTCTTACCGAGAATGACCATCAGGGCAACGTCTGGGCATGGTTTACGCCCTTTTCAGCACTGGTTGCATTGGGAGTGGTAAGCGGTTACACCTTGCTGGGCGCAACCTATTTAATGATAAAAACTGAAGGTGCGTTTCAGCGGATAAGTATTGGTCAATCCTATGTTGCCGCCGTTCTGGAAATAGTTATTCTGATTGTGGTAGTTATCTGCGCAGCCGATTTCAATCCTTATTTCGCTGCTCGCTGGTCCGATAATGTAACTGGCTATTATCTGGATTTTTTTCTTACTTTGGCAATCTTTGCCTTTATTATGCTGATGCGGGCATTATGGAGGGGTTTCGAAGTCAGGGCTTTCTTCTGGAGTGTCATCATTGCCCTGGCCTCTTTTACCGCAATGACTATCGGCTATTATCCTTATATGATTCCTGCTTCGATATCACTGATTCATGCAGCATCTTCTAGCAGGACATTGATATTTATGCTCTCAACTATCGGTCTTTTGATTCCTATCATGCTAGTTTATAGCGGCTATCAGTATCTCGTTTTCCGAGGCAAGGTGCGAATGGATGCGCATACAGAGTGATGCCGTAGTAACACAGGCAACAGAATACGTTGGCTGTACAACTGGTTACATGTTCTCGTGGCTACCAGGCATCACTCAGATGCCTAGCTTGAGTCAGCAAGCATCTTGTTAATCCGTTAAATTAGCGTTTGAAATTATTGAGATAATTCAATAACTGATGTTACGCTGTAAATCAATATTCCAGGTTTCCAGTTTTAATTTTCGACTTAATCTTCTTGAAAAGAAACTGTCATCACCCTGAAAAATAACTGACGTATTTTTACACTTAGCCATGGGCCATTTAGATTAAAACCGATCATGGCAAACCCTTTGGCTACGCTCAGGCATCTTGAATAAAACCTTATTCTTGCCTGTTATATACTATTTCCCTCCTTTTCCCTGGTAATTATTCGCTGCCACACTCAACTATCTATAACACATATGAATGACGTTTTACTCGGCAACCGCAAGCTTTGGCTACTTCCAGTCCTGTCCGGCATCCTGATCGGCACCAGTTATATTCCTTTCCCTCCCTGGGCGTCCTTGTTCTGCTTTGTGCCATTATGGCTTTTCTGGAGCCGGCAAACACGCTTTAGAGACGTCTTCCTTGGCGGCTTGACCACCTCTTTTATATTTACGTTAATTGGTTTTAACTGGGTCACTTACATGCTGCATGAGTTCGCGCATCTGGACTGGTCAGTTGCTGTGCTGGGTATGATCTTCTACGGGTTGATAGCGCATTTGTATGTGCCTTTGGCCGGGATACTCTGGTTTAGCGGACAAAGAAAATTCAAATGGTCCGAACGGCTTTCGCTGTGGTTAATGGCTATCATCACGATATTATGTGAAGCCTATTCATTTACTCTGTTTGACTGGAACTTCGGTTACTCCTGGTATGGAGCCAATATTCCCGTCTACCACTGGGCTGAAGTGATCGGTTTTAGCGGACTCAGTGCCGCGACATTGCTTTGTAATCTGCCGCTTTACATCGCCTGGCAAAAGCGCAAAGAGAACTCAGGAAAAATCATACTCGCAACAGTTATCGCAGGTTTTATTGTGTTGAATGTGGGCGGTCTGTGGCTTAAAGCAAAACTGCCGCAACCGGATGCGTCGTTTAACACGCTGCTGGTTCAGGCGAGTATAGAAAATTCGGAAAAAATGGCCGCTGAATTAGGCAAGGGCTATAGCAAAGCAATACTCAACCGCTATATAACGCTAACGGCCAATGCTCTCAAAACCCACAAAGATAAAAAAATCGACTTTGCTATGTGGCCTGAAACGGCTTTTCCAGCTTTACTGGGCAATCAATTCAAGCTCAATGAACTACCCATCACACTGGCTGAATTTCTCCATGAGAGACAACTGCCTCTTATTACCGGAGCGTACAGTGTTGATGAATCATCCCGATTGATTACCAACTCCCTGTTTGTCTTGAATAAGGACGGAGAAATTGTGCCGCCTCATTACAGCAAGACTATCTTGCTCGCCTTCGGAGAATACATCCCCGGCGAACAATTTTTTCCTGAAATCCGGGACTGGCTACCGCCAACAGGTCATTTTGCAAGAGGCTCAGGCCCTACCACCCTGTTAAACTGGAATGGCTACAA
>CAYVFT010000138.1:0-7383 GCA_964450225.1 uncultured Crenothrix sp. | reverse complement strand
CCGCCTCCTGAAACAGTTTTTTCAGATCATGATGGCCTTCACGCCCCGGTAAACGAATTTTTTCCCCACCCCTGCGAGCCTTTATTTCGACTGTTGCGTTCTGCCACTGTTCACGGCTTATGCCCGCTGATGAGGGCACACAACACAAGCTTTGGTGATCAGACACCCTTATCGATGTTTGCCCCGCCGGCCAGATACTGTCTCGCACCGTTTCCGGCTCGGTTTGCTTGAGGCAATACAGCTTGTCCCGGTAACGTCGAATTTGATAGCCCTGCCCTGATAACAAGGGGTCACTATCTTCCCTTGCCGAAAGCACATCAGACTGTAGACGTTTAATGAACGCTTGTGCAGGCATTTTTAAGTTCAGGGCCTGAAACCATTCCCTGATGACAAGTTGCTGCTGGGCAACTTCATATGACTGTAACCGACTGATGCAAAGCGTCTTGTCTGAGGCATTAAAAACCTGATGAAATAATTCTTCAGCAAGCGCCGAAATCATCGTCTGCGCTTCGGCACAATGCCTGGCAGAACGTGCTACGGTTTTATCACATGCCGGCCAACGCTGTTTCAACAAAGGTAGCACCGCATTTCGCAAGAAATTTCGATCAAAGGCATTATTCAGATTGCTTGGATCATCAACCCAGTTTAATCCGTTTATTCGAGCGAAATCATCAATGGCCAGTTTTGAAACATTGAGCAACGGCCTTAGCATCACACCCCGACCAAAAGCCATGAACTCGGGCATTCCAGATAATCCACGCAAACCACTACCCCGAAACAATTGCAACAAAACTGTTTCCAGTTGATCGTCCCTGTGTTGCGCTACCATCAGCACATCATTAACGCCTATTAATGATTTTATAGCGGTATAACGGGCATTTCTGGCGGCTTCTTCAGGGCTTTCTCCCTGACTTGCAACGGCATTAACCCGCAGCACTATAAAATCAACCCCCAGGCTCTTTGCCGTTTGTTCGCAATGTCTGGCCCAGGATTCGGCTTCTGCCTGCAAGCCATGATGCACATATACCGCAGTAATTTTTTCTTTAAGCCTTGTTATTGACGCGCACAAATGCAATAAAACATGGGAATCCACACCACCGCTGTAACCAATATAAATATGTTCAGGGTGGCTGCATTGATTTAAGGCTGATTCTATAAAATGAGATGAAAGCAACTCTGTCATTAACTACTTTTTAAATAAACCCTTAACAACAGGCCAGCCGTGTTTTAACCATTGTTCTATTACAAAAGCGACTGCTGGCTTAACCTGACTGGCAAGCGTTTTACTAACAGCCCATATCCTGTCGGCAACAGATGCTTCCGGGCTATCGCGCCATTGCAAATAGCGAGAGCCCAAGCCATCAATAAATACCGGTTTAAACAGCCACATTTCCAGAATAGACGTGACCCACATGAACATAAATGAAATCCCCATACCCATGCCGGCAAAAATAACCAGCCAGGCAAACCAGGGATGAATTTTAGTCAACCACCATGACATAATATCGGCAACAAGAAAGAAATAAGGCATACCGATGGCAATACATTTATATTGGGTTGTAGTTGTTTCCGCAAAACTGAAAATCAGACCGACAAACATAAAAATAAAGCTGATGCCGAACATATGAACATGCGAAACCCGCGTTAATGACGCGAAGGTAGCTCCTTCATCCTGAGCGGTGTAGGCTTTTAAGCCCTCAACATCTGTAAAACTGGGTATGCCGGACGCTTCCTTGTTATGACAAATCACACAACGGGTCTCGATTATTTTTTCGATGCCGTCATCTTTATAGTCATCGACATCTGCACCTGCTCTTACCCACTCCATAATTTTGAAACGTTCCTGTTCCGGCGCGTTTTCCTTCATGGAGCCATTAAGTTTCTGCTCCAGAACCGTGCCTGAACGGTTGCCGTAATAACTGTAAACAATATCATCAATAGACAAGCCGAATTTGCCGTCGGCCATGCCATGGGTAAACAATATCTGAATTAATGCAAAAAAATACCCAATGCCTACGGTACAAAGGTAACCGGTAAACAATACTTTGATAGGCGTATCGTGATCTTTTAAAGGTGTGAATTTTGGAGTCATAGTTTTGTATAGTTTAAATGTACTCTGGATCCGTCTTGAATCCATGTGTTTAGTGAAGCACCAAGCAAAAGCGGCTTTTAGCTTAAGGTGTGACTTAACCGTTTGCCCTGAGCTTGTCGAAGGGCCAACGGTTAAACCTAGCATTGTCTCGCCTTAAGTACGAAGCCGCAGAACCCATAACCATGAATCCTGAATGTTAGCACTGATTAATATTATAACCTGCCTCGATTACGTTTTTGTTTCTGTTGTTAATTTACTAAGCCCCCTTCTCATGTTGTTTTCTGGTATTGCCATAACAGGTAATAAGGCCGGTTGCTTCGATCTGCGCCCATACCGATTTTAGGATGATTTTTAAAATGGCTACCCGATGCTCTTCATATTTCTCAATAACATTGATATGACTCATTTTGGACATTTGCACAAACCCTGATAATAATACGAGAGTTAAAAGCAATTTTCACACCAGCACAAGTGCCGCTTGATCAAAATAATCATCAAGACTTACCGTTCAAAATTTTTTTCAAATCTTAACAGCCCTCAACATTGAATAATAAACTTGATAGCTAGATTGATTATTCATTTCAACAACGAAATTCAGACTGGACCACGAGAACTTAATCATTAAAAAAATCTATTGTGGCGCAACATGAGTGCAACTGCACAACATTGATGAGTTTTTTCAAAACTTAAACAATCTTGCCAGAGTAGAGATGTTCTTACCGCTCATAATAATTGAAGCAAACTGCAAAAAACCATTTGCCTCATTTCGGCATAGCGCTTTTATTCACCTTGTCCCTATCTCCAAGGTGAGAAGTTTTTTTAAACTCACATCATCGATTTTGCCAAATACGCTTCACTCTACCCGACCCTCTATTTATATCTCTAAATCAGATATAAATATCAGAACATATCATTAAATGTTCTATAATTTCGCTGATATAGTGTGCTCAACTTTAAACACGCTGGACGTAAACAACACGTTCATTTTTAACAGTAATGAGTTGTAGGAGCACTATATGATTTCCAACATAAAAAAACAGAGTAATGCGCAACCAACGTGCGAAGTCGTCGCACAGATTGCCTCTATTTTGCAAGGAATCCGCTTTGGATCAGTTGAGATTGTCATACATGAAGGTAAAGTTGTGCAAATCGAACGCAGAGAAAAACTACGTTTCGACACAAAATAAACATTTAACTGACATGTTAAATCCACTCTACCGTAAAAACGGCGAAAAAAATATTATTAAACAGTGTTAGCGAACTGACTGGACCACCCGAAGTTACTGTAACCAAATGAGATTTTTAAAATAAGGTAACCACATGAAGCGTAATTTCATTAATAATACAGTGACCGCAGCCAGCGCACTGGGGGTCTTGTTGGCATGGCCCGGCCTGGCGAATGCCGAGGATTATTACGTCAAGACGCGGGGCTACCGCGTCGAACCGGATACTGATCCCCCCTCTTATGTGCGGAAGTTGAGTAAAACCCAATTTGAGCAGTTTCGCGACATTGACTGGCTGAATGTCGGCCTGGATCATCGCACCCGTTATGAGTACCGCGAAAACGATTACCGGTTTTGGACCGACACGACTCCAGTCGGCCCGGTAAAAAGATACCGTGCTGACCCGGACAATCTGTTCTTGCTGAGAACGCGTGCCTACATCGGGATACAAGATATTCTCGATCCTCTCCGCTTCGCAGTTGAGTTTCAAAATTCCAGCAGTGAAAACGGCCTCTATGAAAGATCCGATTCCGAAGTTAACGAGCATGAACTGATTCAGGGTTACGGCGAGCTGTATTTCAAAAACGCGCTGGGCTTCAACCGGCCATTAAGTGTCCGCGCCGGTCGCATGGCTTTCGAAGTACTGGATCGGCGCTTGCTGGCCAGAAACGAGTTCCGTAACACCACCAACAACTTCCTGGGCTATCGCGTTCATTTTGGTAAGCAGCAAAACGACTGGGATTTGGATACTTTCGCGTTGCAACCCTTGGAGCGCTTGAAATATCAATGGGACAAGAACGACGAAGATACCTGGTTTTATGGCGGCGTGCTGAGTATCCGCCGGTGGTCGGAATTTATCACGATCCAGCCCTACTTCATGGGCCGCAAGGTTGACGGCGATCCTACCAATTCCGTTGTCGCCAATCGCAAGGCCGATCAGGACATTTATGCGCCGGGCTTGCGAGTTTATGGCGTGTTTCCCAACAGTAGTTTTGATTTCGATGCCGACCTCAACAAACAGTTCGGCCGTGTTGGTAACATCGCGAAAGGCACGACAACACAGACCATGCAGCAGCATGATGCCCTGGCTTACGCGATAGAGTTAGGCTATACCTTCGACCATGAATGGAAGCCCAGAGCCAGTGTATTTTACGGTTACGGTACTGGCGACAAAAACGGCGTGGATAACAACAACCAACGCTTCGATGCTTTTTACGGCTTCAACCAGCCGTGGTCCCGCAACGATTATTTCTCCTGGGATAATATTCACGCGCCAAAAGCCAGACTGGAGTTTGTCCCCTACAAGGAAGTCCGCGTCGACACCGGTTTTAACGCCTATTGGCTGGAAAACGAAACCGCAGCCTGGAACCGCGCCAATTTGCAAGACCGGACCGGCAAAAGCGGCAGTTTCCTGGGCTACGAATGGGACCTCCGTTTGCGGCATAAACTTAACCCTTATGTCGATTGGAGCATGAGTTATGCCTACTTTTCACCGGGTGACTTTACCAGGGCACAAAATGGCAGCAACCCGGATATCGGCCCCTACACGTCACAACCCACCAATTTCTTCTACTTCGAAGTAACGCTGAATGCGTTTGGCGACGGTAAGCCCACTTACAAGTAAGCCCGTGCAAAGGTAACGGCGAGAACTGCTAAAACGATCACTCCCTTGCTCCGGCAGGTGGAGTGTGAGGCAAATCCAGTTAACCGACCCTTGCGTGGAGCATGCCATGGGTACTTTGAATAAATTAATATCTAATTTTATGATATATGAATCTAAATATATCATTTTTAAAGGTTAACACATTTGTTTACGATAGTTGCCATATCGATCGGATATAACGATTATCAAAACGATGCGGCAACATAAATAAAACACTTTCCATTAAGGAGAAGTTATGAAATTCAGCAAATCATTAAAACATCTGCTCTTCACCCTGACCATACTGTTAAACGGCACCGCATTGGCGGATAGAACCATTCTCAATGTTTCCTATGACCCTACCCGGGAACTGTATCAGGACTTCAACAAGGAGTTTATTAAATACTGGAAAGACAAAACTGGCGAAGATGTCGAAGTTCAACAATCACACGGCGGTGCCGGCAAACAGACAAGGGCTGTTATCGACGGCTTGGAGGCGGATGTGGTCACCCTGGCGCTGTCATACGACATCGATCAGATTGCTGAACGAGCCGGGTTGCTGCCTAAAGACTGGCAGAGTCGTTTGCCCAACAACAGCTTGCCTTATACCTCCACCATTGTATTTTTAGTGCGCCAAGGTAATCCCAAAGGCATTAAAAACTGGGACGACTTGGCAAAAGAAGGTGTATCGGTCATTACCCCCAATCCCAAAACTTCAGGTGGCGCCCGCTACAACTATCTGGCCGCCTGGGCATTTGGAGAACAAAAGTTCGGCAGCAAGGATGCCGCCAAGGATTTTGTGAAGAAGTTGTACAAAAATGTGCCTGTGCTCGACTCCGGTGCGCGCGGCTCTACGACGACTTTTATCCAACGAGGCCAAGGCGATGTACTAATCACCTGGGAAAACGAAGCGTTTCTGGCGCTTAAAGAACAGGAAGCAGGTAAATACGAGATTGTCGTGCCGCCGGTCAGCATTTTGGCGGAAACGCCGGTGGCCGTCGTCGAAAAAGTCGTCAAAAAGAATGGCACCCAGGATTTGGCCGAAGCTTACCTGCAATACCTGTACTCACCGGTCGGACAAAAACTGGCGGCGAAACACTTTTACCGTCCCTACCAATCGGAACATGCCGACCCTGAAGACTTAAAACGTTTTCCGAAACTGGAGCTGTTTACTGTCAAGGATAAATTTGGCGGCTGGCCGCAAGCGCAAAAAGAACATTTTGATGACGGCGGCACCTTCGATCAAATCTACACGCCTTAGGTTACTAACATGCCACAAAGTAACATCATGCCGGGATTTCGCCCGGCCATCGGCCTTACCCTAGTCTATCTGGCCTTGATTGTGCTCATTCCGCTCAGTGCAATGCTGCTGAAATCGCTACAGTTAAGCCTTGACGAGTACTGGGCGATTCTGAGTAATAATCGTGTGCAGGCTTCGTTTCGCGTCAGCTTTGGGTCGGCACTGATTGCCGCCGCCCTTGCCGCCGTGTTCGGCTTTATTATTGCCTGGTCGCTGGTGCGCTATACATTTCCCGGCAAACGTCTTTTCGACGCGCTGATTGATTTACCGTTCGCATTGCCGACTGCCGTGGCCGGTATTGTGCTGGCAACGATCTACGAACCCCAAGGCTGGATCGGCAAGCTGGTGATGGATAATTTCGGAATACAAATTGCCTACAAGCCCTTGGGTATTGTCGTCGCTTTGGTCTTTATTGGCTTGCCTTTCGTCGTGCGGACTATCGAACCTGTGCTGCAGGAATTGGATACGGCGACCGAAGAAGCCGCCGCCAGCCTGGGTGCCACCCGTCTGCAAGCGTTTGTCAAAGTCATTTTACCCAATATCCTGCCTGCCACTATTACCGGCTTTGCGCTGGCTTTTGCCCGTGGCGTCGGCGAGTACGGTTCGGTAATTTTTATTGCCGGCAATATGCCATATATTTCTGAAATTGTGCCGCTGTTGATTATCACCAAACTGGAACAATACGAATACGCCGGGGCAACCGCTATTGGTATGACAATGCTGATCCTGTCATTTCTGCTGCTGTTACTGATAAATGGTCTGCAATGGTGGATACGCCGCCGATCCGGACAACTGTGAGAGATTCGTGATGAATGCCATTTCTGCTACTCCTGTTATTACTTCCAGCAAAAAACTAACGCTTTCTGATCCGGATTGGGTCCGATATATCCTGATTGGACTCGCCTTGAGCATTATTGGTTTGTTTCTGGTTTTTCCTCTGGCGATTGTGCTGATTGAAGCTTTTGCCAAGGGCTGGTCGGCATATAGTGCCAGCCTGACTCATCCCGACGCGCTGTCAGCGATAAGACTGACGCTGTTGGTCGCAGTGGTCACCGTGCCTCTGACGACCGTGTTTGGCGTTTCTGCCGCCTGGGCGATAGCCCGGTTCGACTTTCGCGGTAAAAGC
>CAYVFT010000137.1:0-7397 GCA_964450225.1 uncultured Crenothrix sp. | reverse complement strand
TTAGCAAAATGTGCGAATTTCTCTCTGGCCTCCCGTGTGATTGCTTCAGCTAACGCTACGCCATCAATTGCACAAAACCCCGTTGGTCCCCATGAGGTTTGACCAATCGCTACCGCACCCTGTTGAGCTAGCCAGTGCATTGCTTCAGCAACTTCGGGGCTGGTAAAAACGCCACCCTGAGCGGAAGCAAAATGTTCTCCGACCGACCGTTGCAACCGGGTAATTACCTCGCCAAATTTAATGAGATCATTTTCCGCCACTGCAGGCAGGCCCTGCATCAGTAACAAATAACACAAATGTGCAGCTTCCTGCTTTGGAAAAGGCGGCAATTTTTTAAATGCCTGTATTTCCTGTTCACCATGCAGTCCCTGTCCGCGTTGATCGAGAACCAAAATGAATCGCCAGGTACTGGGTATGTCCAAGTGCACCAGTACCGGCGGTGTTATAGTTTTTTCACCGCGCCCGCCATCGACCACCAAACCACCCTGCTCAAATATGCCAATACCGATACCCGACCGCAAGCCTCTGTCCATCACCGAGGCAATCTCGCGCACAGTCAATCCCAAGCCGTATAACGCATTCAGTGCCGAACCTATTGCCAGCGACATTTGCGTGCCTGAACCCAGGCCGACATGCTCAGGAATAGCTGCTTCAATATTTATAGCGAGCTTATCGGAAACGTTTAACGCGTGACACAGCATTGTCAAACATTTGCCGGCACGTTGTGCAGAGGGGCCGGTAATGGAACGATGTGCGGCACGGGTTACCGATAAGCGAGTAGCATGTTCGTTCAGTGCAACGCCAATACTGCCAAAATGACGGTCTAATGATCCGCTTAAATCAATAAACCCCATATGCAATCTGGCTGGGGCAATGACTGAAACTTTAGAATTTTGAGCTATCAATTTGTCGGTGTGTTGTGGTGCGAAAATTGTGCCAATTATACAGGATTAACTTATTGAAAGGTGAACTTAGCGAATGGCTTTTCCAATGCTTTAGCCCTAAAAAGTCGATAATGAAGGAAATATTATTCATCCCTACAATGCACCCTGAAAGGTAATGAGTGCATGCGCCAAATCAATCATTATTACATCACATAGTTCGACGGCACGAGAATCGGCGGGGTCTGTCGACGGAACAAATACAGAAAAAGCGCCTGCCCTGGATGCGGCTACGATACCCGCATGAGAATCTTCCAGCACCAGGCACTGGTTGATAGGCACTTGTAACAACTCGGCCGCTTTTAAAAAAACATCCGGTTCGGGCTTTCCGTGCTGAACATCATCTCGGGTGATGATAGTTGAAAAAACATCTTTTATTCCAGCAAGTTCAAGGCATTCATAAGCATTAATAGTTCGACTGTTGGTTGCCAGACAATAAGGAATTTGTTTCTGGACTATAAAATCCAGCAGCTCAGTAAAACCGTGTTTAATACTTATGCCTTGGGCATAAACATGTTGGCGCCAAAAAATACCGCTTAACTGATTAAATGTTTGCAGATTAAAATCAGTACCACACAAAGCCATTAATTTCCGCTCTATAGCCTTGTAATGCAGCCCTGACAGTGATAGACAAAATGCCTCAGAAAGCTCGTAGCCCATAGCTTTTGCCGCCTGTTGCCAGGCAACAAGGTAGCCTGGTTCAGTATCCAAAACCAGACCATCCATATCAAAAATAACGGCAGAAAAATCGCTTAATTTAAGCACGAACAACCTTGATATACTCACCGTGCGCTTCTCGAGTGGAACCTACCACAATACGCTTAACACCTTGCTGTGATTGTTCCACTATCCCTGATACTTCCACAGTTTCGCCCTTAATAGCCTGTCCCGTATAGGTTGCGGTAAAACTGACAATGGCATCGAACTGTTCATGATCTATTTTAAATTCAGCCGGGTAATCAAATGCATGAGTATCTTCGATAACGGTGCACTGCAACTTAATTGCCCCGCATTTTTGATAACTGGTTGCCCCGAAACTCTTCAATTCATCAATGAGGTTCAGATCAAATTTTCGTCCGTTAATCACGGCTTTGTTGGTTTTGCGCCGTTCGTGCCAGACATAGTCTGCAAAACTTAAATCGCAGGAACGTCGATCGTAGGATTGCTGCCAGTCATCGCTATTCAATTCTTGCAATTGTCCTTGCTCTATTAGCTCACGGATAATTGCTCTGCACTGTTGAAAAACAGTCCTTCCATAACACACCAGATCGATATCCGAACTTTGCTTCTGAACTCCAACCAATATGGAACCGGTAATGCCGATTTGTGTTAAATCCAGATCGTGTTGCTGCAATAAATGGCAAAGCTGATACAGGTCACGCTCAATAGCATCCTGCTGATTAGCCTGCATAATCCGTTGCAAGCGTTGTTTGGGTTGATGGTGTTTAACAATTCTGTCCATGGCTACCGCGTGTAAATGAGCATCTAAAATCTGCGAATAATGCAAATAATCCGGATGATATTGCTTCAGGTAAGCATTGGCTGGCTCCGTCGTGAGCTTTTTCCAGTCAGAGTTATCCTTAACATAACGTAAAAAGCATAAAACTTTGCCGTGTTCAGTATCTTCAGCTACTACGGCAAAAATCAGCCCTTCAGCGGTTTCAATAAAGTCTTTAGAGTAAAACATCGGGTAATTTCATTAGTATTACAAAGTCAGAAACTTTGTTTACATCAAGAGTTTTCATTATTTAAGTTAGAAACTTAAAGTTTAATAATTGCAAAATTTTAACTCAACCTTGTACAAATAGGACTGCCCAAAAGTTAACATAATAAAAGAGCTTTTTTTTATTGAAACTCAATGCCTAATCACCTATTCTCAACGGCTTGGGTTTAAGCTCTCATCAAAACTCATTTTGCTCGTTATTATGCCCTAAATCACACTCACAGGAGACTGTATGAAGATTGGTATACCTAAAGAAATACACCACGGTGAAAAGCGAGTGGCCACTACGCCGGAGGCTGCCGCACAAATTATTAAACTGGGATTTTCGGTCAGCATCGAAAGCGGTGCAGGTCTGGGTGCGGATATTTCGGATGAGGCCTACAAGGAAGCAGGTGTAGAAATCGTAGCCGATACCAGAGCGCTTTGGAAGCAATCCGATATCATCATGAAAGTGCGTGCTCCAGAGCGCAACCTTAAACTGGCCATAGAAGAAACGGATCTGTTATCCCCACATTCTTGCTTAATCAGTTTTATCTGGCCTGCACAGAATGAAGCGTTGATGCAGAAACTGGCGGCAAAACACGTCACAGTGCTGGCTATGGACAGTGTGCCGCGTATGTCCAGAGCGCAAAAGCTGGATGCATTGAGTTCCATGGCCAATATTGCAGGCTACAGGGCCATCGTTGAAGCGGCACAACATTTCGGGCGTTTTTTTACTGGCCAAATTACTGCCGCAGGCAAAATACCGCCCGCCAAAGTGCTGGTTATCGGCGCCGGTGTTGCAGGCTTGGCGGCCATTGGCGCCGCAAAAGGGATGGGGGCAATTGTCAGGTCATTTGATACCCGCCCCGAAGTTAAAGAACAGATAGAAAGTATGGATGCTGAATTTTTGATGCTGGATTTTAAGGAAGAAGGCACAGGGACTGGCGGTTATGCCAAAACCATGTCCAAGGAATTCATTGAAGCCGAAATGGCATTATTTGCGCAGCAAGCAAAGGAAGTCGACATTATCGTTACAACCGCGCTGATTCCAGGCAAACCCGCGCCAAAATTAATCACCAAAGCCATGGTTGAATCGATGAAACCCGGCAGTGTGATTGTGGATTTGGCCGCTGAACAAGGCGGCAACTGCGAACTGACTGAAAAAGACCAAGTTGTAGAAAAAGATAATGTGACCATTATTGGTTATACCAATTTACCCAGCCGACTAGCCAACCAGTCCAGCCAACTTTATGCGACCAACCTGCGGCATTTATTAACCGAATTGTGCCCTGAAAAAAATGGCGTTATCAACATTAATATGGATGATGAGGTGATCCGCGGCACGACGGTCATTAAAGAAGGCAATATCACCTGGCCGCCACCTGCCCCCAAACTCTCAGCTGCCCCGGCTCCACAAACGGAAGCGCCCGCTTATCCGTCGGTACTGGAGCAACAAAAAAAATCAATTATCCCCCCTGTAATTAAGCAACTTCTGCCAATAATCATTGCCGGTCTGGCATTATTTGGCATAGGCGCCGTTGCTCCTGAATCCTTCATGACGCATTTTACTGTCTTCGTGCTGGCCTGTTTCGTGGGTTATCAGGTGATCTGGAATGTCTCGCATTCGCTACATACCCCTTTAATGAGCGTAACCAATGCCATCAGCAGCATTATCGTTATTGGCGCTTTAGTGCAGATTTCCACCGCCAACTCCACCGTCACCATTCTTGCAGGTGTGGCCATACTACTCGCAGCTATCAATATTGTCGGCGGCTTTTTAGTCACCCGTCGTATGTTAGAAATGTTCAGAAAATAACAGGAGATCACAATGTCCCACAGTTTAGTTACGATGTCTTACATCGTTGCCGCCATTCTGTTCATTCTTAGCCTGAGCGGTTTAAGCAATCAGGAAACTGCACGCAAAGGCAATTATTACGGCATGTTAGGTATGGCGATTGCCATTATCGCCACCACATTGGGAGGATCGGTAATCGGATCGCTTAACGTTTACGGCATTTTGATCGGCGCATTATTAATCGGCGGAACCATTGGCGCCAGGGCCGCCTTAAAAGTTGAAATGACGCAAATGCCGGAACTGGTTGCCATCATGCACAGCCTGGTCGGTATGGCTGCGGTTTTAGTCGGTTATGCCAACTTTATGGATAGTACTATTACCATCGCTGGTGTAGAAAAAACCATCCACGAAATGGAAATTTATGTTGGCATACTCATTGGTGCCGTTACTTTTTCAGGCTCAGTGATAGCATTCGGCAAGCTCAGTGAAAAAATCAGCGGCAAACCGCTGTTATTGCCTGGTCGTCATTGGTTCAATCTGGGGTTATTGATTGCTGTTATCGTTCTGGGCGCTATATTTTTACACCAAGTTGAAAACGGCGGTAATGCCATCATACCGTTAGCCATTATGACCGCAATTGCCATAATTTTCGGCATACACATGGTTATGGCGATAGGTGGAGCGGATATGCCAGTGGTTATCTCCATGCTCAACAGTTATTCCGGCTGGGCCGCGGCGGCAACGGGCTTTATGTTAAGCAACGATTTGCTAATTGTTACCGGCGCGTTGGTCGGCAGTAGCGGCGCCATCCTGAGTTACATCATGTGCCGCGCCATGAACCGGCATTTTCTCAGTGTAATTGCCGGCGGTTTCGGTACGGCTCCAGGTGCTGAAGCCGCCGCCATTGAGGGCGAAGTACAACCTATCGACGCCGAAGAAACCGCACAATTGTTGCAAGCAGCAAAAAATATCATGATTATCCCCGGCTACGGCCTGGCGGTCGCGCAAGCTCAACATACGGTGAATGAAATCACCAAGCTGTTACGGGATAAAGGCAAAAAAGTGCGGTTCGGCATTCATCCGGTCGCAGGCCGTATGCCGGGCCACATGAATGTCTTGTTAGCCGAAGCCAAGGTACCTTACGACATCGTTTTTGAAATGGATGAAATCAATGATGACTTTACCAATGTCGACGTGTCTATAGTCATCGGGGCTAACGATATTGTCAATCCGTCGGCGCTCAATGACCCCAACAGTCCGATTGCCGGTATGCCGGTACTGGAATGCTGGAAAGGCGAAACCACCATCGTGCTTAAACGCAGCATGGCATCGGGCTATGCTGGAGTTGGTAATCCTTTGTTTGTGCTGGAAAATACCCGCATGCTGTTTGGCGATGCCAATACGACTATGCAGGCTGTTTTGAAGGCGTTGAAGGGTTAAGTGACTTGCCGTAGGATGTGCTGAACGAAGGGAAGCGCATCATTCGCGATTGATGCGCTTCGTTCCTCAGCACATCCTATGGCCCTAATTTATTATTGGACTTCAACCGCTAAAGCCCAACCCTCTTTGCTTTTACATTCGCCTTCTTCGATTCTGACTTTAGCATAAGTTTTTTCCTTTCCATAAGCATCCGCGAATTCTAAGACTGAAACATGGGTTCCCTGAGGTAAAATCATGCATCCTCCTCTTACATCTGTCTCTTCGCTATAAGCCGCTATAGATCCAGGTGTTGACACTAAACGAACTTTTGATGCCGGGTCATAGGCAGCAACGCTCTTCAATGTATAAGAATGCCCTGCAGTGAGATTATTAGCAGTAGGTGCAGAAGATGGTTCGGGCTTGCCGCCAACAATCATCATTATTATCAGCACTACAACACCACTCAACAACCCGCCAAATAACACTTTGGTAGTTAGCGGTAACTCATTTTGATTTATTTCAACTATCGTATCGGTATTCTCTTTTTTTTGCTCTTTACCGCAATATCTGCATATTATTGCTTCTTTCTTTATTAACTCAGCACAATAAGGACATTTTTTATTATGGCAATTTATATTATCAGATGATACTTCGCTAGGCTTAGAACCAAATCCAATTAATATTATTCCTGAAATAAATACAATGCCTCCACCAATTATTAAATTACCTTGAAAATTCATTAATCCTAAGTTATTGACTCTTCCATCACCTGTTGCAACCGATGTATCCATTGCAAATGCTGAAAAAATACAAATGATACCAATGAAAATAAGAAAAATTCCCCAGTTTTTCATAATCGCTGCTCAGTTAATGGCAAATTTCAAGGTAAAGCCAAACAATACCTTTATATCATATATGATAAAGACTATGAATTTTCTAAAAAATTGGGGGCAACCAGGTAGTTTACGTTGCGCCTAGTTTAACGCGTAACCCATAACCCATAACCCATAACCTGCAAGGCGGATTAGCCGACAGGCAATCCGCCATATACGGTGCCTTGAATCACTCGGGACGGGGTTTATAACTTATGCTCCCCTTATCTTTGAACGGTACGAGAGGTCGATAGGGTACAAATCGCGAACTTTTTTGTAAATGTCCTTCCCAAGACTTTTTTAAAATGGTTTCCAATGCGTTGCCAAAAGCGAGAACCAACCATGCAAAACCTACAAATCAGCGATTATGCAGCCAATCAGCTAAATGACATGGCCGAGCAAGAACACATATCCAGCAGCGATTTATTAGAGCGGCTCATAAAAAAACACAGTGAAGAACTTGCTAAACGCAAAGAGTTAAAGGTATTTTTTAAGCCTTATCAAAAAGACAAGACCGGCTTTCAATTTGATCGGGAAGACGCTAATGCCCGGTGAATTCGTTGATACCAATATCGTTATTTACAGCTTGAGCCAGGATGATAAAAAACAGGACAAAGCCTTGGCGTTACTGGCAAACAAACCTGTTATTTCCATCCAGGTATTAA
>CAYVFT010000136.1:0-7451 GCA_964450225.1 uncultured Crenothrix sp. | reverse complement strand
TTCAATAGTCTGTACTACAACATAAACTCAACATCAAAATGAAACAGCCAGAAGGTGTAATAAAGTATCAATTAGAGCATACGCAAAAACCAATCAGTGTGAAGTTATCATTAAGCGAAATCAATTCTTGGCGCACTATTATTTTCCGTCTTGGTCTTATTGGACAAGATCCAGAAAGATATGACAATCTTGGTTTTGGCAATATCAGTCAAAGAATTAACACAGAAAGCAGTCAATTTATTATCAGTGGTAGTCAAACCGGGCATATCGAGCATTTAAGACCAGAAAATTATTGCTTGGTTGTCAATGCAGATCCGCGAAAAAACCGGATTCAATCGTGCGGACTTTGCAAACCATCTTCCGAGTCCCTGACACACGCAAGTATTTATGCTCAGGATAGCCACATTCATGCTGTCGTTCACGTACATAGTCCTGAAATCTGGAATAACACCTTAGCTTTGAATATACCGCATATTGCCGCTGATATACCCTACGGCACAGTTGAAATGGCAACAGCAGTTGAGAAATTATTTCAATCCGGCAACATGCAACAGACTTCATTATTTACCATGCTGGGACATGAGGATGGTGTTGTTTCATTTGGCAGAAACATACAGGCGGCGACATTGGAAATGATAAAGTATTTGTCGTTTGCCATTGGCATTGAACAGCAATATGCCTGGTAATTAAGTTTATAATATTTGATTTACGGTTTAAAAAACTGGCTCTGGAGGGTAGTGTAACTGATTTCAAGACTATTAATTTATTATCTAATGAAGTTGTTTCAGGGATTGTAAAATACTATTTTAGGATATTGATTGTCTGCTAAAGACAGCATTGAGAAAACATCATATTTGTGGTGTAATGCCGATGTTTTACGTCTTAGTGCGCCTCTTGTCTTCGTGTGTTTGAAATAAGGGGATGGTTTCGCCGCAACTAGCTTTGGAGAGTAGGCTTCAACTATGCAATTTATTATAAAAAAAGGTTTGGATCTCCCCATAACAGGTGGGCCCAAACAAATTATTGAGGATGGCAATAAGGTTAATTCCGTTGCGATTCTGGGGATGGATTATGTAGGCATGAAGCCTACCATGATGGTTAGTGAAGGGGACACGGTCAAGCTGGGCCAAATAATCTTTACTGACAAGAAAAATCCTGGCGTCAATTTTGCTTCACCGGGTGCGGGTGTCGTTAAATCAATAAATCGTGGTGCTAAACGAGCATTGCAATCAGTTGTTATTGAACTCAAAGGTTCAGCACAGGTAACGTTCAACAAGCACAATGAATCCGAACTTAGCAATCTAACAGTGGAACAGGTTAAAGAAAATCTGTTAGCGTCAGGTTTGTGGACCACAATACGTACACGGCCTTATGGCAAAACGCCTGCTGTAGATAGTAAACCGAACTCCATTTTTGTAACGGCTATAGATACCAGACCTTTGGCGGCAGATCCTGCCGTGGTTATAAGAACGCGTTCCAACGATTTTAATAATGGTTTGGCGGTTATTGCCAAGCTGACCGAAGGTAAAACTTACGTTTGCAAAGCGGCAGACGCCGATATTGCCGTTAGTAATGTAGCGACAGTCGCAGAGTTTTCAGGTCCGCATCCTGCCGGCTTACCGAGCACACATATTCATTTTATTGATCCGGTTAATATCAACAAATTTGTCTGGCACCTGGATTATCAGTCAGTCATGGCAATTGGTGCGTTATTTACTACTGGTAAATTGAATGTCGAAAGAGTGGTTTCATTAGCGGGTCCTACCGTGAAAAATCCAAGATTAATCCGTACTCGCGTGGGCGCTAATACCAATGATCTGGTTGCAGGTGAGTTGCAGGATGACGTTGAAAGCAGGGTGATTTCAGGTTCTGTATTGTACGGGCATACTGCTGCTGATTGGGCTGCCTATCTAGGCTGCTACAGCAACCAGGTTTCTGCGCTGCAAGAGGGGCGTGCCAGGGAATTGTTTGGCTGGATTGTGCCGGGCAAAGACAAGTATTCAGCACTTAATGTTTATACATCCAGTGTAGATCGTAAAAATAATCGTCTATTTCCATTAACAACGGATAAAAACGGCAGTAACAGAGCGATTGTTCCTGTTGGCGTTTATGAAACCGTTATGCCTATGGATATTTTGCCAACACCGTTACTAAAGTCATTGGTTGTCGGTGATTCAGATCAGGCTCAATTATTAGGTTGTTTGGAGCTTGATGAAGAAGATGTCTCCTTATTTACGTTTGTGGATCCAGGTAAACATGACTTCGGTCCTGTACTGAGAGCGAATTTAACTAAAATCGAGAAGGAAGGATAATGTCGGCTAGAGAAATTTTAGATAGCATTGAGCCGCATTTTACAAAAGGCGGACGTTTTGAAAAGTATTACGGTCTTTACGAGATGGTTGATACTTTCATATATACACCCTCTGATGTAACACGCGGTTCTACACATGTTCGTGATGGCAATGACCTGAAACGAACGATGACTTTTGTGGTAATAGCAACACTCTTTTGTGTGCTGATGGCGATGTATAACACCGGTTATCAGGCTAATCTGGCAATGGAGTCGATGGGTTTAGAGAAAATAGATAACTGGCGCAGTATCCCGATGATGATTTTCGGGTATAACACGATGAACCCGTTTTCCAATCTGGTTCACGGCGCATTGTACTTTTTGCCTATTTACATTACCACATTGGCTGTTGGAGGTATTTGGGAAGTTTTGTTTGCCACAGTTCGTGGGCATGAAGTCAATGAAGGCTTTTTGGTTTCGTCCATGTTGTATACCCTGATTATGCCACCCGATATTCCTTTATGGCAGGTTGCACTGGGTATTTCATTCGGTATCGTTATCGGTAAAGAAGTGTTTGGCGGCACAGGTAAAAACTTCCTGAACCCTGCTCTGACCGGACGGGCTTTTTTATACTTTGCTTACCCTGCATCAATGACGGGAGACTCTGTATGGGTTGCGGTAGATGGCTTTACAAGGGCAACTCCATTGGGCTTGGCAGCAGATGGAGGTCTTGACGCTATTTATGGGGCTAATTACAGCTGGATGCAATCGTTCTTCGGTTTTGAGCCTGGGTGTTTGGGTGAAACATCGACATTGGCTATTTTGATTGGTGCTGCATTCCTTTTGTATACAAGAGTTGCGTCATATCGCATTATGGGCGGTGTGTTTATTGGTATGGTGTTAACTTCCCTGTTGTTAAATATCATTGGCAGTGATACGAATCCAATGTTTGCTTTGCCATGGTACTGGCATTTGACCATGGGTGGATTTGCTTTTGGTATGGTTTATATGGCTACTGACCCAGTGAGTGCGGCAATGACCGATACCGGACGTTGGGTATTTGGAGGTTTGGTAGGGCTTATGACCGTTTTAATCAGAGTGGTTAATCCGGCATTTCCAGAAGGTATTATGCTTGCCATTTTGTTTTCAAATATGTTTGCGCCGACGATTGATTACGTCGTCATTCAGGCCAATATCAGAAGAAGGATGAAACGTCATGCTTGATAAAAAAATGACCTGTAAACACCTCGAAGGCATTTGTGCGGCGCTCGATAAAAATGAACACTATCAGAAATTCAAGGCTTATAGAGATAAAGTTCTTGCCTTGGGTAATGATAGTCTGGAAAAGACTATTGCCATTGCCGTCTCCCTCTGTCTGGTTTGTGCGGTTCTGGTTTCATTTGCAGCGGTTGCCTTAAAACCGCTACAGGTAAACAACAAGGAAGCGGACATGAAGAAGAATATCCTTGATGTTGCCGGTTTGCTGGAAGAAGGCGCTGATATAAATGCAGCATTTGCAGAAAAAATTGAAGCAAAAATCGTTGATCTGGAAACAGGCGACTATGTTGAAAATATCAATGCCAATGAATACGATCAACGTAAAGCTGCAAAAGATCCGGCTCAAAGCGTTGCTATTCCCAAGGAAAAAGATATTGCCCATATCAGGGTAAAAGCCAAATATGCCAAAGTCTTTTTGGTGAAAGAGGGTGGTGCTATTAAGTCTATTATTTTGCCTATGCACGGTTATGGATTATGGTCTACCTTGTATGGTTTTCTTTCTTTAGATCCTGATGGCCAAACCGTACAAAGTATCAATTTCTACGATCAGGCTGAAACTCCCGGACTGGGCGGCGAAGTTGTTAATCCTAACTGGCGTGCATTGTGGAAAGGTAAGAAAGTTTATGCTGAATCTGACCAGCCTTCTTTAGAGAAAGGTTTAATTGCTGAAGCAGATATCGGCGAACCAGCATTAAGTTTAATCAAAGGCGTGGTGGATAACAGCAAACCAGGCTCTCAATATCAGGTAGATGGTCTTGCCGGCGCGAGTTTGACCAGTAACGGTGTGACTAATCTGGTCAGATACTGGATGAGCAATGAAGGTTTTGCTCCGTATTTAAAAAAAGTAAGAACAGTTAAAGGGGTTAAGTCATGAGCGCAGTATTAAATGATGAAACAAAAAAGGTATTAACGACGCCGCTGGTCAATGACAATCCCATTACGTTGCAGGTTTTGGGGATTTGTTCGGCTTTGGCCGTTACTTCACAAATGTCAACATCGCTGATTATGGCGCTTGCCTTAACCTTGGTAACTGCGTTTTCGAGTGCGGCAATTAGTGCGATCAGAAACCATATTCCAAGCAGTATCCGGATTATTGTGCAAATGACCATTATTGCTTCATTAGTCATCGTGGTTGATCAAATATTAAAAGCCTTTGCATACGAAGTCAGTAAACAATTATCGGTATTCGTTGGTTTGATTATTACCAACTGTATCGTTATGGGACGTGCTGAAGGTTATGCGATGAAAAATCCCCCTTTGGAAAGTTTCATGGACGGTATCGGCAATGGTTTGGGTTATAGCTTGATATTAATCATCGTAGCTTTTTTTAGAGAGACGTTGGGTTCCGGTAAATTATTGGGCATCGAAGTCTTCAAGCTGGCTAAAGATGGTGGGTGGTATGATCCTAATGGCTTGATGTTACTGCCGCCCAGCGCATTTTTCATTATCGGCTTGATTATCTGGGGAGTGCGTCAATGGAAACCCAATCAAGTTGAAAAAGTAGAGTTCAAGATTATGTCGATTGCTCATGGTGAAGGAGGACGTCACTAATGGAAGCTTATATCAGTTTGTTTGTTAAGGCTGTCTTTATTGAAAACCTCGCTCTTTCCTTCTTTTTAGGAATGTGTACTTTTATAGCAGTGTCGAAGAAGATCTCGACTGCTATGGGTTTGGGCGTTGCGGTTATGGTAGTGCAAGCCATTACTGTACCGGCCAACAATATTGTTTATCATGCCTTGTTAAAAGAAGATGCATTGTCCTGGATGGGCATAAAGGGCGTTGATTTAAGCTTTTTAGCGTTGTTAAGCTGTATCGGTATGATTGCAGCTTTGGTACAAATTCTTGAAATGATTTTGGATAAATTCTTTCCAGCGTTGTATCACGCTTTGGGCGTTTTTCTTCCATTAATCACTGTAAACTGCGCGATTCTCGGTGGCAGTTTATTTATGATTGAACGCGACTACAATTTCGGGGAAAGTGTCACTTACGGTGTAGGCAGTGGTCTGGGCTGGGCATTGGCTATTACTGTTATGGCTGGTGTACGCGAAAAACTTAAATACAGTGATATCCCCGCCGGTTTACAAGGCCTGGGCATTACTTTTATTACTGCGGGTCTGATGTCACTTGGCTTCATGGCTTTCTCTGGAATCCAACTTTAAAAAGGTAGCGTAATGCTGGAAATTCTATTAGGGATCATTATTTTCACGGCTTTTGTTATAGCGCTGGTATTCGTCATTATTGGCGCTAAAAGCAAATTGGTCGCTGAAGGGGATGTTGAAATCCTGATCAATGATGAAAAGAAAATTCATGTACCTGCGGGTTCAAAACTGTTAACAGCTTTAGCTGATAATGGTTTGTTTGTTTCATCAGCTTGCGGTGGCGGTGGCACTTGCGGGCAATGTAAAGTGAAAATACACTCAGGCGGGGGAGAAATTTTACCGACTGAGTTGAGCCATATCACCAAACGTGAGGCTGCCGAAGGTGAACGTCTTTCTTGTCAGGTCTCAGTAAAACATAACATGAGCATAGAAGTCGAAGACGATGTGTTTGGTGTTAAAAAATGGGAATGTACTGTTAAATCAAACCATAACGTTGCGACTTTCATTAAAGAACTGGTGCTTCAATTGCCGGCAGGCGAGGAAATCAACTATCGGGCAGGTGGATATATTCAGATTGAATGTCCTCCCCATATAGCCAAATACAGTGATTTCGACGTTGAAGAGAGATTCCGTGATGATTGGAATAAATTCAATTTATGGCGTTATGTTTCTGATGTAAAAGAACCGGCATTACGTGCCTATTCGATGGCAAGTTATCCTGAAGAAAAAGAAATTATGCTGAACGTTCGTATCGCTACACCGCCTCCCGGTGCTCCCGATACCGTACCGCCAGGCATTATGTCTTCATATATCTTTAGCTTGAAACCCGGCGATAAATGTATTATTTCGGGGCCTTACGGTGAGTTTTTCGCCAAAGAAACAGATGCCGAAATGGTCTTTGTGGGTGGTGGAGCAGGTATGGCTCCTATGCGCTCACATATCTTTGATCAGTTACGCAGGCTGAAATCCAACCGCAAAATGACTTTCTGGTATGGCGCGCGTAGCAAACGCGAAATGTTCTATGTAGAAGATTTTGATATGCTGGCTAGGGAGAATGATAATTTTGAATGGCACGTTGCGTTATCCGATCCATTGCCTGATGATAACTGGGATGGTTATACCGGGTTTATTCATAATGTTCTTTATGAAGAATTCATTAAAAAACATCCTGCACCTGAAGACTGTGAGTTCTACATGTGTGGACCTCCAATCATGAATACTTCAGTGATTAATATGTTGCTGGAAAATGGTGTAGAGCCGGAAAACATCATGCTTGATGACTTTGGCGGTTAAGTAATTTGTGTAGCCCTATCTGGAAAAGAATTTTTCAAGATAGGGCACTTTACTGTTCGGTAAATCAGCCGATTAGTTAAGCCCCGCTCTTAAATCTCTCAATAGTCCTCATGACAACAGAAAAAATGCAGTCGTTACTGGCCATTACGCCATGATACGGGCTAAATTCTTAATGCTTGTATTAAGTCTATTGTTTTCAAGCGCTATTTTTGCCTTGCGTTGCGGTAATTCTTTGGTAGATATCGGTGATTACAAACATGATGTTTACGAAAAATGTGGCGCTCCCGAGTCTATAGACACACACACCGAAGTAATCGGTAATACGTTCCATTTTCCTCGTAGAACGATCGATCTAGAACGATACGAAGAAGTTCAGGTTGAAACATGGATTTATAATTTTGGTTCTATGCGGTTTAAGCAATATCTTCGCTTTGAAAATGGTGTGCTAGTGAAAATTAAAACTCTGGGGCGAGGACGTTGATCTACGCTTA
>CAYVFT010000135.1:0-7458 GCA_964450225.1 uncultured Crenothrix sp. | reverse complement strand
TTGGGCGTGCCGGAACTGGAAATCGGCATTCCGGCAATGGGGCCGGTGGAACGGGAAGAGATCAGGGCTATTGTTGCCTTAGGATTGCCTGCAACGCTGCTGGTCTGGTCAAGAATGCGGCGGGATGATTTATATGCCTGTTTAGATTTGAATGTGGATAAGATTGATTTATCCATATCGGCTTCTGACCAGCATATTCAACACAAGCTTAAACAAAGCCGGCAATGGGTATTAGATACTATTGAAAGCTGTGTGCAGGAAGCTCGGAATTTGGGGTTAGACGTGTGTGTGGGCATGGAAGATGCCTCGCGAGCGGATGTAGGTTTTTTAATACGTATGGCTGAAGCTGCGCAGTTGGCAGGGGCAAGCAGAATTCGATTCGCCGATACTGTTGGTATTATGGAACCATTTGGTGTCTTCGAGACGATCAAAAAGTTAAGAGCCGCAACGGATCTGGAAATCGAAATGCACGCCCATGATGACTTGGGACTTGCCACCGCCAATACTCTGGCCGCGGCGCTGGCAGGTGCGACTCATGTCAATACGACGGTTAATGGACTGGGCGAACGCGCCGGTAATGCCGCCTTGGAAGAGGTCGTAGTCAGTTTAAAGCAATTGTATGGTTTTGAAACAGGCATCAATCTACAGCATTTTCCATTGCTGTCCGAGCAAGTTGCCAGTGCATCCGGAGATGCGATCGGCACTCGAAAAAGCTTGATTGGAAAAAACGTATTCAGCCATGAAGCGGGCATTCATGTCGATGGATTGTTAAAAGACCCGAATAACTATCAAGGTGTTGATCCTGCCATAGTCGGGCGCAGCCATCAACTGGTTCTCGGTAAACATTCGGGTACGCAGGGTGTAATCCACGCCTATAAACAGATAGGCATCGCTGTTACCCGATTACAGGCACAAAAATTGTTGACTCAAGTCAGGCGGTTTGTGAGTGACACGAAAAGATCACCTAAAACTGAAGACTTAAATCTTTTTCATCAAAATCTTTAGAGGACGATTCATCATGAACGAATATATTGAACAGCAGTCATGCGAGCCGGAAGTTAATGAAATTTTAGAAATGCCGGATCAGGACGATCGCTATCCCGGCTCATTTTTCAGAATACCTGCTCCGCCGACGCCTGGTAAAACAGCCTGGAGCTTGAATTAATAAGTCTGGCTATGATGCGTAGCGATTAAAGCGCCAGGGCATGGGTATGTATCTGCTCCTTCTCCCTTGAGGGAGAAGGCTGGGATGAGGGGGATTAGGATGAGCTTTTACCTTCTTTAAATTTCCCCTCGGCAACTGCTCCAGGCATTGCTCTACCTCCTGCATCCATGCAGTCGTCACCCAACCCTCTCCCTCTGGAGAGGGCTTAAGTTGACACTGAAAACAACATCACCCGCACACTTTACGGGAGCATAAAAATGGTTATGGTCATGTCAGACAAAGTTAAAAGTCAGGAAGAGACGCCACTGAGTTTTCTTGCCCAATGGCATGAAGATGTCTATTGTGTTTTTGGCCGTGATCCTGCCGCACATAGTGTCTGGGAAATATTATTAACCTATTCAGGTGTTCATGCGGTACTAATGCACCGGATCAGTCACCGTTTATGGAAAGCAAACTGGAAATTGGCTGCCAGAATTATGGCTACAATTGCCAAAATATTTACCAATGTCGAAATTCATCCAGGCGCTACCATCGGAAGACGGTTATTTATCGACCACGCCCTTGGAGTGGTGATCGGCGAAACTACAGAGATTGGCGATGATGTCACTTTATATCATGGCGTAACGTTGGGTGGTACGACCTGGAATAGGGAAAAGCGTCATCCAACACTGGGTAATAATGTTCTGGTAGGTTCAGGAGCAAAAATTCTTGGTGCTATTACTTTAGGCAACAATGTTCGTGTCGGCGCAAATTCAGTCGTAGTTAAAGATGTACCGCCTTGTTGCACAGTGGTTGGTATTCCGGGACGCATTATTCAAACCAAGGGCACAAAAATTCAAAACCGGCATGGTATTGATCTGGACCATCATCTTATTCCGGACCCGGTAGGAAAGGCTATCGCCTGTTTAATCGAACGGCTAGATGAGCTGGAAGCCAGGCAAACCGAGTCACCCAAAATAACGATTGATGAGAATTGTGATAATTGCGATGCGGAAAGCGTCTGTGCCCCCAGAAAAGAAAGTCCGGTAAAGCTGGCGGTGAGGGGTTAAATGGATTTGTTGGATTTTGAGGCACAAGGTTTGTATTTTGAAGAACCGGATGTTGCCGGCGTTAAAGAGATGATAGCAACCGCTGCGGAAAACTATGCGACGGGTGATGCAGAACTGCCGCTACTTAAAGCTTATTTTCTGGCGCCTGAATCGTTGAATGTATTGGTTGCCTTGAACCGTTTTTACTATTACCAGCACCGGTTGGAAGATGCGTTGCAGGCAACCCTTAAAGCCCTGGCTGTCATAAGACCTTTGATCGGTTTTCCCGAGGATTGGCGTGATTTGCACCAAAACCATATTAATGATGCCCCAACAGCTTCATTAACTCAGGTCAGGTTATATCTGTTTACATTGAAAGCCATCGGGTTTTTAAACATGCGATTGGAGTATCTGGATGTGAGCCAAAGCATTTTTGAAAAGCTGGTTGAGCTCGATAGCAAGGACAGGATCGGCGCAAGGGGCTTGCTGGAATTGGTGATCAAGCGTAAAGGTGAAGACACAAAATTTATATTATCGGAGCAAGATCATGTTTAAAGAACTTAGTGATTCATTAGTGACCATCATAGCCTTAGTGGCATTTATTATTTTGGCAATCTACCTTTTCATTCAGGATCCTTCTTTAGTCGGCCCCATTTAATTACCGGAGAATACCCATGAGCTTTGAAGAAGAAATGGAAGAGCTGGAATCAGCAGAGGACTTCCTGCAATATTTTCAACTGGAATACGAGCCAAGTGTGGTGCATGTCAACCGCCTGCATATTTTGCAACGATTTCATGATTACTTACAAAAGGCGGCTGATGAAATGCCTGAAGATGAAACGGTAAAACGAGCAGTCTATAGTAAATTGCTGATGCGTGCCTATCAGGATTTTGTCGAGTCTGATGCGCAAACAGAAAAAGTGTTTAAGGTATTCTCCATGGGTGAACCGCAAACAGCATTTGTTTCCTTAAGTGATATAAAAACATGAAACCCGAGCGCTTCGACGAAGGACGGTTTGAATTTGGCGAATCCGTCCGGGTTACCAGAAACGTCCGCAATGACGGCACTTACCCGGGCATGGAAGTAGGTACTCTGTTGATTCGCCGGGGCAGTGTGGGCAATGTCATTGAAGTAGGCACTTTTCTCCAGGACCAGGTTATTTTTACTGTGCATTTTCTGAGCCAGGGACGGATGGTCGGTTGCCGGCTGGAAGAGTTGATAGGTGCAGATGAACCCTGGAACCCCAGCCGCTTTGAGTTTAGAGACAAGGTTGTATGTACTCTTGATTTGGGGATACAAGGTAATATCCTGTTTGCTAAAGGCACTGAAGGAGAAGTCTTTAAAGTGCTCAGAGACAGTGAACAGATTCAATATCATGTTGCTTTTCAGGGTAGAACCTTGCAAGTACCGGAGTCAGCTCTCGCTCCTGCACACCCTGAATCATTTAACGAGCCCGAGTTTTGATATGAATGTGTCTATCAAATCTGCTCATACTGATCCTTATGCTTTGTTAAGAGCAGCTCTGACGCTATTCAAAAAAACGCCAGATGAATTGCAAGAGGCGGAATTAAGACAAGCAGAAATTCAGGCCATCAACGAGTTCAAAATCGAAAACCGAGTCTTGAATGCGCCGGAAGCAGGAGCAGTGATTATTTCGGATAAGGAATTGCAGGCTGCCTATCAGGAAATCCGGGACCGTTATGAGGATGATGAGTCATTTTTCAGTGACCTGGAAAAAAATCATCTTAATAAGAATACTCTGAGTGCAGCCCTTTATCGTCAGTGCCGGGTAAATGTGGTTATGGAACTGATAGCTTCACGTGCACCAGACGTCAGTGAAGTAGAGATAGGAATTTATTACCATTTACATCCCGAGCAATTTAATCGTCCTGAATTGCGTGAAGCCTGCCATATATTTATCAGTATTAATCCTGACTATCCCGAAAATACCCGCGAAACTGCGTTTGCAAGAATGCAGGAAATCAATGCAAAACTGCAAAAGAAACCCTATAAGTTTGCTGAATTGGCTTTAAAACATTCTGAATGTCCGACTGCACTGCAAGGCGGCGTATTGGGATTAGTGCCGCGCGGCAAACTTTATCCTGAATTGGATGCCGTGCTTTTTAGCATAAAAGCAGGTGAAGTGAGTGAAGTTGTCGAATCGGAGATAGGTTTCCACATCGTTTTGTGCAAACAAATACAAAGAGCGGAAATGCTATCGTTACAAAAAGCGACACCTAAAATACGTCAATTGATGAAAGAACGTTCGCGGCGAATTTGTCAACGCGCATGGTTAGCCAATTTACCTAAGTAATCAGAGGAATTATCCATGAGTGATAAAGAAATCAAACATTGCTCCTTTTGTGGCATAGCTCAATCCCCTGCGGTACCTTTAATTGCGGGGAGCGATGGCTATATTTGCGGCGATTGTGTGTTATTAGCCAGTCAGGTTGTCAGTAACTGGAGTCGGAAAAAAGAGCTTTCTGAAATGCAGGGGCCGTTACCTATCCCGGCGAAGATTAAGCAGCATCTTGATCAATACATTATTGGTCAGGATCTGGCTAAAGAAATTTTGTCTGTTGCTGTTTACAACCATTACAAACGGCTCAAGCATGAAAGCGGCGATGCTGGGCTGGGTGAGTTTGATAAAGATGTTGAAATCGGTAAATCCAATATACTGTTGATAGGTCCGTCCGGTACCGGCAAGACATTATTAGCTAGCACTCTGGCTAAAATTGTCGGCGTTCCATTTGTCATCGCAGATGCAACAACGCTGACTCAGGCGGGTTATGTCGGCGATGACGTAGAAAATATTCTGGTCAGATTGCTGGATGTTGCTGAAGGCAATATGGCCAACGCTGAATGGGGCATTGTATATCTGGATGAAATCGACAAGATTGCCCGCAGTCCGGAACAACAAACCGGAACGCGTGATGTTTCCGGTGAAGGTGTGCAACAGGCTTTACTGCGACTGGTCGAAGGGTCTCACGTCAAGGTTTCCGGAAAAGGTCAGCGTAACAAGGATGGTGAAACCACCATTGATACGCGCAATATCCTGTTTATTGCCGGCGGTTCATTTCCCGGCCTGGAAAAACATGTTGAAAAACGTCTGGTGCCTAATAATTCTGCTATCGGTTTCCATGCAGAAGTGAATAATCCTGCTGATAAGCCCGCGCTTGAAGATATGCTCAATGCTACGCAGCCCAGCGATTTGCGTAAATTCGGCCTGATTCCTGAATTTATTGGCCGGTTTCCTATTTTGGCCCCATTGGAGCCTCTGGATATAGAGTCCTTGATTAAAGTTTTAACAGAGCCTAAAAATGCCCTGGTTCGCCAGTATCAACAATTGTTTGCCTATGAAGGTGTGGAGCTCAAGTTTGAACAGGAAGCTCTGGTTGAAATTGCCAAAAAGGCCATAGAACGTGAAACCGGGGCGCGTGGATTGCGAAGCATTATGGAGCAGATTTTACGAAAAACCATGTTTGATATTCCTTCCTGTGATGATGTTGAGCAATGCATTGTTGATGCCGAAGTCGTCAGAGGGGAAGGTGAAATTAAATTTATTAAAAAAGAGGAAATCAAACTTAGGCAACAGGCCGGGTAGGGGGGAATTGAATTCCACCTGAACCCGAACGAACAGGGTACCAAAACAATAGGGCCGCATTCAGTACGGCCTTATGTGAATTAATCAAATAATGGAGAACCTTATGAAAACCGAAGACAAAATCCGCAATCAACTGGCAACCAACCCTATCATTATCTATATGAAAGGCGTGCCGAGTAATCCGCAGTGCGGGTTTTCAGCCAAATCGGCAGGCATACTGAATACAACCAACATTCCTTATGCTTATGTGAATGTTCTGGAGGCGCCCTTCATTCGCGAAAAATTACCGAGTATTTCTCACTGGCCAACTTATCCGCAATTGTTTGTTAATGGGGAACTGGTAGGCGGTTGCGACATCATTGAAGAAATGTCTAATAATGGTAGTTTGTTGCCTCTATTGACAGCAGCCGCACCAAAAAAAGCTGAGGCCGAAAAAGAGTCATTAACCACGCGCGATGTTGAACAATTGGTCCGACAAGGCATTCCAGACGCAAAAGTGCTGGTCGAAGGCGAAGGCTGTGATTTATTGATTGTTGTTGTGAGTGAGCAATTTACTGATCTGACCCTGGTAAAAAAACAGCAATTGGTTATGGCGACCTTGAAAGAGCCCCTGGCATCTGGAAAACTCCACGCAGTCAGCGTTAAAGCTTATACCCCGCAGGAATGGCTGGACAGACAGATGAGCAAGGAACAGGGTTTGCTGCAAATACAGCATTGAAATAGAACTGTAAGGGCGACTTGTCGCACAATGCGAATGAATGCGTACCTTCACTCTATTGATTAATTCTTAGTTGTGGACTGTGACATTTAGCGAGGAAATTATGGCCAAAGTAGGTATTTTTTTTGGGACTGATACCGGAAATACGCGGCGTGTTGCAAAAGATATTGCAACTGCGTTGGGTTCGGCTATTGCCGCTAAACCGGTGAATGTGCGCAATGCCAGTGTGGCCGATTTGCTGGCCTATGATACGTTGATCTTAGGCACGCCGACTTATGGCGAAGGCTTGTTGCCAGGGTTATCAACCGGAAATGCCACCGAAAGTTGGGAGGAGTTTTTGCCGTCGCTGGCAGGTCAGGATTTTAGCGGTAAAAAGGTGGCGATTTATGGTTTGGGTAATCAAAAAAGCTATCCAGCCGAGTTCGTTGACGCGGTGTTTTATTTATATGAGCAGTTTAAACAATGTGGCGCCACCATCATTGGTGAATGGGCTACCGAAGGTTATAACTTCCAAGCCTCTAAAGCTGTTGTTAATGGTCACTTTGTTGGCTTGGCCCTGGATCAGGAAAATCAGAAGGAGCTTACGCCGAACAGACTGGATGCCTGGTTAAAAATGCTTGCTAAGGCTTGGGATTAAATTGCGTAGATTGATTTAGTGATTGCTTAATCCAACCTACGCAATCAGGGAGAGGAGATTTAATTCGTGCAACAGGATCAGCTATGACAAACGACAAATTGAACCCCATTTGTACTCGTAATGAACTAAATGACACAAGTTTTTTAATTCGTTACATTCACTTTAAGAAGCAGCCTGCTTCGGCCATTATTTTCGCTTTTGAAGACCATCCCTATGCGTATATCAACCATTGTTTGCACATGCACAGACCCCTAAGGAATGGTAATTAAATAAGTTGAACAGAAGCAAATTTAAACCGACACGGA
>CAYVFT010000134.1:1365-7674 GCA_964450225.1 uncultured Crenothrix sp. | reverse complement strand
TTAAAATCATCTTCAAAAAAGATGGCAAAATTACATAGTCGATTCGAAAACAACTGACAACCATCAATATTAAGCGCTTGCACAATACCTGTTTTCAGGTAGTTTTCAGATAAATGCAAAGACAATTTGATTTTATTAAACAAGGCTTTCTTTCCCCATTCCGCGCCATTAAGTTTATTCAGCGAAATAAGATCACGTTCAACATAGGGAGCAGTGTTAATAAAAATTTCGTTTTTATCAATTGGATTGCGCTCTTTGGAAAGTGCATTCATGCGCTCTTGAAACAGCCTTTCAACACTTTCAATAATGACGTAATGCCCTTTAAAACCAGCTCCTCGCAACACTTTACCTAAATTATCTGGTAATGATCCCCAGTTACCAGGTGTTTTTAGCTCTTTCCAGTATATCGTGGCCACCTTAAAATCGTCGGCAACCAAAAGAGTTTGCCAAACCCGTGGTAAGGAAAAGGAATCACCTATAACCAAAATGTCCGCCTCAGCCAGCGGATAATCTTTAAAAAGTTCGGGAGGAATTTCTGGTTGCCGTGATCGCCAGCCAAAATCCCGCTCTGAAAAATAGCCTACACGCGTCAAATCACCATACAGTTTCTCAAAATAAAATTCCATGCCCCATGCAATTAAGGCCATGGAGAAAAACATATAAATCAGGATTAAACTGTATTTTCTGGAACTAAAGGAATATAGGCGGAAGTTCATTGATAAAAATGGGTCGTACTCTGAATCAGAAGGAAAAAAAGGGTTACTTATGAGCATTGCTAAGTAACGGCCTTTAACTTTTAACTCCTATTTTTTTAGATAAGGGGAAATCAAAATTAACAATGCTCGAGCCTAAACAAAATTGAACTACTGAAAACGGTCACGATTGATCGGCCATTGTTTTTCGCATAAATTGCGCCATAAAGTCACCCAGATATAAAAAACCATTGGTACTTAAGTGGGTATCATTAGGCATATAAAAATCTTTGACCGTGCGGCTTTTCGGGATAAATGCTGCACCTAAATCAGGTGCAATCAGTTCAGGGTATTGGGCAAAAAGTTGCCAAATATTTTGATAGGGGTACTGATTCAATGCGCCGTAACCCAAGTAGACTGTTGCCTTATCCGGTACGATCATCCAAATGGGTCGGATACCTACCGATTGTAAATTTTTGTTAACAGCGAGAACGTTGGCAATGGAATTGAAGGTTTCTTTTTTAAAATCGCTTTCAACAAATATGGCATAGTTGCACAAGCGATGAGAAAACAACTGACAACCATCAAAATGAATCGCTTGTACATACCTTGATTTCAAATATTTGTCGGGTAAATTTAAAAACAGCTTAACAGTGTTGTATAGCGCTTTGACTCCCCAATCCGCACCATTCAGTTTACTTAATGAAAAGCGTTCACGCTGGGTAAATGGATACAATGGGAAATCCATGTTAATGAAAATATCCTTTTTAACAATGGGATAGTGAGCTTTAGTAAGCGTTTTCATGCGCTTTTGAAATAGCCGTTCGATGCTTTCAATCACAACGTATCGACCATTAAAACCAGCGTCTCGCAAAGCCTCCCCCAAATCACTGGGTAATGTGTCACCCGTTTTTAACTCATCCCAGATCATCGTGCCTACTTTTAAACCATCGGCAATGAGTTTGGTTTGCCAAATCCGGGACACCGAAAACGAATCGCCAATCACTAAAATATCAGCCTCAGCCAATGGATAATCTTTTAACAAATCAGGTGAAATTGTTGGTTGTGGCGCTTGCCAGCCAAAATAACGTTCCGGAAAATTACCGACTCGAGCCAAGTCACCATACAACTTCTCAAAATAAATTTCCATGCACCACGCAATTATAGCCATAAAAAAAAGCGTATAAATCAGGATTAGACTGTATTTTTTGAAACTAATGGGTTGTAGATGAACGTTCATTATTTTTTTCGTACTCAGAATTGGAAGTATTAAAGATGTCGATAACTTACTGGCGTTGTTTAGATACGGTCTTTAACTTTTAATGCATATTTTTCAGTTACGGTAAATTCAAGATTAATTAAACCCGAACTTAAACAAAATTGAATTATCGGGAAAACGATTTGGATTGATCGGCCATTGTTTTGCGCATTACTTGCGTCATAAAGTCTCCTAGATATAAAAAACCATTGGTGCTTAAATGGGTATCATTGGGCAGATAAAAATCTTTAACCGTGCGGCTTTTCGGGATAAATGCTGCCGCCAAATCGGGGGCAATCAGTTCAGGATACTGGGCAAACAGTTGCCAAATATTTTCATAAGGGTACTGGTTCAATGCGCCGTAACCCAGATAGACTGTTGCCTTATCCGGCACGATCATCCAAATGGGTTGAATACCCACCGATTGTAAATTTTTGTTGACAGTGAGAACGTTAGCAATGGAGCTGAAGGTTTCTTTTTTAAAATCGCCGTCAACGAAAATGGCATAGTTGCATAAGCGATGCGAAAATAACTGACAACCATCAAAATTAATCGCTTGTACCGCGCCTGATTTCAAATATTTGTCGGGCAATTTTAAAAACAGCTTAATTGCGTTGTACAACGCTTTGAATCCCCATCCTCCACCATTTAGCTTATCCAATGATATGCGTTCACGCCGAGTAAAAGGATACAGTGGAAACGATGAATCAATAATAATATCGTGTTTAACTATCGGATGCTGCTGGGTGACCAGTGATTTCATGAGCCTTGGAAACACCCTTTCTACACATTCAATAATAATGTAACGCCCTCTAAAACCCGCTGTGCGCAATGCCTCGCCCAAATTACCGGGTAAGAATTCAGAATTATTCAGGTCTTTCCACTGTATGGTAGTGACCTTTAAACCATCAGCAATAAGTCTGGTTTGCCAATTCCGCGTTACAGAAAACGAATCGCCAATGACGATTATGTCTGCCTCAGCAAAGGAATAATCTTTATACTGTTCTGCCGGAATTGAGGGTTGTTGTGCTTGCCAGCCAAAATAACGTTCCGGAAAATTGCCGATTCGAGTCAAATCACCATAAAGTCTCTCAAAGTAAAACTCCATACCCCATGCCAAAATCGCAATGACAAATAATGAATAAATCAGTATTAAGCTGTATTTTTTGAAACTATCGGGTTGTAAATGGACGTTCATTATTTATTTTTTCGTACTCAGAATTGAAAGTATAAAAATGTCGATTGTTTGTGCAGGTTGATCAGCACAAAATAGCCCAGTACCACAATAACAGCGGCATCAACCATTGACGGTTGCCAGACGAAACGCGTGGGTTTGTTCTGTAATCTGTCTGAGTCTAAAGCTGATGGATAATTTGCCATGATTTGGTACACATTGGGCATCTTAAAAACAATCAATAGCCCAACAATTATCAGCTTGATAATTTTGCTAGAAGGCAGATTGCTTATAGTCAGCGTACCGATAAACTGTGCACCCAGACTCTTCAGCACACCACCCATTGCCGAGGCTTCGGTATATTTGGAAAACGAGCAGCCATTTGATCCCACCATCCCGTTCAAAATTTCCATAGCCACGCTGAAATTATCGGCGCGAAAAAATACCCAGCCGACCACTACCGCTAAAAACGTCAGCAGACCTGCGCCAAACCGAGCCAATTTACCGCCATCACGCCAGCCCATGCGATCTTTCATATTACGCCAAGCATGATTGATGACCAGGTACACACCATGTAAGCCGCCCCACATCACATATGTCCATCCAGCTCCATGCCATAAACCGCCCAGCAACATGGTGATCATCAGATTCATATAACGCCTGATTTTGCCGTTTCGACTGCCACCGAGTGGTATATACAGATAATCGCGCAGAAAGCGTGATAACGTCATGTGCCAGCTTCGCCAAAATTCGATAATACTTAAGGACTTATAAGGCGAATTAAAATTGATGGGCAAGCGCACATTGAACAGCAACGACAGACCAATCGCCATATCGGAATACCCGGAAAAATCAAAATATAGCTGTAAGGTGTACGATAAGGCGCCAAACCATGCTTCAAGTAACATGGGATGCCCCCCTGCTTTCACTGCATCAAAAATCGGCGTGGCATATTCGCCCAAGCTATCGGCAAGTAACACTTTTTTAGCCAGGCCCATAATGAAGATGGACAAACCAATGGCTATATTGTCCCAGTTAATTCGACAGTTACTGCGTATGGCAAATTGCGGCATCATCTCCTTGTGATGCAGCACCGGGCCTGCGATCAAATGCGGAAAATAAGTAACAAACAGCGTGTAATGTACAAAGTTATACTCTTTAACTTTGCCTTGATAGGTATCGACTAAAAAAGCCAGCTGAGTAAAAGTGAAAAAAGAAATACCTAAAGGCAGAAATACTTTAGCCATTGTAATGGCAGAACCTGACAGGAAGTTCATGGCCAGAAAGTTGAGATTATCAAGGAAAAAATTGGCGTATTTGAAATACCCCAATAAACCTAAATTGGCAATAATTGAAACGACTAACAGCAATTTCGCCCGACGGATGGAATGGGCAAGACTATGCCCGATTAAATAGCCCGCGCCATAATTGAAGAAAATAGAACCGAGCAGTAAGCCCACAAAACGGGCATCCCACCAACCATAGAAAAATAAGGATGCAGCTGTTAGCCAGAGCGTCGCCAAATGATGGCTGTAGCGCCCTAACCAATAAAATCCGAAAACAACAACAGGGAGAAAGGCAAAGATGAAAACATAAGAATTAAATATCATGAATGAGGCTTAACGGTTATTTTTTCTGGAATATCTATACAAACGCTGTGATGCCAGCATATTGCGATGATTAACGGTGCATTATAAGTGCAAAGCAATGTGTTTTAGAAATTGTTTGCCTACTGTTCTAATTATAAGCACCACTATATTATTGTATTTTGCAGGTACTGATAGGCTTTCCAAGATACAGATAATTTTTATGAATAAGTAGGGTAAAATTGTCTTCTAATCAACTGCATATAAAAATGGAAAGTTGTGTCAACAGCTTTACCCTCTGTAAAAATGCGGGGTAAGATGGGCAAGATAATTATGAAAGAGTTTTTTTAAAAGTAAGATGAAACCTATTTTTGCAGATGACGCCGCCATTGACTATGCGGCCCATTTATTGCGGCAGGGCCGCCTGGTTGCATTTCCAACCGAGACGGTCTATGGTTTGGGAGCTGACGCCTCCAATCCTGATGCGGTCCGGCGAATTTTCCAAGCCAAAGGGCGGCCCGCTGATCATCCTCTTATTGTTCACATTCCCAGTATTGACAGCCTTAACGATTGGGCGCTGACAGTACCTGATGCTGCACAACAGTTGGCAGCTCGTTTTTGGCCTGGACCGCTTGCACTGATATTGAATAAAAGGCCCGAAGTTCCGCTGGCAGTTACTGGCGGCCAGAACACCGTCGGGTTGCGCATGCCAGATCATCCAGTAGCCTTGCACCTGTTACGGGCATTCAGTGGTGGAATTGCCGCCCCGTCCGCTAACCGTTTCTGCCGGATTAGCCCGACTCAGGCTACCCATGTGGAAGAAGAATTGGGTGATGCCGTTGATCTTATTCTCGACGGGGGTGCTTGTCAGGTGGGTGTGGAATCAACTATTGTTGATTTGAGCGGAAACAGGCCGAAGTTGCTGCGACCGGGTCACATTACCCGGCACGATATTGAATCAGTGTTACAAACTGAATTGATGATTATTTCAGCACAATCAGAACAAGCAAACCAGGCGAAGATGCGCGCACCCGGAATGATGGCTGTTCACTACGCCCCGTCAACGGTGGCTGTGCTTTGCCAGGACGATCGTATGCTTGAAATAATTCAGGAGCTAAATTTCCGGAATAAAAGAATCGGCGTACTGGCATATCGATCAGAGCAGGCAGAAAACAGGCTAACCAGGTTCATCCGTATGCCTGAACATGCAGAGGATTATGCACAGGCCTTATATACCTCCTTGCGAGAACTGGATGGTTTGCAACTAGATATAATTCTGATAGAACAACCGCCCCAAACAGAAGCATGGCGAGCGATCAATGATCGCCTTTGCAAAGCGACCTCAACATATAAATCCAATTGAAAAATCTGTCATAACCAGCAGAGATTGATCGACAGCCTGCGTACAGTCATGGAAAACTATGTCATAGAATTAGCTTAGGTACAGATTAGTCCATCACAAGATAAACCTTAATTATTGACCAAGAGCCTTAAAGCCTGCCCAGGCAATCTCGACACCGATGCAAAGCACAAAAAAGGCAAGGATTTTCGACAGTGCCAAAGCACCGGCTGCTGAAAATCGTTTGGTCATATATTTAA
>CAYVFT010000134.1:0-1265 GCA_964450225.1 uncultured Crenothrix sp. | reverse complement strand
AAAATCATGGGAATAATTTTTATAGCAATAAATAAACTGGCCATTCGCTTTTTGTTATGAGGCTGAAATAGATGTCATTGTCGATTAGTTTTCATTATCAAAGCAAACAATTAATTACCAGTGAAGGTAGCTTTACCACCCATTGACGAGTTAGTCCTGTGCCATTACAGTGTAAGGGCACCGTTTGGTAGCAAAGTCAGCGCGTTAATATTAGTGTGGCTTCCAAATAAACTCAGTCAATATTATGGCTCCAAGTTGCACTATCGCCGAAGATTAACAAGCAATTATTCACCTTTATTCCACCGAAAGATGCGCTCAAGGTCGAATGCACAGTAGTTGAAGTAACCGGTGAAACTGGCCTGGATGAACTCCTGGGCTAAAAGGCCGAAGTCGGTATTTGCTATTGGTTTTAATGATGGAAAATCACGGTATGAAAGAACTGGAAATTAGTTTTTAATTATTCTAAAACCGCAGCTGAGTATTCCAAAACGCCTTAACTGCGGTTTTAAAAATTAATGTTTCTCAGGAAACAAAGGCATTTTGGAGGCTATTTCAACATCCATTAACAGATTGATTTGATACTCGACTTGCAGGAACCTTGTCGCGATCAAAGGGGAAGTAGCTTTTTTCATCTTTTCATAATATTTCGTGAGCAAGTCAAGCCTCTTTTTATGGATTGTCAACGCGCGTTCGGCAATATTATTAGCGATATTGTCATCCATTTTGTCGTAGTTAAACTCGTAATCTCGAATCAGTTGAATCCTCTCATCATTTATTTTCTCTAGTTCTTTTTCATACGGATAATATGTATGCCAGAAAGCATCGTAATTCAAATCATATTTCGGATCCGCCTCATTTAAATTCATGGCTTCATTGATGAAGACAACCTTGTCTTTCCTCAATTCCGCTCTGCCATTGGATACAAAAGCAGAGGCCTCATCAGTCAAAGGTGGTGCACTTGGGGTTTTTGTTGCACAGCCGGTCATGAGTGCACCCATTACTGGAACCAGCCACAAACTGGATGTCACTTTTTTTTTGATAGATTTGTTATGCACTTATTTACTCCAAAATTAAAATAGAAAGGTAAAGGAATTCAAGCTTAACATTTTTTAAATAAGGAAAAAACATGCAGATCATCACAGAGCGCATTGATGGCGTTTATTTTATTCAACCTTTAATTGCTTAGGGTTTTCGAAAGCAAAAACCTGCTTCCAGTCTTTCTTCATGTCCACTACTGTCCAATCCATTTTCTGGGCTTCGTCGAG
>CAYVFT010000133.1:0-7806 GCA_964450225.1 uncultured Crenothrix sp. | reverse complement strand
AATAGTATGGAACAATTATTCGGCCTTGCCCGGCCATGCTTTTTATGCCCGACATTCACAAAGTTAAATATCACTACGGACTTTCAATGTACTCGTTATCGTTTAATGTGGGCGGAAAAACGGCTGTTTGCAGGTTTAATAGCTTATGGTTGCAGGCAGTTATCTACCATTGTTCTCATCTTGCGCCTTTACCCCACAAAATAACTTCCACGGTATTAAACATGATGGAGAAATCTAAAAACATGCTGTAATTTTTGACATAGTACAAATCGTATTGTAGCTTCTGAATTGTGTCATATTCATCAGCGCCGTAGGGGTAACACAACTGAGCCCAGCCAGTAATTCCAGGCTTGACCCGGTGCCTTTCACGATAATAAGGGATTCTCTCATTAAAACCCTGCACAAATTCGGGGCGCTCCGGACGTGGACCGACAAAGCTCATATCACCTCTTAAAACATTGAATATTTGCGGCAGTTCATCTATTCGGCATTTTCGGATAAATTTACCCACTAGAGTAATACGGTTATCATTTTGTTGCGCCCATTGCGCACCATTTTTTTCGGCATCTACTTTCATGCTTCTGAATTTCAGCAGCTCGAAGTTTTTATTTTTTTCACCCACCCGTAACTGACGATAAAGGACAGGCCCCTTAAATCCATTTTCAAGAAGAATCGCCAAAGCTGTTAACAGCATAAATGGCCATGCAACATTAAGTAGCAATAAGCTTGCAAACACATCAAAAAATCTTTTCGCCAGTGATCTCAAGTCGCCTTGCGCAAAACCGCTACAGTAAACCAGCCAGCTTGGATAAATATTTTCCAGTGAAATAATGCCTTGTTCTCGCTCATAAAACCCCATTATATTCATAATTGTATAGCCAGACATTCTGCAATCCAATAGCTCATCAAGCGGTAATCCGAGTCTATTATCATCCCTCGCAATGACAATCTCATCAACTTTATATTCCTCAGCGATTGCAATTATTTTTTTGTCATAACTGATTATTTGGTTCTGATCTACAACCGAAATTTCATCAGGCAGTGCCAAAAATCCGACTATCGTAAATCCCCTATGGATAAATGAATCATTTATCGTGTTCAACTTATAGGCTTTTTTGCCGCTACCGATAATCAGAATACGTCTTTTTAGTCTTTCAAGATTGACAATTTTGTAAAACAGAAAACGCGTTATCATTATCCCCACAAAAGCAAAAATTACCGCATAGACTAATACGCTTCGGGCAATATGAAATTCGGGTATCAGATAATAGATCGTAACAACTGCAGAAATAGCTATGCCGAAACTGACACATGTTCTTGCCACTAAATTATATTCTTTTCCCCTTAAAGTCCTTCTATATAAACCTAACCCCAAACAGGACAGGCTCATTACGGATGAAAAAATAATACTGGCTAAAGCAATGTCATGCTCTGTATACCAGGATTGGGTCATTAGAAAGCGGACGTCACTACCAAAATACATCGCGGCAAAAAACACACAAGATTCAATCAACAGTAGCCATAAATAGGCTCTGGATATGTAGTGGCGAAAAATGCGAATCATATTGCTTCTCTATAGTATTGATATTTATGAATTAAAGCAGATTTACAAAAACAAGAAATTATCAATACAAGCCTTTGGCTTTCAGAATATTTTCAACATGGTTAACAGGAATTGCATAAGAAATGCCACTAGGCTTTGACAAGACATTTTCTTTACTCTCCTGTACGAATACCTTATTAAGGACTCCTATGACTTCCCCTGTATCAGGGTCATAAAGAGGGCTGCCGCTGTTCCCGGGATAAGCGGTCGCATCTAACTGAAATACATTATATGGTTCTTGCAGTCGCCTCAATAATTTTGGGTTGATCTGTTCTGATCTTAGCATCGGTATCACATTCGGAGTGATAGCAGAAACTATCCCCCGATGTGTAACGGGATAAAGTCCTAACACCATGCCGATAGGAAAACCGGTAAATGCATAAAGCTGCCCTTCGCGTACGGTTGGAACATGACCTAATTTAAGTGGCGACAACTGATTCCCTGTAACCTTTAAAACAGCTAGATCATGTTCTTTGTCTATAGCCACCTCATTTGCGATGATAGCCTTATCCACATTATCTTTACGATAAAAAACAGCTACCTCTTCCATGTGCTCAATATCCAGTTTGTCTGGAATAACATGCGCGTTGGTAACGATAAGGCTGCCGTCGCCTACTGCAAAGCCGGTAGCCAGAAAAGTAGCGCGCGGATTTCGTTTGGGCATATAAGTTCCAACAGCGACAATGCCAGGTTTTATTTTTGATATGGTATCCGCAAGAGGCTGTTCAGCATAAATATTTTCAGAAAACGACAAAACAGTAAATCCTAACAATATCAGCCAGGTCGGTAATTTATTAAGAAATTGAATTGATATTATTTTAAAGCTCATATTTTTTAACCTAAAGGTTGGGAACCCAACTGGACTCATAAATGCAACATCCACTGACATACAGTATTAAGTGAAGCTATGATTCCCGCATTGTTTTCTAATTTATTCGTTATGATATGCATTTAACCAGGATTAATAATTGATATGGTTAAGCGTTGGTGGTACCACAGCTCAATGTTTTGGAAATGTCCATGCACTGCAAAACTCACGACAATTATCAAAAGTGATGGTGTAAACACTGGTCACATAAAGCTATTATGCTTAAATTGAGAGCCTTTGGTCTACCAAGCTTTCTCACGAATGAGGGATGAAGAAATATAAAAGGACACTTGTAAAGAAGTATTGCATTTATTAACTGATGCTACGCACCCATTTTTTAAAATCAATGAGTTACAGTTTTCCGAATTCGCTACAGCCATTGATTCTTCTGAGTGCCTGCGTAACATCAGTTATTAATACTAATTAATGTTTCAATTGTGATAACTGAATTTTTGTTGCTAACTGAGTTGGTAATGCGATTTTAGACGATAAGGTTATATCTTGCCACCTATAAGTTTCCCATGGTTCTACGTATTGACATGTCTACCACGAGTCACTAGACTGGCCGATTAAAAATTACTGTCATTGTACCTGTGACACAGGCCATACTGAAAAAACCAAAATAGGTTCTATGATAATCAAGCCAGAAATGATTGGCTATTTAGCCGCTATATTAACAACAGCCTCATTTTTACCTCAAGCTATCCTAACGATAAAAACCAAAGACACAGAATCACTTTCCTTGAGCATGTACAGCATGTTTACCTTGGGGGTATTCTTTTGGTTAATCTACGGCGTTTATATCTCCGATAAAGCTATCATTTTTGCTAATGCCATCACCTTCCTATTAGCAACTTCGATACTTTCTTTTAAGATTTATAATGTGATTTTCAAAAATGGTTAGTGGCTTGTTATGCTCGATTACTTTAGCCTCGTTAAAGCATAATCCACACATCTTTTATATATGCTGGAATGAATTTTTGGAATAAGACCTACCAATGGAGATATGAAGAATGACTAATAAAGTTACCTTAACCCAGTTCATTATTGAGCAGCAGCGTGGCTTGCCGGATGCGTCGGGAACCTTCAGCATGTTGCTGAACAATATTGTGACTGCATGTAAAGAAATATCACATTTGGTTAACCGGGGAAATCTCGTGGGTGTATTGGGAAGTGCCGAGTCAGAGAATGTGCAGGGCGAAGTGCAAAAAAAACTGGACATCATTACCAATGACATCATGGTCAACGCGCTTAACTGGACCGGCCATCTGGCGGGTATGGCATCGGAAGAAGTAGATGATATTATTTCTATTCCAGAGCAGTATCCAAAGGGTAAATACCTGGCATTATTTGATCCATTGGATGGTTCCTCAAATATTGATGTTAATCTGGCTGTAGGGACTATTTTTTCTATTCTACGTTGCCGTGAAGGTGTCGATGCAGCCGTTGAAGATTTTTTGCGCAAGGGTTCCGAGCAGGTTTGTGCAGGTTTTGTGCTTTATGGCCCGTCAACCATGATGGTCTTGACAACAGGGCATGGCGTTAATGGCTTCACACTCGATCAAGATATAGGTGAATTTATCCTGACCCATCCAAACATGAGGATTCCGGAAGAGACTAGTGAGTTTGCCATTAATATGTCCAATCAGCGTTTCTGGGAAACACCAGTGCAGCGTTATATTGATGAATGTTTGCAAGGGACAGACGGACCGCGTAAAAAAAACTTTAATATGCGCTGGATCGCTTCATTGGTTGCCGAGGTTTATCGGATCCTTACGCGCGGTGGCGTATTTTTATATCCACTTGATTTACGAGATCAATCAAAATCCGGCAAATTACGTATTATGTACGAAGCTAATCCGATGGCTTTTATTATTGAGCAAGCGGGTGGAGCTTGTTCTACAGGACGTGAGCGCATTCTTGATATTAAACCAACAGGCATTCATCAACGCGTACCCCTGGTTTTGGGATCGAAAAAAGAAGTTGAGCGCATTGAGGCTTATCACCGGGAAGAGGGGTGATGTTGATTGTCTGATGATTCCTTGTATGGCATTTGTCAGGGTAATTTATTCGCTTCTGAAGCTTTGTTGTAATCAACGCCAACACTGACAATAAAGCTGGTGGCTTCTTCAATATCCATGTTTGATTTTACTAATTTTGATTTATCGACAATCACAGTAAAGCCGGAGGTGGGGTTGGGTGATGTCGGTACAAACAACACATATTTATTTTCGTGTTTATTAGTCACATAAGCAGGAACCCAAACGCCCTCTTTTGGGTACTCAACATACACCACTTCTTTAGCCATTGTTTGTTCATGTGATGAAAACATGTTTATAACTTTTTTAAGTACCCGATAAATAGTGTTCAGAAATGGAATTCTATCAATAACAAAGTCAAAGGCACTAATAACCCAAGAGCGACCTTTTTTGACGATGGTGTTACCTATAGATACCAATAGAATAAAACTGACTGCGAAAACCAAAGCGGTATAAAGATAGTTGTCGGAAAAGCCATAAACGACTTGAAATAACTCAGAAACCAGCTCTTTTACAAAAAGAATAATTTGCAACACTATGACTATAGGAATAACAGCGAAGACGCCAATCAGGAAATGATTCATAAGCTTTTTAGTGTATTCGTTCATTTTTTTTCTCCGTTTTTTTTTTGCCAATTTAATTATCAGAAGGAAATAACATACAAACAAGAATGCTAATAAATATTTAACTTTTCCTCAATCAGTAAAACATCAGCATACAAATTGGAAGGAAAGAGGTTCCACATTATATGCGAATTACCGATAGATGTATGAATGATAGAATACGTAGCCAAGGAGTCAGGTTTAGACGGCGCAAATGAAAGTCAACACCCATATTCCGTAAACTTTTAGTTCGTACAAGCATACAAGTATTATTTCTTTTTATTATCGTGTTGGTTTTATTTGGTTTAGTATCAAAGCTAATTTGAAACTTAAAATAGATACTGATTTATCAATGGACCGGAAGTTATGCGATTGCATGGGTTCTGGATGCTTTGAATTCCTGAAACCAGAATGGGATATTATGCAAAAAAATGTGTTGATTACTGGGGCAGCTAAACGCATAGGCGCAGCTTGTGCCAAGTTGCTTCATAGCAAGGGATGTAATGTGTTTTTGCATTTTCGATCGTCAAAAGAAGCAGCCTTGCTGCTTTATTATGAATTAAATGAGATTCGCCCTGATTCCGCCTACATGATGCAGGCCGATTTACGCAATATGGAGGAGTTGGAGTCGCTTGCAAGTGAGGCCTGCAAGGCATGGGGCAAAATTGATGTTCTGGTAAATAACGCCTCATCTTTTTATCCAACAGCAGTGGCTGATGTAACTGAGCAGCAGTGGGATGAGTTAATGGGAAGTAATTTAAAAGCCCCCTTTTTTTTGGCAAAATTATTATCAGAAACTTTAGCTGACAATAAGGGATGTATTGTTAATATCGCTGATATTCATGCCGAACGCGGCCTTTTGGGTTATCCCGTATACAGTATTGCTAAAGCTGGATTAGTTGCTATGACCAAAATTTTGGCTAAGGAGTTGGGGCCGACTGTTCGTGTGAACGGAGTTGCTCCGGGAGCAATACTCTGGCCGGAAAATGATTTGTTAGAACCGGAAAGGCAAGAAATTTTACAGCGAGTGGCTTTGAGGCGTAACGGCGAACCCGCTGATATCGCCAAGGCGATATGGTTTTTAATCAAGGATGCCGATTATATGACAGGACAAATATTGACAGTTGATGGTGGGCGTACCTTATTTTGTTGAGGTAGCCGCGTGGTACAATTTCAGTCAACAGTCCAGGGAGGCGTAACATGTTTTTGCTTGAGATTGGTTTTGTCGAATTTTTTCCAGAGTTCAGCATAACTCAGATGGCTAATCGGGTGTTTTAAAGCTGGGGCAATTTCCGCTAAAGGTTCTAGCACAAAGGCGTAGCGTTCAATTTCATCGCGCGGTATCCGTAATCGGCCATCATTAAGTATCAGATCATCATATAAAATGAGATCCAGATCGAGAGTGCGAGCAGAAAATTTTTGACTATCACGAGTGCGGCCGTTATCCAGTTCGATTTGTCGTAACTTTTTGGCTACCTCTTTTACGCCTAATTCAGAATTAAAGCCAACTACAAGATTGTAAAAAGTATCACCTGTAAAACCGACGGGCTCGGATTCATAAATGCTTGAGATAGTCAACTTTCCAAACTGGCGTTCAAGTGCGTGCAAGCTGGCAAGTATATTTTTATCCTTGTCGATATTGCTGCCTATGCTAATGTAGCCTTTTGGCATAGTTTATCTTTCACCCCGTTCAATGATAATGCCGACATCGCTGGCACCACGAATAGCACCTTTTTTATTCAGAGTTATTTTTACCCAAGGAACATTAAATTCATTACGAATTATGTTGGCTATTTCAGAAATCAATTTTTCAACGAGCAAAAATTGGCTGGCTTCGACAAAAGAGATAATGTGTTTGGAAACGGTTTTGTAATCAAGAGTATATTGAATGTCATCGGTTTCAGCGGCTTTTTGTATATCGAAAGCCATTTCAATATCAAGCACAACGGTTTGTTTGGTTTCTCTTTCCCAATCATAGATACCGATGATTGTTTCAATTTCAAGTCCGCCTAAAAAGATGATATCCATTGTTATTTCCGGTTATGATGTGCAGTTTTTAAAAAAGCGGTAAGTATCAGGGAAATGTGCCCGGCTTACAAGTTCTGATTAAGGAAAGATTTACATGATTGAATGGTTATTTGTTCCGGCGGCCTATCTTATAGGTTCGATTTCCAGCGCAATTATTATTTGCCGTTTGATGGGTTTGCCAGATCCCCGCGAACAAGGTTCAGGTAATCCGGGCGCGACAAACGTCATGCGTATTGGTGGCAAAAAAGCGGCAGCTATTACTTTACTTGGCGATCTACTCAAGGGTTTGATTCCGGTCTATATCGCTAATTTATTGGGTGTATCTGATGTGCTGTTGGCGCTCATCGGTCTGGCTGCTTTTGTAGGGCATCTTTATCCGGTTTTTTTTAAGTTTAAAGGTGGCAAGGGTGTGGCGACGTCAATTGGAGTTTTGCTTGGATTTTCCTGGTTGCTCGGTTCAGCTTTTATAGCTACTTGGCTACTGATATACAAGGCGGGTAAAATTTCCTCTTTATCCGCGTTGTGCGCGTCTGTTTTGTCGCCGGTTTATGCTTGGTTTATTGTTGGTAATGTATCAATAGTCGGAGCTTCCACGTTCATGATGATGTTTTTGCTCTGGAGGCATAAAAGTAATATTCACAGATTGCTGAATGGAGAAGAGTAATT
>CAYVFT010000132.1:0-8109 GCA_964450225.1 uncultured Crenothrix sp. | reverse complement strand
ATGTTTTTGTGTAGGCGAGACCTTTGTATCCAGCCATTGTTACAATCGATTTTGAGACTTGCCCAGCATTGTAATGGATTGATTTTTATTTAATAAACTGGTTCCTCAATCGTCTTCAAATTTTTACGGACGGCTAATCAGAAAATGTCTTGCGTAATAATATAGGTAAGGTGTAATGTAAACGCGTTATGAATTAAATACTGGTATTGAAATTCGTATGTATCAAACTCTCGCGATAATACTTGCAGGAGGTTCGGGTTTGCGACTGAGTCCGCTTACTGAGCATCGGGCAAAGCCGGCAGTACCTTTTGGTGGCAAATACCGCATCATTGATTTCACCCTCAGCAACTGTCTACACTCAGGAATCCGTCGAGTGTTGGTGCTTACTCAATATAAATCACATTCTTTGCAAAAGCACCTCCATGATGGTTGGTCTCTATTTAATCCGGAAATGGGCGAATATATCACGCCTGTACCTCCGCAAATGCGCACCGGCCAAAGGTGGTATCAAGGCACTGCGGATGCCATCTTTCAAAATCTGTATTTGTTAGAACGTAATGATGCGCCTTTTACGCTAATTCTTGCGGGTGACCATATCTACAGGATGGATTATGCGCAAATGTTGCGATTCCACCGCAGCGCAAAATGCGATGTTACGGTAGCGTGTATGGATGTTGGAATAGAAGAAGCAAGCTCCTTTGGCGTTATGTCAGTCGATGCCCAATCACGAATTCGCCGGTTTGAAGAAAAACCTGTAAAACCAGAGGCAATGCCGGGAGATGAAAGCCGTGCACTGGTATCTATGGGCATCTATCTGTTCTCTACAGACGCTTTAATCAAAATTCTAACAAGCGACCACGAACGAGAAGATTCCAGTCACGATTTCGGAAAAGATATCATTCCACGATTGATCCATAGTCATGATGTTGCTGCCTATCGTTTCGGGGAGAAGGAAGGTCGCGTGTCCCCCGACAAGTATTGGCGTGACGTCGGCACCCTTGACAGTTACTACCAAAGCAATATAGCTTTATTGCAGCAAGTTCCACCTATCGATCTCTATCAGGAGAATTGGCCCATTCGGGGATATGCTTCCCAAAGCCCACCGGCAAAAATAGTAAATGGGGAGTCAGGTCGTGAAGGCGTTTGCAGCAATTCAATCATCGCAAACGGTGTGCTTATTTCAGGTGGTTCGGTTTATGATTCCATCTTGTTTCCCCGTGTACGTATCGACGACGGGGCTTCAGTTAGCCGATCAATCCTGTTTGAAAGGGCGCATATCGGAAAGGGGGCCCGAATTCAAAACTGTATCGTCGAAAAAAACGTATATGTCCCCGATCACGAGGATGTCGGTTTTGACGCAATTAAAGATCGGCAACGTTTCACTGTCTCAAACGATGGTATTGTAGTGATCCCATTGGGTTATCGTTTCGACTGATCATCTCTCAAATACTTGAATGTTATAAAAGCCATGAAAATTCTGAAATCCAACTATGGCTAAAATCCTTATTGTCTATTCAACCACTGATGGTCATACCAAAAAAATATGCCATTTCCTGCAACAGGTTCTTGAACAACAAAAACACCACGTCGAATTAGTTTCAATTAATGATGTACAACATGTCGATCTGGTGCTATTTGATAAAATCGTTATCGGCGCAAGTATCCGCTATGGGAAACACAGCCCGCATATATATCACTTCATAAAAGAGAATCAACCCATTCTGGAGAGCAAAGCTAATGCTTTCTTTTCAGTTAATCTGGTTGCGCGTAAAACGGGTAAGAATAAGCCTGATACAAATCCCTATGTAAAGAAGTTTCTTAAACAAATCCAATGGCATCCTAAGAAAGTTGCTGTCTTTGCGGGAAAAATCGATTATCCGAGTTATAGCATGATTGATCGGCAAATCATACGGGCAATCATGTGGATAACTAAGGGACCTACCGGCCCTGATTCAGTTGTTGAATTTACTGACTGGGAACAGGTTAAGGCCTTTGCTGACCTTATTAGCGTGATGCAATAAAAGTTCTGGATTACCTGTGTTATCAAAAAAACTGTACAGCTCTGGAGAGAATACGCTTTTGAGGTCCTACACATCGACGTTTAACAATTAAGCTCTACGATATACTCGTTAATTATCGGTTAGGGTATTTTTTGACTGTACATATATTGCAGCACCGACAATACCTGCCTGATTTAAAAAGGCTGCTGGTTTTACCGGTGCTTCAACTGTTATTTTTTCTTTAAACTTGTCAAATTTCTGACTGGCTCCTCCGCCAATAATGATCAGATCAGGCCAAAACAGTTCTTCCATCATGGTAAGGTATTTGTTGAAACGCTTACCCCAGCGATTCCAACTCAGATCTTCTGTTTTTCGAACAGCACCTGATGCAAAATGCTCTGCTTTTTTTCCACTTTTCAAATACAAGTGACCTAATTCAGTATTGGGCAATAACTCCCCATCAGTGAATAATACTGTACCCAGTCCGGTGCCAATTGTAACAAGCAACACAACGCCGGATTGTCCAGCTCCTTCGCCAAAACGCATTTCTGCCATGCCTGCTGCATCAGCATCATTCAGACAATAACAAGGACATTTCGTAGCTTCTGTAAACAACTTATCGACATGGGTACCGATAAAGGATGTTGATATATTTGCCGCGGTTCGAACAAAACCGTGTTGAATAGCGGCCGGAAAACCACAGCCTACAGGGCCGTGCCAGTTAAAATGAATAACGAGTTGTGCAAGGGCTGCAGCTATAGCTTCCGGCGTAGCAGGTTGGGGTGTCTCAATCCGGTGACGATCTGTGACGAGCTCTCCTTTTACCGTATCAACAATGGCACCTTTGATACCTGAACCACCAATATCTACGCCAAGAATTAGCATGATACTTCCTTAATTAACAGTTTATTTGGTTAGCTTTGCACTCAATTGTGCTGACCACTGACCGAAATAGGTACCGACAACGATGGAGATGGATATCACAATCAGAGGGTTGCTCAGAGAAATACTCAGCAGAACATCTTGATTCAATTTGTCTGGCGTTTGCAGCAAATAGGCAAAAGTTGACGAATAACCCAGGACACTGGCTGGTATTGTCGCAAGCTGCGGAATATTTGCCGCTAAACACATAACCACGACTGAAACAGCGACTGCAATAGCCGCCATCGCTGCAAAGCCAAGGGCCGCTGTCGGTGGAACATTGGTGAGAAGAATAGCGGTGAACCAGGCCATGAATACACCGAAAATTCCACAGACGATAGTGTTTATCAAAGCTTCCTTGGTAGCACCCAGAAAAAAGTAGGCGGCCCATGCAATAGTTGCGGCCCAAATAAAAAAGAGTCCGCTAGCGGGCCCTACCGCCAAAAATGTTGCAACACCGGCGAGACCGCCAATACTTAAAGAGAGTGCTGTCAGTTTATCAAAAGAGAGTGCTTTTAGTTTATCCATAATATATCTCCACAAAAATTCACCTCACAATTAGTATTTAGCCAGACTTCACATTGAGGTGATTCTATGAAATCCAACGTTTTGGTTTGATCCAACGGGCAAATAAGCCCGTTTGTATCAAGTGCTATCAGAAATTATTGAACGGCACTTAAATCAGTGACTGATTCTATATTTTACTCATGACACAGGTCAATTCACGAGGGCAGCATCAATAAAACTGAGACGGCTAACCCGTATAACTGATATAAGCCCGGTAAACAGCAAAAGCAGACAGCACCAGAAAGATGGTTCCGCTGATTTTATGCAACAATATCAAAGGAACTTTTTGTAATATAGTACGGCCGGCCAGAATACCCAGCGCCGATGTTGATGCAAGTGCTATTGTGGAACCCAGCCATACTGCAACAGGAGCTATGGTACTGCTTAAGGCAACGACTGCTAATTGGGTTTTATCTCCAAATTCAGCCACCGTAATCAATAAAAAGGTGGTAAAGAAAATACCGTGACCACTTTTTTCCTTAACTTCCTCATCGTCATCATCCTCTTGTAAACGCAAGGAATGAATTCCAAAAGCAGCAAACAAGAAGGCAACCGTTGCCGAAACAATATATTCCGGCAACCAGCTAGCTATAGCAACACCAAAAACAACAGCCAAGGTATTTAAAAAGGCAAAGGCAGCAATCGCGCCCAACAAAACCGGCATGGCTCTGTGCCTGGATGCTAACGTCATGCAAACCAGTTGGCTTTTATCACCAATTTCAGCCGCTGCAATCAGGGCAAAACTGGTCGCGGCAGCGGCTGATAGTTCGGTAATATTGCCAGTGGTGAGTAACGATAAAAAGCGCTCTTCTGAGCTATGAAAAACTTCGGAATAATTTACTTTGCTCAGTGAACCTAAAAGTTGTTGCAGGTAGTTTTGAAGATTGTCCATTCTTGTCCCTGATAAGCGCCTGGGCTGCTTAAACCAACCAGACCTTGAAAATACCGTATTAACCCAGTAAGTTATCCAAAATCATCATGATGATGAAACCAACCATCAAGGCGAAGGTTGCATAACGCGAACGTCCACCCGAATGAGTTTCCGGGATAATTTCTTCGCTGATAACAAAGAGCATCGCACCCGCGGCAAAGCCCATTGCAATCGGCAAAATGGGTTCAAAGACAGTCACCATGGTAATGCCCAACAAACCACCAACAGGTTCAACCAGACCTGTTACTGTAGCTATGCCTACCGCTTTCCATTTATTGTACCCCAAACCAACCAATGGCAAAGCAACCGCTAAACCTTCAGGAAGATTTTGCAAAGCAATGGCAACCGCTAAAACCACACCGTTTTTCATGTCTCCCGAACCAAAACTAACACCCACGGACATGCCTTCAGGAAAATTGTGGATGGTAATGGCAATGATAAACAGCCAGACTTTTTTTAGAGAAGTCAGATGAACATCTGAAATTGAATCAAAATGCACATGTGGTAGCTGGCGGTCTGCATAATGCAGAAACACTGCTCCAATTAACATGCCAAAAGAAACAACATAGATACCTTTACCGGGCCAGTATAAATTGCCGTAAGTCATGCCGGGCACCAGCAAGGAAAAGGCAGTCGCTGCTAACATCACACCCGCAGCTGCACCCAACATACCATTGAATAAATTACGTGAGATTTGCTTGAAAAACAGAGCTGGTAAAGCACCTACTCCTGTAGCTAATCCGGCCAGAATACTGGCAAAAAAACCAATAACAACAATCCGGCCAAAAATCAGATATAAACCACCAAAAACGGCCAGCTGTGATAATAAAAAAAGCCCCGCCAAGATTGCCCAGCGTTTGAGCCGCGGCATGGCCTGCAACTTTTGATAATGTTCGCTATCTTTTATCCGGCCTACTACGGTTTCAAAATAGTGTTGCAATTTTGATAGTGTTCTAGTTGTTATTGTCATTATTGCTTACCTGTGTCAGCAGTTTCCAAAAGTTCGGCGGGCATTATAACCAAATACCAAGGTTTTATGCGGTTAATATGTTTATTTGCAAAACAAGCCAAAGGAGGCAAACATCTTTGCTTTCACGTCCATTACTACCCCGCCAGCAATACCATTTGGCTTATCCAGAGAGAAAAGTCAACGTCCGCCAAAATCCATTTCAACTTTACCGTCAACAAGCTTCAGATTGACTTCAAAGTCAGCGCCTTTAGTCGATTTAAAACCTTTTAGCACTCCGGTTTCACCCTTTGTTAATAATTTTTTAGCCATAGCCGGGGTTATTTTTTTACGCGCGATAGTCTTCCAGATAACTGCTTTACAGCCGTTGCGCCATTCGCTACAGCTATAGGCTTTGCTTGTTTCGATAATCTTGCCATTACAAAGCGGGCAATCGGCAATCGCGTCTGTAGCGCTATGTACCTGCTGATTTTGTTGTTTGTTATAGCCCAAGTCGCCCCCCAGTGCATTTAGGGTGAGTTGTGCATTAAAAACTTCATCATTAATATTAATGGCATAAGCATTCAGAGTTCGGCCATTTTGCAGTAATTGACATGCCATTCCTCTGGTAATAGTTAAACCATAAGCCTGTTTCCATAACACAAATTTACAGCCCTCTTTCCAGTGACTGCAACCGTAACCTTGCCTGCCTTCAATAATGGGTTGCTGACAGATCGGACAGTCACCTAATTTACTGTCGTCATAAAGCGGCTTTGCTGATTCATCTTTTAACTTTTGGGTAAATTGAATGATTTCGGCCATGAATTGATCGGGATCATAGGCGTTGTGTTCTATTTTTTTAAGCTTGGCCTCCCATTCGCCGGTCATTGCCGCGGATTTCAAGCGCTCATCCGTGATAATGGAAATAAGATGCCGTCCTGATTCGGTGCTTAACAACAACTTTTTTTGCCTCTGGATATAGTTGCGTTTGATCAACACTTCAATAATCGAGGCTCTGGTCGCGGGTGTACCTAATCCTTTTTCTTTTAATGCTTCCTTGAGTTCTTCGTCATCACAGGTTTTCCCGGCTGACTCCATCATGCCCAATAAACTGGCTTCGTTATAGGCTTTAGGCGGTGTGGTTTTGCCCTGATTAATTGAGGGTTGATGCGGACCCGTTTCGCCTTGTACAAAATTGGGCAGAATTTTTATCTCGTTCCCTTGCTGACCAGGCTTATCATTTTTGTACAAGACTTGCCAGCCGGGCGATTCGATTACTGTGCCAGTGGTTTTAAATTGTATCTGCCTGGTTTCACCCAAAACTGTCGTTATCTGCTTGACACAGGGCGGATAAAAAGCCGCAATAAAACGCAAGACGATGGCTTCATAGACTTTGGCTTCATCATTGGCTAAAGAACCCGGCAATGTCGTCGTTGGAATGATGGCATGGTGATCGCTTACTTTGGCATCATTAAAATAGCGGCTGCTCAGTTGCAGCTTATCCAGATTCAGTATTGCTATCTGTGTTCCAAAATGCAGGCGCAATTTTTCCAGCAAGGCTTTAATGCCGGGCTTCATATCGTTGGTTAAACAACGGCTATCCGTACGTGGATAAGTGATATGTTTTTTCTCGTATAACTGCTGGGCGCAGGATAAAGTTTGATCGGCGGTAAACCCATAACGAATACTCATGTCTTTCTGTAAATCCGTTAGATCGTATAATAAGGGCGGGTTGACCAGTTCACGCTTGCCCTTAATGGAAGTAATCTCAAATTCATGCCCTTCAATCTGGCTTAACAAAGCCTCAGCGTCGGATTTTTGATCAAATCGTCCACCGACATACTGAAAATCAGCCTCTCTGTAAAGTGTATGCAGTTCCCAAAAATCCTTGGGAACAAAGCCGGCGATGTCCAAGTCTTTCTGCACAATCATCGCAAGCACCGGGGTTTGCACACGGCCTATCGTCCACAATACACTCTGCTGACCATACTTAAGGGTGTATAGCCTCGTCGCATTCAAGCCGACTATCCAGTCCGATTCACTGCGGCATTTGGCGGCGCGATAAAGCCCATCATAGACCTTGCCGTCTTGTAATTGAGCAAAGCCCTGGCGTATCGCATCATCGGTTAACGAACTGATCCACAGGCGTTTAAACGGTTTTTTCAGGCACTGTGACCAAGACAAAATATACCTGAAAATTAGCTCCCCCTCTCTACCGGCATCGGTAGCACAGATAATTTCATCGGCCGATTCGAATAAGCACTTGATGATATATAACTGTTTTTGTGCCGACTCATCCCCACGGGCTTTCAGACCGAATTGTTCGGGAATAATGGGTAAGGCTTCCAAGGACCAGCGCTTCCATTCGGGACAGTATTCATCGGGGTCTTTTAATTCGACCAGATGGCCAAACGCCCAGGTAATCTGGTAACCATTGCCCTCAAAATAGCCATCGCGTTTGTTGTTGATGTTTAGACATTTGGCTATGTCGCGGGCAACTGAGGGCTTTTCGGTCAGGATGACTTTCATACTGTAATGGGTGAACAACTTATAGTTTCAGCTATTCTACCGCTTCCATACACCTCGCCCTTATTTAAAATAAAATAGGGTGGGGCTGAAGAAAAAAGTCATCGTTCGATTGATTGGCTTGGTGACGTAATCTTGTTATCCTTGGGACAATGACAACAAGTGCAAGAGTAAAACAACAGCCAATTAATAATGCGATGTACTTATTCATGGGCTAA
>CAYVFT010000131.1:0-8455 GCA_964450225.1 uncultured Crenothrix sp. | reverse complement strand
CTTAGCGTAAAGTAACTTAACAATCGAAGCCTTGAAGTTGGGCACACCACCCTAACCCAACAATACTAAAGACATGACTGACACTGTTAAAACACAACAATCTGCGACAACTTCAAAGTCCGAAAATATCATTGCAACGTTAAGCATCCTCGGCATTGGCTGCTATCTGCTGCTGAGATATGCTCTTGATATTGGCCATGAAGTTTATACGTTGGCAATCAATGCTGCCTTAACCTCAGAAATCGCCAGCTTGTATCAGGGACAATTCAGTTTCTCAATTGCACTGGTAAAGCTGCCTTTGCTTGCAGTTTTAGCTTTAGGCGGGATTCCTTTAACTTATCAGCTCATCGCGAAATTATTCCGCAGGGATTTTGGTGCTGATTTGCTGGCAGGACTTTCCATAGTTACAGCGGTTTTGCTGGATGAATATCTGGCAGGAAGTCTGGTGGTATTAATGCTTGCCGGCGGCGCAGTGCTGGAAAACTTTGCTGTACGCAAAGCCTCGTCTGTTCTTGAAGCCCTTGCCAATCGAATGCCATCAGTTGCTCATAGAAGTTTGGGCGGAAAGCTGATCGATATTACAACGGAACAGGTGAAAATCGGAGATACCCTATTAGTACTTCCTCATGAAATCTGCCCGGTTGACGGCACAGTGCTGGAAGGCTCCGGAACCATGGATGAATCCTATTTGACTGGCGAGCCGTATATGATGTCGAAAACTCGTGGTTCAGCAGTCATGTCCGGCGCGATTAATGGCGACTCGGCATTGACTATTCACGCAGATAAACTGGCTATTGATTCACGTTATGCCAAAATTATGGAAGTCATGCGATCTTCCGAGCAATATCGTCCTAACATCAGGCGATTAGGCGATCAATTGGGCGCACTTTATACACCATTGGCTGTAGTCTGTGCAGTTACTGCCTGGGCCACAAGTGGCGATATCATTCGTTTTCTGGCGGTCCTGGTGGTCGCCACGCCCTGCCCTTTGCTAATTGGTATACCTGTCACTATTATCAGCTCTATTTCACTGGCAGCAAAGCGAGAAATTATTATCAAAAATCCAGCCATTTTGGAAACCATTGGCACTTGCCGAACTGCAATTTTTGATAAAACCGGCACACTGACTTATGGCCGCCCCTCGTTGACCGGATTAATTCCGGGAAAGAACTATAAAAAACAGGACGTACTGACTTTAATAGCCAGCCTGGAACGTTATTCCAAGCATCCACTCTCCGGTGCGATTATTAAAGCAGCAGAAAAAGAAGGCTTATCCTTATTAAGCGTTAGCAATATCGCTGAATTACCCGGTAAAGGCCTTAACGGTACGGTAATGGGCAAACAAATTCAAATTACCAACCGTAAAAACTTTGTTCAAGAAAACCCGGCTACTGTTGAAGAATTACCCCCCATCACAGGAGGCCTGGAATGCATTGTGTTGATTGATGGTCTTTATGCTGCAACACTGCAATTTCGAGATGAAGTGCGTACTGACAGTTCATCATTTATCAATCACTTGCGGCCTAACCACTTGTTTGAGCGGGTAATGCTGGTGTCCGGAGACAGAGAATCCGAAGTACGATATCTAGCCGAACAAGTCGGTATTGAACATGTTTACTTTAGTCAAAGTCCTGAACAGAAACTGGAATTGGTGCGTAAAGAAACCAAAGCTGCAAAAACTGTGTATCTTGGTGATGGTATTAACGATGCCCCCTCTCTTACAGCCGCAACTATCGGCATAGCCTTTGGCCAAAATAGCGACATAACTGGCGAATCAGCAGATGCCGTGATCATGGACAGTTCGTTATTAAAAGTCGATGAGCTTTTTCATATTGGCGAGCGTATGCGTAAAATCGCCATGCAAAGTGCAGTAGGTGGCATGGCGCTCAGTTTGATAGGCATGGTGTTTGCGGGGTTGGGTTACCTTACGCCGGTAGCAGGAGCTCTTACCCAGGAAATTATTGATGTCTTTGCTGTATTAAATGCTTTAAGAGCCGCTATCCCGCCAAAAACACTTTCAGATTTTTGATAGACTACGCTTCAATGGCTCAATGTATGAGCTTGTATAAGTCAAATGAAATGACAACCATTTTTTAAATAACATACCCAAGCAATTATCGGTAGACAAAAAAAGGGGCTTTACAGCCCCTCAAAATGAGCGCACCTCAAACTTGTCCGGCAGGTTTGTTTTTATTGATATTGATTTTTGTCGGTTTACTACTATCAATTATTTCCTGCTTTATATAAGTCGTTTTATTGGCTGAATCATTATCATCTTGTGGTGGGCGCGGGTCTTTGCCTGCCATTAAGTCATCTATTTGATCTTTATCGATGGTTTCCCATTTCATTAAGGCATCAGCCATTTTGTGGAGAATACTGATATTTTCCTGCAAAATAGTTTCTGCACGTTGATAGTTACGATCTATGACTGCACGTATTTCTTCATCGATATGGTGTGCAACCGTGCTGGAAACTTTGCTGCCTTGTGAGCCGGGATAACCCATAAAAGGTTGCCCACCTTCTTCACCATAGACCAGAGGGCCAAGCTTATCGGAAAAACCCCAGCGCGTGACCATGTTGCGTGCCAGTTCAGTTGCCCTTTCAATGTCATTGGATGCACCTGTTGTTACGCGGTCACCGCCATAAATCATGAGTTCCGCAATCCTGCCGCCAAACAAACTGGCAATTTGACTTTCCAGTTTGCGTTTACTGGCGCTGTATTGATCTCTTTCGGGTAAAAACATGGTGATACCCAAAGCCCGCCCTCGCGGCATAATGCTCACTTTATAGACTGGATCGTGATCGGGCGATGATTGCCCAACAATACAATGACCGGCTTCATGATAAGCAGTTAATAACTTGTCATCTTCCGTCATCACCATCGTATGCTTCTCAGCGCCCATGAGAATCTTGTCTTTGGCCTTTTCAAGATCACTCATATTGACTTTTACTTTGTTCGATCTTGCCGCAAACAATGCGGCTTCATTAACTACATTTGCCAATTCCGCACCTGAAAAACCTGGCGTGCCTCTGGCGATATCTTTCAATTTAACATCATCAGCAGCGGGTACTTTTTTGATATGTACGTTCAGAATTTGTTCCCTGCCTCTTACATCAGGTAAGCCCACATTGACCTGACGATCAAATCGCCCCGGTCTGAGTAATGCTTTATCCAAAACATCGGCGCGGTTGGTTGCAGCGATGACAATAACACCTTCATTTCCGGTAAAACCATCCATTTCTACCAGCAATTGATTGAGTGTTTGTTCACGTTCATCATTGCCGCCGCCCATGCCTACGCCGCCTCTTTGGCGACCGACTGCATCAATTTCATCAATAAAGATGATACAAGGCGCGTGTTCCTTGGCCTGGGCAAACATATCCCTGACCCGTGAAGCACCGACGCCGACAAACATTTCCACAAAATCAGAGCCGGAAACAGTAAAGAACTTGACACCTGCTTCACCTGCAATTGCTCTGGCAATCAGGGTTTTACCTGTGCCTGGAGGGCCCACCATTAAAATTCCGCGGGGTATTTGTCCGCCCAGTTTTTGGAATTTCTGTGGGTCTGCCAGGAAATCGACCAGTTCAGCCACTTCTTCCTTGGCTTCTTCGCAACCCGCTACATCAGCAAATGTGGCGGTAAGTTTGTCTTCTTCGAGCAGCTTGGCTTTGCTTTTACCAAAAGCATTACCGCCCATGCCGGCACCTTGTGATCTCCTCATATAGATTATCCACACCGCAATCAAAAGCAGCATAGGAAACCAGGAAATGAAGATCTGCATAAAAAGCGATTGTTGCGCGGGTGGTTTGGTTCTTATCTGAACGCCGGCACTCAAAAGATCATCTATTAAATGCGGATCATTCGGATTAAAAGTTTCATAGTTTTGACCATCCGAGGTACGAAGCTTTATTGATTGCCCGGACATTTCTACACGATCAACCAGTTTGTTCTTTACCTTGGTGATAAAGTCCGAGTATGCAATTGATTCGTCTATCGGCGGAGTAGTGTTTACGCGGTTGTATATTAGAAATGCACCCGCTAACACAACGCTCCAAAGGAGCGTGTTTAGTATAATTTTTTTCATGGTTTAATCTCCTGACCCTTAAAATAAGGTCATTATGTAGCGTTGCGAATATCTACGGCTGCACTCAAAACTCGATGTTTCCACGATACCCTATCATCAGTCTGAAATGTTTGTTAACCAAACCTACTATTTTAGTAGGATTTAATATTAACTATCTTTAACAATTTTGTATATTACAAAAAGCTTAGTAACTGCTCGCCAAAGCTGCGTCTTATTTTATCAAGTGCCATTACTTGAATTTGCCTGACGCGTTCTCTGGTTAAATTAAGTTCTGCGCCAATTTCCTGCAAAGTCATTTCATTGTCAGCATCAACACCAAAATGGCAACAAATAACTTTGGCCTCTCTGGGATTAAGTATTTTAATTGCCTTGCTGATTAATTTTTCAAGATCGGTTTGCGCTATTTTCATGAAAGAATGCGTAAAAACCTGCTGTTCCAGAAAATCAATGGGTGCAAATGAATTTTCTTCATCTTCTTCTGATCCTTCAAGCGACATGGCTGTTTGTGCAATCGATAAAATAGAATGTATTTCGTCTTTCGATAGCTTGGTACAGTCGGCTAACTCTTTAATAGTGGGCTCTCTGCCTGTCTGTGCGATAAATTGGTCCTTCGTGCGAAACACTTTATTAATGTTGGCGACTTGCCCGCACGGCACGCGCACTACTCTCTCACATCGAGACAACGATCTGGAAATGCCCTGCCTGATCCAGTAGCCTGCATACGTTGAGAACTGAAACCCCAGACGGTAATCAAATCTATCGACCGCTTTTAATAAGCCGGTCTGCCCTTCCTGGACAAGATCATCAAAATCTAAAAAACTACCTTTGTATTGATTAGCGATAAATAAAACCAGTTTGGAATTAGCTGAAGCCAATTTTTGTCTCAGGCATAACCAGAGATGTTCTGCAATAACCACCTCTGCAAAGTGTTTATGCATGTCTGCACTGGACAAAAACAAAAATTGCTCATCATAAGTCAACAACATATCCGACCATTTAGTATCTTTAATACTGCTGAGCCGACTCAATCCTTCCAGTCGTTTAAGAATTAAATCGGAATTATTTTGGCCTCTATGCGTGATGGGTTGATAACACAGTCCCCTAAACTTGTAAGCATAAACAATAACATCAACAAGTTTTATCAGATCATTAAAAGAAAAGGGAAACAGTTGTAATGTTTTTACCAGATTTTGCTTGGCTACGGCGGCATGAGAGGCATCCGTCAAAGCTTTGCGGGAAAGGGAATGAAACTGTTTTTTTATATCGGCTAAAGTAGTTATTAACTCTGATTCCTGCGCTGCTTCATCATCCTGTTCAGCCATGGACCAGTTTTGTTCATATTCATTAAGCAGCCACAATGCAGTGACGGGGAATTGAGATAGAGCATTTATCAGTCTGCATTTTTCTTGTTTTAACAGACGCGCTGTTTGAAAATTACTATTATCTGCACATTCTATCGCATCATTAATACTGCTTGCAGGTTCTTCAGTTTCAATAGGAATATTATCAACAACAACTCCCATTTCATGTTTTGACAACTGTGTATCTAAATAAGCCATAACACCAAATCCTCACAAACAAAATGTCTTAAAACCAAAAGCCGTTGACCCGCTCTATGCAGACGAGATAATCCAACAACTTAAATTTTATTTTTCAATAAGACCAAAAATAATTCTATTAGTGCAGCACTATGAAATTATTTGTTAACGACTTGTTTACTAATCATTTTAAATTAATGTAACAATTAGAAAGAATTTTGTCAAACTATAGTTTTACAAAACATGAACACGATGTGTCGGCATTTATAAACTATGCTGCGAAAAGTGCGTGTAATTTTTCAGTCTTTTGAATCCTGAGTTTAATCAAAAGTCCTGCAAAGGGCGTCATTCAGATATGTAACTACATGAGATGAATTATTGTATTCTTCATGCGGTCACAATTTACGTTTTTTCAAAAGACTGAAAACGCAAGGTAAGAAAAGTATCGCGGATGGGGATGGGGCTTTGTATGAATTATATACAGGCTATTTACGATGGCTGCTTTAATCTCCGATACGCATTAAAGCTTGACCCAAGTTTTTTTAAAACAGGTTATTATCGTCATCATTCAGTGCGCAAAGCTTCCAAAGGCTCCAGGCGAGCCGCTTTCATTGCCGGGGCAACACCCGCGATCATGCCGATTAGTAATGAGTCCATAAAGGCCATAACGATATATGACCAAGCGATTTCCACAGGCAAGGCGGGCAGTGCTGTATCAAGAATTTGCACAATCGACATACCCAATAATACGCCGCAAATTCCACCAGTCGCACTCAGCGCCAGTGCCTCGTATAAAAACAGCTGAAAAATAGTTTGTCGTTCAGCGCCTAAAGCTCGTAATAAACCAATTTCAGAAATCCGTTCAGAAACAGCGATTGTCATGATAGTCAGTATGCCGACCGAACCGACCAACAAGGAAACGCCTCCCAAAGCGGCTACTGCCAAGGTCAGAATATTCAGAATGGAATCCATTTTTTCGAGCATTTGATTCTGGGTGACAATCGTGAAATCTTCCATGCCATGCCGGGAAATTAATAATTTTTTAATGGTTTGTTGCACTGTTGTAACAGATGCGCCGCCTTTATACAGCAAATCGATTTCCATCAGACTTTCCCGATCGAAAAGCTCCAATGCTTTGGTTACCGGAATATAGACAGTGTCATCCATATCAAAGCCCAGTAACTGGCCTTTTTCTTCCATCACACCAATTACCCTGTATCTGTCACTGCCAATTCGAATACGTTTTCCTAGCGGGCTAGCAGTGCCAAACAACTCACTTGCCAGTTTATTGCCTAAAACCGCAAAAGCGCGCGGATTACCTTGTTCTCCGGCCGGCAAAAAACGCCCGCTGACTGTTTTAATTTTCCACACTTCGGGCACTGCGGACCCAACGCCTATAACATTAGTCCGTCGTTGTTTGTTTTCGGCCTCAATGCGCGCATTACCCTGCACTACCGGTACTACTGCAATAATATTTTCCAGCTTGCTCAAGCTGACTGCATCAGCGACAGCCAGTGGCCGGACTGTGCTTATCGTTGCGCCTGATAAACCAAAAGTGGATTTCTTGCCCGGGGTAACGCTAATCAGATTAGTGCCGAACTGGGTAAATTCGGCCAATACAAAACTATGAATGCCACGGCCTATCGAAGTCAGAATTACCAGGGCAGCGATGCCGATAATCAACCCCAGTGCTGTCAACGAAGAACGCAGCTTATGACTTATAACTGACCGGAATGACAATGTGAGTAAATCTGCATAGCGCATGACTATCTTTTTGCTAATGCAGCGATTGGGTCAAGCTTTGCGGCTTTTCTGGCCGGTAATACGCCAAACACCAGACCGGTAAACAATGAAACACCTAAAGCTGCAAGCAATGCCCAGCCCGGAAGATGAATAGGGAAATCGGGATATGCAGCACCCAATATGGCAACGGTAACTTCTCCCAATAATATCCCCAACAATGCACCTGCAAACGATAACATCGCCGCTTCGGTTAAAAACAGCCAGTGTAATTGTCGCTTGGTCGCACCCAATGCTTTTAGTAAACCAACTTCAGCAGTACGTTGGGTGACGCTGACTAACATGATATTCATGACCAGAACACCGGCGACAATAAGGCTGATCCCGGCAATGCTGACTACGGTCAAGGTCAAAGCCATTAATATTTTGTCAAAGGTATTGACGACACTATCCTGGGTAATGATGGTGATGTCATCTTCACCTTCATGGCGGGCTTTTATAATACTTTTGATTTCATCAACGACCTGGTACATCGACTCCTTTGATTTAGTTTCTATCAAAATCCGAAATAATGAACGGGTATCAAACAAAGCCTGTGCGGATGCGACCGGAATAATCACCATTTCATCAAAATCGACGCCGATGGACTGACCTTCCGACGCCAATATCCCGATCACCCGAAAACGCCTGTCATTGATCCTCAGCCACTGCCCAAGAGCCGGTTGATCTGAAAATAATTCCTCGCGTACGGTTTGGCCAATGACACAAACCGGCATAGCCTTATCGACATCCATTTTTGGTAGAAAACTGCCTTGCGCCATCGTCAAATGCCGCACTCGGATTAGTGCATGTGTCGATCCAAATATGTTGGTTTCCCGCTCCAGTCCATGCGTTGAAACTGGTGCAGAACCGATAGTCAGCGGAGCAATTGCGGCAATATGACGACTACGGAAGAGTGCATCGGCATCATCCAGTGTTAAATCTCTGGGAGTTTCACCAAACAGCGGTGGATGACCGCCTGTAGTTTCGGTGCGCCCGGGCAATACAATAACCAGATGCGTCCCCAGCGCTTCAAACTCATTGACAATA
>CAYVFT010000130.1:0-8563 GCA_964450225.1 uncultured Crenothrix sp. | reverse complement strand
CCTGCAATCATCAGTCCCAGACTAATTATCAGGGCTGGTTCAATAAAAGCCAGTAGTCGCTGTATGGCCACTCTGAGCTGTTTGTCATAAATATTCGCTACGCGCAGCAGCATTTCTTCCAGTCGGCCCGTTTCTTCACCCATTTTGACCATTTGCATAGCCATTTTAGGGAACAAACGCTTTTCAAGCAAAGCATCAGATAAATGTTTACCCTGTTTTAACTGCTCTTCTGCATCAGCAATGGCCGCCGCCAGAACTAAATTATCGACGGTTTCACGGACAATCACTAAAGCCGACAGTATTGAAACCCCATTGCCTAGTAAAGTTCCCAACGTGCGGCTGATATTGGCGGTTTCTTTATTGATAATAATTGTGCCTGCCAAAGGCAGTTTTAGAAAACGGCCATCCCAAACCTTCTTTCTTATTGGATCGGCTAGTTGAAGCTTCATATAACTGGAGATAGAAACAAAAACAGCCAGTAACACCCACCAATAGCTTTGTAACCAGTTAGCGAGTCCCACAACGATCTGGGTTGATACTGGTAAGGCTTTGCCAGCGCTTTCAAACATTTCCGTAAATTGTGGTACAACAAAGGTCAACATCACAAATAAAGAAGCCAACGACATGACCAACAATATTGCAGGATAAATCAATGCTGTGCTGACAGTGTCTTTTAATTCTTGAGAGCGCTCCAGATAGTCAGACATACGCGTCAATACTTCATCCAGACTGCCGCCCGCTTCACCGGCACGAATCATATTCAAATAAAATTTGGTAAAAACACCTGCCTGCTGTTCCAGTGAGTCGGCCAGTGACGCGCCGCCCTTAACTTTGTCCAGAATCCTTGCGATCAATTTACTCAAGCGTTCATTGTCTTCAGTCAAATCCATCAGTACCAGTAACGATTTGTCCAAAGGTAAACCTGACCCCAATAAGGTCGCCAGTTCTCCTGTCAATAAAGCAATATCTTTCTGAGATAATTTGGACTGTTTTGCGCCCAAGCCAAGAAATGATCTGCTATTGGCGGGTGCTACACGAATCGGGATATAACCTTCCGACTGCAATGCTGCAATCAAAACTTGCTCATTAAGGGCATCCCTAATGCCTTCTTCCGTTTCGCCCAGACTATTAATTGCTTTATAGGTAAATAAAGGCATCTATATTTCCGACGTGACCCGCATGACTTCTTCCAGAGTGGTGATACCTTGAACCACCTTCACCAGTCCATTTTCATAAAGCGTTTGCATACCTTCTGCAATGGCGAGTTTTTGTATAGCTCCCGCTTCTTCGTGCGCCATGATTAATTTACGTATGGGATCGGTCATCGGCAAAAATTCAATAATAGCGAGTCGCCCACGGTAGCCCATGCCAGAGCAGGCAGAACAACCGACCGGTTTGTATAAAACAATATCGCCATCGGGTGCAAATCGTCTCAAGCGCAACTCTTTTATAATCTCGGGTGCTGCGATACTGCCCTGTTTACAGACAGAACACAATTTTCTAACCAGTCGTTGAGCTAATATGCCATTGACGGTAGAAGTGAGCAAATACTCCTCCAAGCCCATATCAAGCAAACGCGTTATGCCACCGGCCGCGTCATTGGTATGTAGAGTCGATAATACTAAATGACCGGTGAGTGCCGATTGTACGGCAATTCTTGCCGTTTCCAGATCCCGCATTTCACCAATCATAATGACATCGGGGTCTTGCCGGACGATTGAACGCAGGGCCGATGCAAAAGTTAAGCCTATCTGCGGTTTTGCCTGAATCTGATTAATCCCTTCCATTTGATATTCCACGGGGTCTTCAACGGTAATGATTTTTCGTTCGGAAGTATTTAATTGCTTTAACGCTGCATACATAGTGGTCGATTTACCGCTACCTGTAGGGCCAGTAATAAGAATAATGCCATGAGGAAGCGCCAAAACATCGATGAACTGCTGTAGGTGTCGCCCGGCAAAACCTAATGCGGCAAAATCCAGTACTGTATTATCCTTATCCAGCAAGCGGATAACCACACTTTCGCCGTACATGGTGGGTATAGTCGACACCCGTAAGTCTAGTTCTTTCCCCAGCATTTGCACCTTGATTCGACCATCCTGGGGCAATCGCCGTTCGGCAATATTCAGTTTGGCCATAATCTTAATACGTGAAATCACGGCAGCCGTTGATTTTACGTTGGGTGCGTCAATCTCCTGTAGAACTCCGTCCACACGCAGCCTGACTTTTAAGGATTGCTCAAAAGGTTCTATATGTATGTCTGATGCCTTGGTTTCAATCGCTCTCTGCATTATCAAATTAACCATTTTGATAACCGGAGCTTCGCTGGCTAAGTCTTTTAAATGTTCCAAATCCTCTTCACCCAGATCATCAACAGCCAAGTCATCAACCAGTTTATCCATTTTCGACCGGTCTTCGCCATATTGCACATCAAGTGCCGCATCAATTTCTGACAGTAAACCAACTTTAGCAATTATCGGCTTTCCAGTCGCCAATCTAAGAGCGTCTCTAGTAAACTGATCTTCTGGATCCATAAAAACTACGGTATAGTCATCTTCAGTGTGACTTAAACCAATGACATGATAGTTCTTTAAAAAACGCAATGATACAGTTTGGGGCAACTGCATTTCCAGCGGGTACTGATCAGATGTAATTTTCTCAAACCCGCCAGATTCGACAAACGCATCAGCCACATCAAGTTCGGAACATAAGCCCAGTTTAACCAGTAATTGTGGCAGGTTTTCTGCTATGGAGGTTTTTTTTACTCGTTCAGCTTTCTTCAATTCTGAAGATGAAAGTTTATCCTTTTCTTGTAACGTTTTTAGCAAAGACTGATAGGTCATTATAATTTCCACTGCTCAAAAAGCCCTGTTTATCAGGGTGTTGATATTGAAAAAAGGATGAGAACGTTTTGATAAATTTTTCAATAGGTAATAATTCAGCTGAGTCATTATAGGTAATGAGATGATTTTTAATCAATTTGCTTTTAACGACAATTTACTAACAATCTCTTTATTATCCCTTTGTGGATCAATCACAGTATCGAGAATAAATACCCGTTCGCGGGGCACGCCACCCTTCTTGATGACATAATTTGCAATAGCTTGTGCTCGAGCTGAGGCGAGCCTTTTAAGCCGCCACTGTTCCGCTTTAATAATGGTAAAAAGCTTCTGTTTGGCAATTTCATAAAAATCACCTGCTTTGGGGTCCATCAATTGTGGTGTACCTAAAAATGATTTTTCTGCCAGCAGCGGAAACTTTTCAATAAACATGTCCGCTAATAAACGTTTGTAGTCGTCATCAGAAAGTTCGACATATTCATCGCGTATCTTCTTTTCGGCGCTTTTATTAATCTCGGTAGCCCTACGTTTTTTAAGTTGTTCATATAATGCATCTTCTCTAATAACAGGCCAGTCCTGATCCTCGAAAGCGGCGCCTTTGATGTCTAAATTTAAATCCGGCCGCTCCTTCAGCGCCTTGGCTAAACTGTCCAGTTTTGCCTGCTGTTGCTTATTCAATGACGAATTGCCAGCAGCAAAACTAATCGTGCTCATATTCTTTTCATTGCCTATCAGCGAGCCTAGCGTTCGAAAAGGTGAAGCAACCACTTTGCTAAGCACATTCGTCAACGCATCTACAACAACAGCCACTACACTGAATTTCGGGTCATCCAGACTGCCAGTTATCGGGACATCCAATTTTATGTTACCGCTCGAATCTTTCAGCAGCGCCACCGCCAGTTCAAGAGGTAATGAAACGGCATTTGGATTTTCAACCTTTTCTCCCAATTCGAATTGATCAATGAATATATTGTTCGATGCAGTCAACTTCTTATTAACTACATTATATTGTAGTCTCAGCGTCAGCTTGCCTTTTTCGACTTTATAGCCGGCAAATTGCACCATATAAGGAGACATCAATGGCATCGGTAAACCATCAAATTTGATTTCTACATTGTAATCGCCCAGATAAGGACTAATTTCACCCTTGACATCAACAGGGGATAAATCGTAAGCGTTACCTTTTAAAGCAACGGTAACTTTTGATTTTTGCTCCGAGGAAATGCCCCCCGCACCGCCATCCAGGCTTTTTATGGGGGCCGCGAATGGCAAAATTAAAGAAAGATCGGAAAAATCGGAAGAGCCATCTATCACTTGAATTTTGCCTAATTTAAAATAAGGTTTGTTCAGCTCAGATTGTTTATTTTGTAACGATTTTGATGGAGTCTTTGGCTTACTTTTGTCGCTAATAACAATGTCATTAAGGTTAACAGTTTTGTCTTTTCTGATAGTGACCTTGGCATAAGGTTTATTAATAACCAGTGCGGCGGCGGTATAACGATTTGCCAATAAATCAATTGCAAAGTCTTTTAAGGTCAAATCTTCCCATTTTATAAGGTCCCTATGGTTCTTTTGATCGCGAGTCAGTAAGCTGGCAATACCGGTATTGCCCTTGAATTTAACGTCCAGTTTATCTTGTTTTTGTTTGGCGACAGATACTTTACCATAAATATGCGCTGCGCCGTCTATGACATCCAATCGAACAAATTTATCGAAATAGGTTTGAAACTTTTCCAGCTCAAAATTTTTGACGTCAAGGTCTAAATTGGCGGAAAGGGGTTCGATAACAGTATCGCCTTTAATAGTTATCATTCCGGTTTTATTTATTCCGACACTGAGTTGAACCGGCAACCTGGCGCCGCTTTTATTGCTATAGTTGCTGAGCTTTAAATTGATGGGTTTAAAGTTCATTGCCACAGGCTTTGTTTGCGTCTGATCTTCAAAGTTTAAGACACCATTTGTTAAAGCAATATTGTTGACCTTAATTTTCCATGCGGCTGTTTGAGGTTTGACGGTATCCTCTACTGCTTTATCAATACTGATTGCTTCGGACTTAGTGATCGAAAGCAAGGGCTGGTAATTAATGACCCCTTCGGGATTCAACCATGCCTGAACTTCAGCATTATTTGCTGTTACAGAGTCCAGCACCAGCTCCTGGTTGCCAAGATTAAAATCAATCCCTCGCAAATCAAAAACAGGGATTTTAACCAGATCTTTTTTCTGACTTTTTTCTTTAAGCAACTGATCCCGTATTAATAAATTTACAATCCCGGTATTGCCTTTAAAGGCAACATCCAACTGATCTTTTTTTGGTGCAGCTACAACAGCATTGCCGTCAATATTTAACTTTCCGTCAATAACATCCAACCGTGCAACCTTGTTTAAGTAAGTTTGAAAGTTTTCCAGACTGATGCCCTTGCCATCAATGGCTGCTTTAACGGAAAAAGGCTGTATTACGGTATCGCCGGCTAATTTTATTAATCCAGTTTTATTTAACCCGGCACTCAACTGGAAAGGTACGTTTGCACCGGACGCATTACTAAAATTGGTCATTTTGAAATTGACCGGTTTAAAATTCATAACCACTGGTTTTTTCGTGGCCTGATCTTCAAAAAAAATGCCGAAATTATTTAAGACAATAGAATTGACCTTGATTTTCCACGGCTCTTCTTTGGGATCGATTGTGCTCGCTGCAGTTTTGTTGGCGCTATTGTTACTGGCTTTAAAAGCTGGGAATAGTGGCTGGTAATTAATGACACCTTGAGCATTTAACCATGCCTGAAAGTCGGCGTCATTTGCTGAAACGGAGTCAATCACAATTGCTTGTTTCTCAAAATCAAAATTGATTCCTCTTATAGCAAAAACGGGCATTTTAATCAGAGTTTTATTCTGGCCTTTTTCTAAAAACTGAAAATCGCGAATTTCAACCCCGCCATTGTTGATTAACAACTTTAAGCCATCTTGAGTATAACCGGCTTTATAATCCGCATTGAGTAGTTCATATCCTTTTAAATTAAAGGGCATCGTATCGGGTAAAGCCAGAGCCATAATCCTTTCCAGCGTTACCTTGTCAAACTTGATATGTCCTTCTGAAGACATTGGTTTTATGCTGGCTGTACCCTGCCAGTTCAGCTGACCGCCCGACTTCAGCGCCAGGGTCAAACCCAAACGGGCTTGCTTATCAGTATGAGTAGTAAAATTTTCAATATCGAGATTTATCGGATGAATATCCTCTGATACTGGCTTGGTAAAACTGGTATCTTCCCATACCAATTTCCCTTCTGACAGGGATAATTTTGCAATATTTACAGGGAATGTTTGACCGTCTTTCACTTTCTTATCATCTGCTTCGGCCTTGAACAAATCCTGGAAATTGAATGTCCCGTTTTTTTGTCTAGCAATATGAACAAAAGGCTTTTTTAACGAAACCTTATCAAAAACCAGCGCCAATTGTTTTATTGATTGAAAAAGCCCTATCCTGATATAAAAATCATCAAATGCGACAAATGGTTGTCCATTCTGTTCCTGAATTTCAAATCCTTGGAAACTTACAGCGAGTGGAAATGGTTGAGCCTGAATTTTTGAAATTAATGCCTTTCTTCCTGTTTCCTGCAGGATAATTTCAGGTATTTTCGACTTTAATACGGCTGGCAAGATAAAAATGCTAACCATAGCATAAATAACTAAAAGACCTCCCACTATAAAAAAAGGCTTTTTAATTTTGGATACTGTATGTCGAATTTCCATAAGTCCTCATTGAGATTCAATCAAGATTACCATCAGTCCAACGAAAAAAGGCGACCTCCAAGGCCGCCTTTTTTAACATGGAAACCTGTTAAAGCGCTTATAAATCGAGATAGCCAGTCTCTTCATGCAGAACCTGATCAAGCCCTTGGACCTCTTGGTCAGGTGTCACGCGCAGGCCTATCCATTTATCCAATAGTTTCAGAATTAGAAAACTGAATAAAGCACTCCAGGAAGCAGTTACAACAATAGCTAATGCCTGAACACTGACCTGATCCATGATGGTAACGCCTTCAGCCAAACCCAATCCGCCCAGACTGCTAGCAGCAAAAACACCTGTTAATAATGATCCGGTAACGCCGCCTACACCATGGACAGGAAATACGTCCAAAGAATCATCAATTATTAAAGTGCGCTTGACATATTGGGTGGCATAAAAACACACTACGCCAGCAGTAACACCAATCACCAGTGAACCCGCAGGACCAACAAAACCGGAAGCGGGGGTGATCGTACCTAAACCCGCCACCATACCAGTGACTATGCCTAATACACTGGGTTTGCCAAAACGCTTCCATTCAATAAACATCCAGGTTAAAGATCCGGAAGCAGCACTAATATGGGTCACCAACATGGCCATGCCGGCACGCCCGTCTGCTGTTAAAGCGCTGCCGGCATTGAAACCAAACCAGCCTACCCACAACATACCTGCACCCGTCACCACCATGGTCATATTATGAGGTGGCATAGCGGTAGTTGGGAAACCCTTTCTTTTACCCAGAACCAGAGCGGCCACTAACGCGGCAACACCCGCATTGATATGAATAACGATGCCGCCGGCAAAGTCCATCACACCCAAAGCAGCCAGCCAGCCGCCGCCCCAAATCCAGTGGCCGATCGGCAAATAAACAATAATCAACCATAAACCACTAAACCACAGCATCGCCGAGAATTTCATGCGCTCGGCAAAAGCACCGACAATTAAAGCAGGGGTAATAATGGCAAAGGTCATTTGAAACATGAAATAAACTGTTTCTGGAATATCCCCTGTCAAAGATGCCGTACTTATGTCGGGAAGAAATGCTTTGGATGTTCCGCCGATAAATTTTTGCAACTCGCCGCCATCGGCAAAAATAAAACTATAGACACCTGCAAGCCAAAGAATGGAAACCATACAGGTAATGGCAAAACACTGCATTAACACAGATAATACGTTCTTGCTTCTGACTAATCCTGCATAAAACAATGACAAGCCTGGTATTGTCATAAACAAAACCAACGCTGTTGAGGTTAAAACCCAGGCCGTATTGGCTTGATTTAATTGATCCGCTAAAGCCAATTCAGGAAGTAACAGCAAGCCGGGAAGCAGCTTTTTGGTTGGGATAAAAGACATTTTCTTTCCTAAATGGACTAGATAGCATCCTCTCCGGTTTCACCCGTTCTAATTCGAATAACTTCTTCCAAATTAGAAACAAATATCTTTCCATCGCCTATTTTCCCTGTATTAGCGGCTTTAACGATGGTGCCAACTGCTTTTTCTACCATATCATCAGCTACGGCAATTTCCAATTTAACTTTAGGTAGAAAATCGACCACATATTCAGCGCCTCTATATAACTCAGTATGACCTTTCTGGCGACCAAAGCCTTTGACTTCAGTTGCAGTAACACCCGCAACCCCAATTTCAGATAACGCTTCTCTAACATCATCCATTTTGAACGGTTTAATGATTGCTGTAATTAATTTCATTTTATCTCCCAATATTGTTGAGTAAAAAAGGCGGCAATTAAGGCTGCCATCATAGTAAATTATTAATCAACATACAATTATTACATGGGCGCTTGTAATATGATAAAGCATTGGTATTTGTCGGATTTAAGGCTATTTGGAGAAGGTAATACATCATCCTCGGCATATAAAATTTATCCTGAGCATAAAAAAGCCTTGCTTGCAGAATTTCGAGTGAAGATCAGTTTTGC
>CAYVFT010000129.1:0-8576 GCA_964450225.1 uncultured Crenothrix sp. | reverse complement strand
TGAGGTTAAGGAAATTTTATGACTGGATATTCTAATCTGGGTGGTAAGGTTTTTTACCCAATCTACAAGGCTGTATTTTATAGCCTACATATTGTTTATAGCTTACATGCTGTTTATCAGTCCGGCTTTCTAAAATGAATGGTAAGACCTTGTAAAAAATTTCTAATAACTTGGTCGCCGCATTCCCGGTAATTTTTATGTCCTTTTTGCCTAAAAAAAGCACTGAGTTCGCCTTTGGATATTTTAAAATCAGCCAATTTCAAAGTGTTAAGCATATCTTCTTCTTTAAAACTTAAGGCGATTCTCAGTTTTTTGAGAAGACTGTTATTGGTTAGCGGCAATTCCGTTTTTTGCGGTTGCCCGGGTTGAGCTTCCAGTTTGCCTCTTTTATAAGCAACTAAACCATTTAAAAAAGCATCCATGCGTTTATTGTCAAGTTCGACATAACCTTCCTGGTTATCTTTTTTTAGCAAATTAAGTAAATCGCCCCGGCTTATCTCTACGTCGCCAAATGCGAAAATCTTAATCATGGTCTGATCGTTAAGATCCAAAGCGTAGCGCACTCGACGTAATACATCGTTGTTAATCATGAGTTTGTTCTGGGTTGGGTTGTATTTTGTAGCACGTAAGCAGGATTGATAAACCTGGTTTACATACTGCTCCCTATTGATTTTCTATAGGGCTTTGGCGATTTTCTGAAATGGAACAACAGTTGATTGAGAATGGTTAGGGTATGTTTCCCAGTCAGGGGAGTATTCCTCCGCCTGATTACCCCAGACGAACCAACCCTTTCTTGGTCCTCGTGCAAATAGTTCAATACGAGGCCCGGAACTGCATGCTTCTATAAGTTCATATTGTTCATCCGGCTTTCTGCTGTGCTCTCGTTTTCTTGATGAAATAATGTTTTCTTGACTGCGTCCTGGCTGCAACGTACGCGCATTCTTGCCACGAACACCGAAAAGAATCATTTCTGTTACATTCCTAAAGTAGAACCCAACACCTCTTCTATCTGGCCCACCGTCCTTCCGAACTTTATACCAGATTAGATTAGTTTTATAGGTAAACCCCCAATGCTCCATAACCTGCATACCTTCCGCCAATAGGGCATTTGGCACCCATAAATAAAGATGCGCTGTATCTTCAACAATGACTTCAACCGGAAGGTCTTTTATTTCTTGTAGAGACATGGTCGGATAGCGCTGCAATCTTTTATGCTCTGGGGCCATTTTTCCTGTTCTGTTTTGAAACTGCCACGGAGGATCAGCCAGAACGGTAGCGAATTTTTTATTACCGACAGCATTCAAAAGATCATCTGATGCTTTCATGGTTACTCATCCTCAACATATAGTTTTTTAGATATACCGATGACCAACAATGGGCAACCTGCGCCACTGCCGCCTTCAATACGCGGAAGAAGCTTACTCATGTGGGTAGTTGATGCGCCATAAGATGCACCCCGGCCTAATTCTTTGAATATCTCTTGCAACTCATCGCATCGGGTAATGATAACTCCTACGCTGATGGCTCGAAGATCAAATAACAAGCGAAAGTTATTCAAGTCGCGATCATAGAACGGGTCTTTATTATTCCACTCAATTTCAATAGCGACCCTATTTTTAAAACAGTCAACTTTGTGTGTAGGAGCATCCATTACACGATCATCAACAACCATTTGGGTTTTAAATTCCTTTTCCTCCCATCCACGCTCATAAAGATAAGAATCGATGAATTCCGATATTTGGGATTTCCTTCCGCCCGGATTGGTTATCCAGCTTTTGTATAAACGAAATTCGTGTAATACAGAGATAATGTCTTTCCACTCTTCTGGAAAATCCTCTTTAAGTATCGCGCATGCGTGTTTCCATTCATGCGCTTCATAATGCTCACGAATAAATTCCGAGAGCAATTCAATACTCATAAATTTCCCTATTCATCATTCCTAATTGCATCGTTAATCTCTCAGCAACTCATTAATCCCCGTCTTGCTGCGTGTTCTTTCATCAACCTGCTTGATAATAACTGCGCAATACAAGCTATAACTGCCGTCTGCCGAAGGCAGATTGCCGGATACGACCACTGATCCGGCTGGAATACGTCCGAAGCTGACTTCACCGGTCATACGGTTGAAAATTTTGGTGCTTTGGCCGATGTAGACGCCCATTGAAATAACGCAGCCGTCTTCAACGACTACACCTTCAACTATTTCCGAACGCGCGCCGATAAAGCAGTTGTCGCCGATAATGGTGGGGCCTGCCTGTAACGGTTCCAATACGCCACCGATGCCCACGCCGCCGGAAAGATGCACGTTTTTACCAATTTGCGCGCAAGAGCCGACAGTTACCCAAGTGTCAACCATAGTACCGCTGTCTACATAAGCACCTATGTTAACGTAAGACGGCATCAATATTGCGCCGGGGGCGATATACGAGCCATGACGAGCAACGGCATTGGGCACAACACGCACCCCGGCTTTGGCAAAGTCTTCCTCGGTATAATTTGAGTATTTGCATTCAACTTTATCGTAATAACGCGTGTTGCCGCCATCCATCATGCGGTTTTCATTAATTCTGAACGACAATAACACGGCTTTTTTTAACCATTGATGCGTTACCCAATCACCGTTTATTTTTTCAGCCACTCTTAACGTGCCTTTATCGAGCAGGTTAATGGTTTCGGTAACCGCATTGCGGATTTCCGCGGACACGTTGGCAGGGGTAATGTCGGCGCGTTTCTCAAAGGCTTCGTTTATGATGTTTTCAAGTTGTGACATGATTTTCTATTTATTATTTATAAAGTGTTAAGGAAATGTTTAATACGATGGGCGGCTTCTATGCAGTCATCCAGTGGCGCAACCAAAGCAATTCTGACATGGTTGACACCGGGATTCAGCCCGGCAAATTCACGAGATAAGAAACTGCCCGGTAATACGGTGACGTTTTCCCGAGCATAAAGCTGTTTAGCAAAATCAGTATCTGAAATCCCCCTAAGTCCCCCTTTGTTAAAGGGGGAAGCCGAAGGCTGGGGGATTTTTAACCACACATAGAAACTGGCTGGCGGTTTCTGAATTTTGCAGACATCATCAAGTACAGCTATGAATGCTGCGAATTTTTCCCTGTATAAACGGCGGTTTTCGACAACGTGCCGCTCATCCTGCCAGGCCTTGATGCTGGCATGTTGGGTGGGCAGTGGCATGGCACAGCCCTGATAGGTCCGGTATTGGAAATACTGCTGCAAAATATCGGCATCACCCGCAACAAAACCTGAGCGCAAGCCGGGCGCATTGGAACGTTTGGATAAGCTATGAAAAACCACACAGCGTTTAAAGGCACTGTTACCCATGCTGTAAGCCGTTTGCAGCAAACCAACAGGCGGCTTGTTTTCGTCATCATAAAGTTCTGTATAGCATTCATCCGAAGCAATAATAAAATCATACTTTTCCGCCAGTTTAATGAGTTTTTCATGGCTGGCTTGCGAGATGACTGAACCACTGGGATTGCCGGGAGAGCAAATATAAATCAATTGACAACGTTGCCATATGGTTTCAGGCACCGCATCAAAATCAGGCAAATAATCCGACTCTTCCAGCGTGTTTAAAAAGTACGGTTCTGCTCCTGCCAGTAGTGCCGCGCCTTCATAAATCTGATAAAACGGGTTGGGCATAATGACCACGGGGTTTGTGGCTGGATCAATCAGACACTGGGCAAAGGAAAACAAGGCTTCACGCGTGCCGCTGACAGGCAAAATTTGAGTTTCAGAATTAATAACCTCACCAGGAATCTGGAAGCGTTTAGTGATCCAATCAGCAATCGCACGTCTTAGTTCAGGTATGCCTTTCGTCGTTGGATAGTTGGATAACCCGTGTAAATGAGTTAACAAGGCTTCCTCGATAAAATGCGGAGTAGTATGAGTCGGCTCACCTATGGACATCACAATGGGTGACTTGTTTGCAGGCGGAACAATACCGTGTTTGAGTTGCGCCAGCTTCTCAAATGGGTAAGGATGCAAGTATTTTAAATGGGGAGTCATCTTTTACTTGCAACTCGGTTGTTTGCCCATCGCCTGCGCTTGTTGATACAGCCCCATGGCTTGCGGCATGTGCTGCTCTAAACCTTGGATACGCGTTGCATGTGCCGGATGGGTAGACATAAATTCTATCGGTTGCTGGCCTTGGGATGCCTGTTCCATTTTTTGCCAAAGAGTAACGCTTTGTCTTGGATCAAATCCGGCTTTCGCCATTAAATCCACGCCGATCATGTCTGCTTCAGTTTCCTGCTCCCGACTGTAAGGCATCAATATGCCGTATTCCGCACCGACCCCCAGCAAACCAAATGCAGTCTGTCCCAAAGCCGACTGCGGCGCGGCCACTGCCTGAATCAAAGCCATGCCTGAATTGACAGCCATCTCTTGTGATGCCCTTTCATTGCTGTGTTTGGCGAGCACGTGGCCGACTTCATGTCCAATAACCGCAGCTAGCTGATCCTGATTATCGACCAGCTTGATCATTCCGGTATGGATGCCGATTTTATTACCGGGCAAGGCAAAAGCGTTGGGCGATTTATCTTTAAAGACAACGACTTCCCAATTCCCACCCAGCTCCTTGATGATCGCCTGGGAAATGCAGTTTGCAGTCTGATTGTATTGATTGTTATGGCTGACAGGTTTTTCTTTTTTTAACGTATCAAAAGCCTGGAGGCCCATTTGGTTGATTTGCGCATCGGACATAAAAATCAATTGGCTTCTGCCTGTAGGGCTGGTAGCACAGGCACTTAATAGACAGGAAGTTATCAGAACAGGAAATTTTATTTTGAGCATTAAAGTGTACGCCGGTAGTTTCTACAACAGCCGCCATTTTAACGTAAGTTTTTATCTGGAGCTTAAAAAAGTGCCTATGCCATATGGGCCTTGGTTAATAGTGACGGGAATACAGCCATGACCGGAATAATCGCCACCTGATCATGTTCCGGTCGCAGGCTGGTATAAGACTCGGATTTATTGTAAAGGCGAGTTTAAATTGTTTCTGTCACCGATAATAATGGTGTTTTGCCATGGCTTTGACCAGCTACGCAGATCTTGAAAGTAACGTATTGAAACAATGGTGGGGTTATCAGTGGTGCTATAGATCGTGTGCTTCCCGCCACTTTGTGTGGTATTGGTTTGCGCAGTCCAGGTCTCGCCCAGACAATTTTGAATAATGTTTACATCTTCCTGGTAATTGCTCATGGCCTGGTTTTCATTTTTATCTGTTCCCCACTCACAGGCGTAGTTAAATAATCCTGTGCTCCACTCCCATACCTGGCAATTATCGGCATTCGGGAAGACTTTTTTGGCAGTCCAAATGTTAAGGCGTCTATGCGTTGAAACATTTTTTCTGTAATGTCTAAACTGGTTGGGATGGTCGGCAATCAGGCTTTTTAAATCCTCGCAAGTTTGAGTTTCGGGTAGCTTTTCCGGCTTTGCCGACATTTCCGAACAGGCACTCATTCCGATAGATGTCGCGCAGACGGAAACAAGTAACAGTCGATTGAGTGAGCGTGTGTGATGCAAATATTTCATGATTTTTCCTAAACTTTGTCAGTGATGGTTATTTTAAAATTTTTGTAATTCTGGTTTCATATTCTGCTTCTGTTAACACACCCCTAATACCTTCGCGCTGATGTGCCTTATCGAAAAAATAAGTTTTTGGTATGTATGCGCTTTAATAAAGCCATATCCTTAAGGCAGGAAGAGCAGGTAATCGGCCAAATCACCCGCATAAAAGGTTGCTTGGCATTGCTTGCCAATTGGATCTCCAGGATGTAGTGGTGGCGCTCTTTGCATGTCCACGACAGGAAAGAATCCAATTGTAACGGATTATGGGGCTGGTCGAAAATCCTTGCGTGAATCAGAAACAAATGGATTTCGTAAGCCATGCTCTCGATATGAAAAATCGTTTAGTCCGAGCAGGTTTTTCATTTAAAAGCGATAGTATTGGCTACAACTGTCATATCACTCAACCCAAAGGGCTGAGAAATCATCTTGGAGGTGCGTGGCTGCGAACCGATTTGAGGGAGCTCGTATGAAAAGTCGATAACTCTGATTTTGAAGGGGGTACCGGCTTGCACATTCAATACTATATTGAGGCCTTCCGCTGGAATGCCAAAACTTTTAAGACTCCATTCGCGATGAAATGCTTGTGAAAAAAGACGTCCATTTACTTTCGAGCTAATGACGCCAGCCCCCTCTACATAAAGGTTGAGTTTGGGAGCATGCCGTAGCGATCGAACTTGAATATTGATCTTCCGGCTATTGTCCGCAGTATTGTCTTCCAACACCTCGATGATTGGCGCCGGCAAAGCGAATTCAGATGCTTTTGCTACCCAATAATCCTTGGTTCCCTCTCCAAATATTTCAGGAACCGGGCGACGTTCAGGGCTAGCTGGGAAAAAAGTCCGGGTCCATTCGTCGAGAAATTTATCCTTCGAAAGCCAAAGCGCATTTCCATTCGACCCATCCACTGCGTAAAACAGATTATCGGGACGCGGATGCGCGGTATCAAATCCGGAAGTGAATGAAGCTATCACCAGGAACAAAAAGCCAATTGCCAGTGACAACCACGGCAATAGCAAGCGGCGTATTAATACATCAATTAACGGTACCAACAAGCCGAGCAACAGTACCAGAAAAGCCATTACCACACCGACCAGTTGCGGCGTTAGTCCGACAAACAGTGCTTTAATGAGAGGTGAAAACATCATAATGCCTGGGGCAACCCCGAGCAGAATAATTCCCAAATACATGGGCGATGAGCTATTCTTAATACGTTGCCAAAAGACCATGCCGGAGGTCAACAGTAGAGGTGCCAATGGCCAGAAGAACAGAAAGCTCGCCCCCGGCAACTCTATACTGGCAGCAATAAGACAAACCAGCCAGCACGCCATTACCCCAAATGCCAATTCCATCGGACGGATCCATCTCTGCAGTCCCGATTGTATGAAACCAAATAATCCGAATACCAGCATGACAAAAGCCAGCAGGTACCAATGACTATTGTAGGTATCTCCTTGCAACAGGGTGTCGTATTCAGGATGGAGTCGGCGAATGCATAACCACAAAAGCTGACAGATTCCGGCTAATGCCGGGATCATGATCAGGAATGCTAGAGCCCCCAAAGCCGTTTGAGCAGCTCGCAATTCCCCGGATTTCAAGCCCAGAAACATTACCATTGCGAATAGCAGAATCAGAACACCGCAAAGCGGAAGAACCCGGTTTACCGGGTAGTTCACCAGTCCCAATCCGGGTGTATCAAAATAGACGCTATCAGCGGAACGTAAATCATCCAGGGGCGCGTTGCCAAAATGCTGAGCCAAAACGAGCAGGATTTCTCCCTGATGTTGAAGACTGCCTTCTTGCAATAGCTCGGGGCGGTCAAGCTGCGTATGATAACTGGTGTGCCCTTCAATCGCCGCAAAATTCATCCCGGGAATGCCGGCACGCTTGAATACGGTCATGTCCGTATCGTTTGGCAGATGCTTGTAGACCTCGTACATGAGCGAGTTGCCCAAAGGATGGGGAACTGCTTTTGCAAAGCCATTAATGAGTTTGCCATTACCCGAGCTGGTTTCGAACATAACAAAAGGGCCGCGGTTGCCCCGGTATTCGAAATTCAACACGAGCCCTATTTGCTTCGCCCAAGGATGTTCCGCGATGAAGGCTTCCGCGCCCAGTAAACCGGCCTCTTCGCCATCCGTAAAAAGACAAATCAGGTCATTCTGTAAAGCGGGCAGAGTCTTCAATGCTCTCAGCGTTTCCAGGATGGCGGCGACTGATGCGCCGTCGTCCGCGGCACCCGGGCCCGTGTACGTCGAATCGTAATGTGCCATCAGCAACAGCGCCTTGCCGGAAACACGCCCAGGCAGGCGAACCAGCACATTATGGACAATACCCGCTCTCCCCTCTTGATCCGATTGATGTATTCCCAAAGCGGTTTGGATGTGCGACTCCAAACCCAGAGCTTTCAGTTCAGTTACCAGATAATTGCGCACCCTTGCATTCTCGGAAGTACCGATTGGATGAGGTTTTTGCGCAATCTGTCGCACAGTTAACATGGCGCGCGCCGAGGAAAAAATGGAGGGTGAAACAGAAGCTGATACAGGTGCAGGAGGCGTCGCATGCAAAAGGCCGGTTATGATCAGCGCCAAAATTACTATGATTACTCCGATAGCAACAGATAAATTGGGTTTTTCTGAAAACAGTGGTTTGTTTGGCATTCTGAAATATTGCAACTTGATCAACCGCCGATTTAGTCCGAGTTTTTATAGGCATTAACAATTTTTCACTGACTGTCGGTTCGTAGACGGGATTTATATGTGCCGAATCATCGACCCAAAACAGCCGCTGGATGGTTTTTTAAACCAAGTTAACGCCAAAAATTCAGCAGAGTTGAGCAGCTCTACCGTGCCAGGTCGGTTGAAATAAATAGTTTGGCCTGTTTGGTAAGGGGAAATGTTGGACAACATTAAAACAGTTGTCCATATCCCGGCTTATTTCTCTATAGCATGCATTAGTTGCTGAAAAAGTGATTTCTTAGCTTTAACTAA
>CAYVFT010000128.1:0-8693 GCA_964450225.1 uncultured Crenothrix sp. | reverse complement strand
GGGCAAGATAAAGATGAGACAGAGATTGTAAGGTTTCTGGAAGATTTGGTGTTTTCCAGTATAAAAAAGGCATAGTTATTTACATGGGTAGAGATGAAAATATGAACAGAATTACTGACGATCCAAGCAAAGCGTGTCACATTTTTCTGAGCCAACCACAACAGGCTGAATTGCGAACAGATTCTCTTGGGGAAAAGCTCAACGTCATGATTAGCAACTTGCCGACCAGTGGTGTATCGCTGGCGGAGATCAGAGATATTGTCGGGCAGGATGGTTTATTGGTTCTCATAGCGTTCCTTGCAATCGTTTTTATGGTCCCCGTATCGATTCCGGGTGTTAGTACAGTTTTTGGCGCCGCCATCCTGATGATCGGCACCAGTCGACTTCTCGGTTGCAATCTGTGGCTGCCGAAACGCATCGTGCAACGCGTGTTGCCGACCGAAAAACTTCGGACGGTGCTAAACCAAAGCAGCATATGGTTGCATCGACTGGAACGCTTGAGCCGTCCCCATCGCCTGAATTGGCTGACGTCCAACAGGCTGGCGGACATACTGAACAACTGCGCGCTAATAGCGGCGTCCGCCTTGCTTATGGCCCCCTTTGGGCTGATCCCTTTCAGCAACACGTTACCTGCGCTTGCGCTTCTATTTCTCGCCATTGGACTGTTGCAGCACGATGGTCTATGCATCCTGTTCGGGTATCTTGCCAACGTCTGCGCATTTATTTACTTTATCGGCATCATGGCCGGAGGCAGTGCGGCCATCCGTCAGGCGCTTTGGCATGTTATGGAAAAAGCGTCATGAACTGCGTTCAATAAACTCAATATAAAAGGCGTTAATTATGAAAAGACCCAATATCCCCAGCTGGCACGAACTAGCGGAAACTCAGGCACTCAAAGCGTTGAATGCGGATGCGTTGGAAGGTTTGAGCACACAAGAATCTAAAGATCGTCAAGCGCGATTTGGCGCAAACCGCCTGACTCCCAGGAAAGGCAAGCATCCGCTCCTGCTGTTCCTGTCCCAGTTCCACGATCCTTTGATTTATATCTTGCTGGTATCCGCCTTGATCACCGGTTCATTGAAGAGTTGGGTGGACGCCTCCGTCATCTTCGGCGTAGTCTTCCTTAACGCCATCATTGGCTTTATCCAGGAATTCAATGCTTTGCGCGCTATTGACGCGTTGTCGCGCGCGCTGAGCATCAGCGCGGCCGTATTGCGCGATGGGGTCCGTCAAGTCGTCCCGGCCATGGAATTGGTTCCCGGTGACATCGTTTTCCTGCAATCCGGCGATAAGGTCGCGGCGGATTTGCGCCTTATCAAGCTACGGGATTTACAGATCGACGAGTCGGCCCTCACCGGCGAATCGGTCCCGGTGGAAAAACACACCCAATCACTAGCAGCCGATACGGTTCTGGCCGAACGCCGCAACATGGCGTATTCCTCTACCTTGGTCACCTACGGCGCCGGTGTCGGCATGGTGGTGGAAACGGGCGACCGCACCGAAATTGGCCGCATCAACCAGATGATCGCGGAAGCCACCGAGCTGGAAACACCGCTGACACATAAAATCAGGCAGTTCAGCCATTTATTGATGTGGTTTATTCTGGGTCTCGCGTTACTGACCTTCCTGGCTGGCTGGTTAAGAGGAGAAGACCCGATCGATACCTTCATCGCATCGGTTGCCTTGGCCGTGGCGGCTATCCCCGAGGGATTGCCGGTGGCCGTGACCATTACCCTGGCTATCGGTGTCGCCCGCATGGCCAAACGTCATGTGATCATCCGCAAGTTGCCGGCGGTCGAAACGCTGGGTGGCACGACCATTATCTGCTCGGACAAAACCGGCACGCTGACCCAGAACCAGATGACCGTGCAGGCCATTTATGCGGCAGGGGTGAATTACGAAGTGACCGGTTCCGGTTATGAACCCAGAGGCGAGTTCCGCGTGAATGGAGCGCCGGCCGTCCCGCAAGACCAGGGGGTGCTGATGGAATGCCTAAAAGCGGGCCTGCTTTGTAACGATGCTCGAATTATCGAAGGGGACGAAGGCTGGAAACTGGAAGGTGATCCCACCGAGGGCGCCCTGCTGGTCTCGGCCGGCAAGGCGGGGTTGAACCATGCGGACATCACGAAATCCCACCCGCGCCTTGATGCCATCCCGTTCGAGTCGGCCCATCAATTCATGGCCACCCTGCATCACAATCACGCGGCTGATGCCCACCACATCTATCTGAAAGGATCGCTGGAGAGCATTCTGGTTCGCTGCGATGCCGCGCTCGATCAAGACTTGCAGAGGGTTCCCCTAGATGTCCAGGCCATTCATGAGCAGGTCGAAAACATGGCGGCACAAGGCTTGCGTGTCCTGGCCTTCGCCCGGGGCGAGCGACCGCTAGACCAGCACACTCTGGAACATGCTGGCGTGTCCGAGGGACTCAGCTTCATTGGCCTGCAAGGCATGATAGACCCGCCTCGGCAGGAAGCCATCGAGGCGATAGCGCGCTGCTGGACAGCCGGGATACGCGTCAAGATGATCACGGGCGATCATCTGGGTACCGCCGTAGCCATCGCCCGCCAGATTGGCCTGGTGGAGCCGCATGAAGCGATCGAGGCCCTGGATGGCAAGGGACTTGCCGCGATCGCCGATGCGGATTTACCGGTGGCGGCGGAACGCACGGCCGTGTTTGCGCGCGTGGCGCCCGAACAAAAGCTCAGATTGGTCAAGGTCTTGCAAGCGCGGGGACACATCGTCGCCATGACCGGAGATGGCGTGAACGATGCGCCGGCTCTACGTCAGGCCAACATCGGTGTGGCCATGGGAATTACCGGTACCGAGGTGTCCAAGGAAGCTGCCGCGATGGTACTGACTGACGACAACTTCGCTTCCATAGCCGCAGCGGTTGAGGAAGGGCGAGGCGTCTACGATAATCTGGTGAAGTTTATCAGTTGGACTTTGCCCACCAACATTGGTCAGGGTCTGTTGATCCTTATCGCTGTGCTTGCCGGTATTGAACTCCCCATCCTGCCCGGCCAAGTGCTCTGGATCAACATGACCACGGCGCTATTCCTGGGCTTGGTCCTGGCCTTCGAAGCCCGTGAACGCGACATCATGCAACGTCCTCCGCGCGACCCCGAGCAACCCATTCTCACTGGCTACCTGATCTTTCGTACCATCCTGGTGGGTCTGTTATTAACTGGAGGAGCTTTCGGACTTTTCGAATGGGAACTCCTGCATGGCGAAGGCATCGAGAAAGCCCGCACTGCCGCCGTTAATATGTTTGTTATCGGTCAAGCTTTCTATCTGCTAAATTGCCGCTCCCTGACCCAGTCCATGTTTTCGCTTGGCCTGTTTTCCAATCCCTGGCTTTGGCCGGGCGTGCTGGCTATGCTGCTGGCACAAACTGCCTTCATCTATCTGCCCATCATGAACTGGTTGTTCCACAGCGCGCACATTGGTCGTGATGAATGGTTGCTGACGCTAGCAGCGGGTCTGGCTATCTATGTCATTATCGGCACAGAAAAGCTCATAACCAGACGCATCCTGGAGCGGCGGGTAAAGACAATGGCATCCAGAAGTGTAACAAAGCATTCGGCTTCATCGTGATTACGGTTTAGTCGTCATATATCAAGCACACTCTAGCTAACGCATAAGGCAAAACAATGAACACTTTAGGATTGAAATACCTGCCAACAGTAGGATTTTGGTTAATGGCAATCGTTATGCTGGTTCTCATCGAACACATCAGCGTACCGCGGTATCAGTGGGATCGCTATCTGCTTAGTCTCGCTCACGGACTCAGAAGTTTCCGGCTCGATCGTTTTTTCGCATTCATCACCTGGGCCGGTTCGCTCTTTATACTGGTTCCCGTAACCGCGCTGATATGCGGGTTTCTAGCCAGAAACGGACGCGCCGCGGACGGCTGGTTGCTGGCTCTAAGCCTGGCCGGTATCGCCTTGTTCAGCCGTCTGGCCAAGCTCTGGTTCGCACGGCCACGCCCCGATCTATTCCCGGTCATTGGCGATATACCCTTGGATGCCTCCTATCCCAGCGCCCACACTGCGCAAATCGTTGCCTTTGCGGTGGCATTGTGCTGGATAATGAAACCCGAGAAACTGGGGTTTACCTATTACTCTTTGACGGGGACTGCCCTGTTAATGGCATCCCTTGTTGCACTCTCCCGCATCTATCTTCAGGTTCATTTCCCTTCGGATGTAGTGGGAGGCGCCTTGCTGGGTTTGCTTTGGGTTCTGGGTTTATTTAATCTGCTGCATAACATCGGCATCTCCATGAGGTAAGCTATGCGTAACAAGTTTCTCAGTACCGGCCAGAGCGGTTACCATCCTTTTAGAAAATTGAAGGTCTGTTTATCGGGTCTGCGCTATGCGGTTTTATATGATTTCAGTGTGGCCTATAAAGTCATACTTTCTTTTCTGATACTAGCCGTCTGTTTTTATTTTCGCCAATGGGTGGATTTCATCTCTGTATTCGCCGCCACCGGCCTGATGCTGATTTGCGAAATGTTTAACACCACCATAGAAGCCCTCTGCGATTTTGTAGAAACGCAGCAAAATGAGAAGATACGTGTCATAAAGGATATTGCCGCCGCAGCCACCGGAATAAGCATCCTGATTTGGGCAGTGGTAATGCTATCGGAGTTAAGTCACTTATGGTCATTCGTTGTAGAGGCCCTTTAGATTATGAAACCTGTTTTTCCACTGTTACTGATCCCCTTGATACTAAATGCTTGTAGTCACGTCGAACAAAACTCATTGCAAGACTATCTGGCTATAGCGCCTGCTGAGCCCGATGTTAATAACAACAAGAGAATCCAGCCGCTCATCAAGCTTTACAATCAAATTAAGCAGATCTCATTGGCTGACCAGATAGCTGAAACCTATGCTGAAAAGCTGTTTTTTAATGACACGCTAGTGACCCTGCATAATCGGCAGGAGTTATTGAAGTATCTGCAACACACCCAACAACAGCTTGATTCTATGAGTTTTGAAGTGCTCGCTATCCAGGAAAAAGGTGATGATGTATTCGTGCGCTGGACTATGCATACCCGGTTTACTGTCATGGGACAAAGCCGCAATATACAATCTATTGGTATGAGCCACTTACGCTTTAATAGCGAGGGGAAAATAATTTTACATCAGGACTATTGGGACAGTATGCAGGGATTTTATCAACATTTACCTATCATTGGAGGCGTATTGCAATGGCTAAAAAATGGCTTGCAAGACTATTAATCACACTTGCTACTGCGCTGCCGGTAGTTCAGGCTGAAGCGCTCTTTCCTGACTATATCGATAGCCGCAATGCGAGACTTTCCCGTTGCAGTCGTGCGGAACTTAAAGCCTTCCGTTTAATTCATGTCGGAAATGCTGCGTTATATCTGGACGATTGCAAGAAGATAGGCAATATTTTTTCTGCTGACCCCAAGCACTTGCGATTTTTGTATGAAAAAGCCATACCGGCAAAGGCATTTAAAGAAGCTTCGGAAGAGTATCTAAAAATCAATCTCGGTCCAAAATACGTCTCCTGGCAACCCGCGTTTGATAAGTTTAATAGTCACTATCAGGATATAAAGGAGGGGGATTACTATGACCTCGTTTATGATCCCAAGACCGGCTTACAACTGAATTTAAACAGTAAGCCGCTGGCGTCTTTGAATGATCCGACACAAAGCCTGGCCTACCTGAATATCTGGTTTGGCGAAGAACCTTTTTCCGAAGAATTGAAAAATTCATTGTTAAAAATCGAAGAACAATAATAAACCATGGCGACGCATTATCGAAGATTCAGGGATATTTCAGTCAGTGAAAAAATGCTCGATACGCTTTTTTTGATGACCATAGGCATTGGCTATCTATTTGCCTTAACTCATTTGTATTATACCCACAACGCCCGTGACGGCCATCCAGGGCTTTCAGTCCAGGACGTTATGATTGCCTATTATGGTTCTCATGATCAAACCCGGTTAGCGGCTGCAATCAACGGGGGGCCTATGGAACAAAATCTTAAGTCGCCTGCTGACAAGCTGGAGATACTCAACTGGCTACAGTCAGGCAAGACCGAAGATCAGTATAAAGAGGTCATTGCGCCCATTTTAAATCGCGATTGTGTGGTTTGTCATAACCCTGAAAGTAATCCAACTCTCCCGAATTTGACGTCTTACGAAGGCGTCATGGAAGTCGCCGATTCCAAAGGCGCGGCCTTGCCTGCCCTGGTGAAAGTCTCACATATTCATCTATTTGGTATTGCCTTTATTCTGTTTTTTACCGGTAAAATTTTCATACTCTGCGAGATGAATATAACCTTGAAGCGAACGATCGTTGTGATTCCGTTTTTGGCTATGCTGATTGATATACTTTCCTGGTTTGCCGCTCGCAGTATTCCGCAATTCGCCTATGTCGTAGTGGGTGCAGGTGCATTGATGGGGGCTTCCATGGGTATTCAGATTTTATTAAGCCTTTATCAGATGTGGGTTTATCCGTTTCATCCAAGTTTGAATATTCAGGTCAGTGACCAATTAAAAGTTAAGGCTTTTTCCGATATTCTGCGCGGTTTCGGCTATGAAATGATTCCGGAAGGCAACGGCTGGCTGGTCAAGGAATCTTTGAGATCATGGCAATTCCTCCACTCGATTGATGAGATGGAAGAGTATGTAAAAGAAGTACAGGCCAGGCATCAAAGCGATTAAAACTTTCCCTTATCCCGAAACATGAAGGAATTATTTCCTCAAATCAGGAGTTAAAAAATCATGATTATTCGTGGCGGAACAACGGTTTTTCGCGCCTTACGCGATGACTGGTTTACTTTGTTTTTTTTTATTTCTCTTACGGTTGGCGCAGAGTTTATCTATGAATACTTTCCCTTGAAACATACTTCTCTGCCCTCGCTACCGTTGGGAGTCCTGATCACAGCAATGTCGATATTTCTGGCGTTCCAGATCAATCAATCTTACAACCGTTGGTGGGAAGCCAGAGGATTATGGGGGCAACTGATCAATGTTAGCCGATCATTGGGGCGGCAAATCACTACTTTGTTGACCGATAAGCGAATCTCCAATATTCACGATGAAAATGAAGCTACACAATTACACCAGGAATTGGTTTACCGTCACATGGCCTACATCAATGCTTTGCGGATCGCCTTGCGCTCAGGGGGTAAACTGTCAGAAACAGATTGGCAATTTCTTGCCCAATTTCTAGCGAATGCCGAAATCATTGAATTAAAGAGCGCCAGAAATGTTACTACCCAACTCTTGCAAAAACAGGCCAAGGTTCTCGGCACGCTGATTGGCAAAGATTGGGGAGAACAACAAATCCTGCTTCAATTGGACGACTCCCTGAACCTTCTTTACAATATCCAGGGCGCTTGTGAGAAAATCAAACGCACTGCGTTCCCTGATCGCTTTATTTTTCATACCCGTGTTTTCGTTTGGCTCTTGGCAGCACTCATCCCCTTTAGCCTGATCCAGAGCGACCAGCGTTTCGATGTAGTCGCCCTGGCCACGGAATCACTGCTGGCTTTCATATTCGTAACCATCGAACGGTTGGGCGCGGAACTACGAGATCCATTTGAAAACCGCAGCAATGACACCCCCATGTCCGCAATATGCCGAATCATTGAGATCGATTTGCGACAACAACTCGGAGAAACCAGTCTTCCACCTCCAATCGAACCGATCAACGGTGTACTTATGTAAATGGTTATTTGTTGTAAGGAATAATTTATAGGGTAAAGTGGTAACTGAGCACTAGGAAAAGCTCAATCATAATAATAACACCGAGGAAAACAACAATGATTAGATTGACTTACGCGAGTACCGCACTCAAGGAATGGAGCCCAGAGGAACTATTAAAACTGTTAAAAGAATGCCGGACGAATAATGGCGCCAAAAATATAACGGGTATTCTTCTTTATGCCAATGGCACCTTTTTTCAAGTATTGGAGGGCGATGAAGCTACTGTCAACAGTGTATATCATATGATAGAAAAAGATAAGCGCCACAAGGACGTTACCATGATTCAAAAAGAAAAAATAACCGAACGGGCATTTCCTTATTGGAGTATGGGGTTTGATAAAATAGATGCCAAGGAATTAAGTAACATGGACGGTCTTAATGACTTTTTTGAACACGATTTTACCCCTTCTGGTTTTGCCTCTCATAAAAACATTATCGGCCCTTTATTGACACACCTGCGAGGCAAGCTGGTAAGACAGGTTGCAGCAGAGTGCCATGAAGAACTGCCGATGGAACACGAAGATCCCTTTATACGCTTTCTGCACCTTACTCTGCGTACGGGAGTAAAATTTTTGGCCTTATTAATGGTTGCGGTCATTATGCTGAGTATTTTGGATGTGCTTTTCACCATTTATGACAAAATCAGCCATCCACCTTATTTAATGTTGACGACTAACGATTTGCTGGAAACCTTCGGCACATTTTTGATCGTGTTAATAGCCATTGAAATTTTTATCAACATTACCTTGTACATCCGAAGCGATGTGATTCCTGTCAAACTCGTTGTAGCCACAGCGCTAATGGCTATTTCTCGAAAAGTCATCGTTTTTGATTACAAACATTTGGATCCAGCCTATGTCAGTTCCAGCGCATTGGTTGTGATCGCTCTGGGTATAACCTACTGGCTACTCGATAAAAAACATTAGAAAATCTGCCATTAATAATTTTT
>CAYVFT010000127.1:0-8874 GCA_964450225.1 uncultured Crenothrix sp. | reverse complement strand
TTGAAATTCAGCTGAAATCCTGTGACCAAAACGATCGCGATAATTTTGAGGGTTGACGCCGAGCTGGCGGATAAAGGCTCTGCGCATACGTTCAGGGTCTTTAAAACCCGCTTTATCTGCCACGGATTCAATCGATAGCTCGGTGCTTCCCAAATAATGGCGGGCGGCATCAATACGCGCCATTTCCACAAACTTGGCGGGAGTCATACCTGTTTCCGTCAGGAACAAGCGGGCAAAATTGCGTGGACTCATGGCTACACGCTCGGCTAGTGCTTCTACCTGAAGATCCTCCATGAGATGGGTCATGATCCATGCCTGCAAATTCCGAAGATCAGGATGGTTAGCCGGTTCACTGGTCATGTAGGCGCTGAACTGGGACTGACCGCCGGGCCGTTTAAGAAAAACTACCAGGAAGCGGGCAACATATAAAGCCAGCTCAGGCCCAAAATCATCTTCAACCATTGCTAACGTTAGATCAATGCCTGAAGTGATACCTCCCGAGGTGAAAATGAAGTTATCCCGGATAAAAATCTTATCCGGTTCAACGGTAACCGAAGGATAATCGCGAGCCAGCTGGCTACAATAATTCCAGTGCGTGGTGGCCCGGCGTCCATCCAGGAGTCCGCTTTCGGCCAGCAGAAATGCGCCGGTGCAAACTGAAGCAAGTCGTCTAACCCGCAACGACATGGATTGAATCCAGGCTAGCAGTGACGGGTTATTTATTGCAGAGTCATATAACCCACCGGGGATTACTAATGTATCAATATTGTCTTCGTAATCGCGATAAGCAGCATTGGCGATGATCTCTACACCGGATAAAGTGATAATGGGTCCCGGCTTTTCTGCTAACACTTTGAACGTATAGGCAGGTTCTTTTGTTATTCCTTCATTTTGTAACTTTATATTGGCGAAAGAAAACACCTCCAACGGCCCTGCTACGTCAATAATTTCAACACCTGGGTATGCGACTACGGCAATAGTCTTTGCTTTCGGTTCAAGAGTCTGTGCCTGGATATTAAAGAGGTGGGCCGACAAGGGTGTATCAAGTGTTTTCATAACAACCATACCTTCTGCTCTAAGCCAAATGGACGGAGTTAAATTTACTCTTATTGGATGCTTTTACGCAATGACATATTTCCCTCATTTCCTGCCAAAAATTATGCATGCTTTAGTTAAGCATTGCTTTTTTTTATGCTTGACTGTTCAAATAGTCTTCATAAGTACCATTAAAATCAACTATGCCGGTCGGGGTTAATTCGATAATGCGTGTCGCCAGTGAAGAGACAAATTCCCGGTCATGGCTGACAAAAATCAGCGTACCAGGGTAATTTTCCAAGGCAGTATTCAGTGATTCAATGGATTCCATGTCGAGATGGTTGGTGGGTTCATCCATTACCATGATGTTGTTTTTTTGCAGAATCAGTTTGCCGAACAGCATACGCCCCTGTTCACCACCCGAGATGACTTTAACGGATTTGTTGATTTCATCTTGTGAGAATAACAATCGTCCTAATGTACCGCGAATGGTTTGATCGTCGTCGGTTTCTTTACGCCATTGTCCCATCCATTCGATGAGTGACTTGTCTTCGGCAAAGTCTTCGGCATGATCCTGGGCAAAGTAGCCTACTTCGGAGTTTTCTGACCATTTAACTGTGCCTGTATCAGGCGTTAAATCGCCAACCAGGGTGCGTAATAATGTAGATTTTCCAATGCCGTTGGGTCCAATAACTGCAATGCGTTCACCGACGGCGACCATCAGATTCAGATTTTTGAATAGCGGCTGCTCGGTATAACCTTTGCTCAAACCTTCGATTTCCAGGGCCAATCGGTGCAGCTTTTTGCTTTGATCAAAGCGAATGAACGGATTCACCCGGCTGGATGGTTTAACTTCATCAAGCTTGATTTTTTCCAGTTGCCTTGCGCGCGATGTGGCTTGTTTGGCCTTTGATGCATTGGCGGAGAAGCGGCTGACGAAAGTTTGCAGTTCGGCAATCTGGGCTTTTTTCTTGGCGTTTCCTGCCAGCAGACGTGCGCGCACTTCTGTTACAGCGGTCATGTATTCGTCATAGTTGCCGGGATAGATGCGCAGCTCGCCATAATCCAAATCCGCCATGTGGGTACAAACGCTGTTTAAAAAATGGCGGTCATGCGAGATGATAATCATGGTGCAGTTCCGCTCGTTAAGAATATCCTCAAGCCAGCGGATAGTGTTGATGTCCAGGTTGTTGGTTGGCTCATCCAGTAGCATGATGTCGGGATTGGCAAATAGCGCTTGAGCCAGCAATACACGCAGTTTCCAGCCGGGAGCAACGGCGCTCATCGGACCGTTATGCTGTTCCAGGGGAATGTCCAGACCCAGCAATAGCTCACCGGCCCTGGCTTCGGCGGTGTAACCGTTATATTCGGCAAATACTGCCTCAAGCTCGGCGGCATGCATGTAGTCGTCTTCGGTAGCCTCCAGATTGGCGTAGATGGCGTCACGTTCAGACATGGCTGCCCACATCTCGGCATGCCCCATCAGAACTACATCCAGCACACGTTGGTCTTCATAGGCGAATTGATCCTGACGTAAATTTCCCAGCCGCTCATTTGGACTGATGCTGACGTTGCCCGCTGACGGCTCCAAATCGCCGCTCAATATTTTCATGAATGTGGATTTGCCGCAGCCATTCGCGCCAATAAGGCCGTAACGGTTGCCTTCGCCAAATTTGACAGAGACGTTTTCAAACAGGGGTTTAGCCCCAAACTGCATGGTGATATTTGCTGTAGAAATCAAAGTGTTGTTCTCAAGGGTGAAGGAAAAATAAAAGAATTACAGGCTATGATTCAAACCATATTTCAGGTACGGTGTGAAATGAGTTTGCATTTGAGTTAATCAAGCCATTTTATCAGATTTTAGTGCTCGGATGTTTTGTCGCCAGGTTTCAAAGGGAAATTACTTCGCTATTTATGTGTTTTGATGAACTATAAATATCTGTTCAAAGTATAGATTTCTACAGGAGGGCAAAGATTCATATTCCAATGGACAGGCGGGCCTGATTGAAGAGATGCTATTTTTAATAAAAAACGCTTGAGAGTTGGCCTCAATATTGGGATAGTGTGCAGATGATTGCGATGACCTAAATTCAAAATATTAGAAATTGCTTGCAGGTGTTTTACAGTAATTGACAATGGCTCTGGATGGTTAAATAGCCATGAATAAACAAATCTGTAAATACAGTTTTCAATACACAGAATAAAATTCAGGAGAGTACATGCTTAATAAAGTGATTTTGATTGGAAATCTGGGGGCAGACCCTGAAGTCCGCTATATGCCAGCAGGTGATGCGGTTGCAAATATAACTTTAGCTACTTCCATGAGATGGAAAGATAGGCAAACGGGGGAAAGAAAGGAGTCTACGGAATGGCATAGAGTGGTTTTTTATAGACGTTTAGCTGAAATAGCTGGGGAATACTTGAAAAAAGGTAGTCAAGTATATATTGAAGGACATTTAAGAACGCGTAAATGGCAAGATCAGAATGGACAAGATCGCTATACAACCGAAATTATTGCCGATGAAATGCATATGCTAGGGAGTCGCAGTGGCGGGACTTCCAGCTTTAGCGGAGACCAGTCTCCAGCTGGTTACTCTGGGACATCACCTAAACCTGCATATCAGCCTCAGCAGCCAGCGCAGCAAAATAATTCTGGAAACATGCCTCCGCCGCCTCCCGCCTATGATGATTTTGATGATGATATACCGTTCTAGAAAATCGCGTTTCAATTTTGATCGGATGCAATATTTGTATCCATGTCCTTTCGAATCTCAAGGGTTGATTTAACCTATACAATGTCTTTACATTCAACAAGAATGACCGATATTTCGATAATAAATCCATTCCAGCAGACTTGTATGATAATAAAGAGCTATTTTTAATAACACATGCTAATCAAACGACTTTTTTTAATTTGTTCAGTGCCTGCTTTCCTTAACGGTTGCGCTGAATTTTATGGCACCCAGCCTCCTGCTCCTGTTTATGGTGGTGAATCAAACATATATCGTAAAACAACTCCCGCCTTGCCAAAGCCGGCAGTGTCCAAGGAAATACCCCCGGAGCCGATTGATCAAGGATCAAACGAGATAGTGAAAACCGAACCGTTAAAGGAATTTGTTCCCAAAACAACGCCGCTAGAAGAATTAAAGCCTGAACCTTTAACGCCAGAACAAGAACCGCAAGAACAGGAACCCTTGTCTCAGGAACAGGGGCCTTTAACATCTGAACAAGAGTCAGCACAACCAGAACAAGAGACTCCAAAACCAAGCCCTACCGAAGAACCTGTCAATGCTGCTATACCTCAAGAGTATGTTGCTCCACCCCCGCCACCGCCACCGCCACCGCCGAAGTTTGAACCTTTGGAAACTTTTGCACCATTATCCCCGGCAGTGGGCGCGTTAGCTTCAGCGGCTAATCAAAGCAGTCAATCAGGAAATATTGAGTCAGCAACGGCCGCTATGGAACGTGCCATCAGAATAGAGCCTCGAAATGCGACTTTATATTATAAATTGGCCTTGTTAAGGCTAAAACAGTCAAAACCCCGATTGGCAGAAGATCTTGCAAAAAAAGCTGCTTTATTGGCTTCCAGCGATACAAAGTTGAAAAAACACAGCTGGATATTGGTTGCCAGAGCCCGGGAAATGCAAGGCGACTTAAAAGGAGGAAAGGAAGCCAGAGCCAAGGCTGATAAGCTACCTGATTAGAAAATCCTTTATAACTAAGCAATTATCGTAACTCATTATTTTGTATTTGATTATAGAATTCCGTTCTGGCACCCGTTTAGCGGGACGTTTTGAGAAAAGTACTCGATCCTTACCCAGTCCGGTTTTAGTATAATCCAGACGTCAATCTTATAACGGCTTGAGTTTGTAACATTGAATAATTTACAGCCACAACATGAAACTCGACAGGCGATCGGAACCATCATTGAAGTACATGGCCCAGTGGTAATTATTGATTGCAGCCAGTTGCCTCCTTTACATCAGGCGTTATGCACCTGTTTTGATCACACTACCTACATGTTCGAGGTGCATCAGCATCTAGATGAACGCCATGTCAGAGCCATTACCCTGCACGGCACTGCCGGGTTGTGTCGAGGCATGATCGTATTCGATACCGGAGCACCCTTGCAGATTCCGGTTTCAGAGCAATGCCTGGGCCGGCTATTGAATATATTCGGTGAACCGCTAGACGGACAACCGGCTTTGGGGCAAAACGAATTCCGCAATATTCATACGAAACCACTGCCATTATCCGAAGCCATCGGCATGAGCGGGATTCTGGAGACGGGCATTAAGGTTATCGATTTATTATGTCCTTTTGTCAAAGGTGGAAAAACCGGTTTATTCGGTGGGGCAGGGGTAGGAAAAACCGTGTTGGTCATGGAGTTCATCCATGCTGTTTCTGCTATTCATAAAGGTGTTTCCGTTTTTGCCGGCGTTGGTGAACGTATCCGTGAAGCCCACGAGTTATGGCGAGATATGCAACAGGCGGGTGTAATGCCTGATACTTTGATGGTGTTTGGACAGATGGATGAATCGCCCGGCGTGCGTTTTCGTGTTGGTCTGTCAGCATTAACCTATGCCGAATACCTGCGCGATACCTTGCATAAAGAAGTATTGTTTGTAGTCGATAATGTCTTTCGTTTTGTCCAGGCAGGCAGTGAAATATCAAGCCTGCTCGGTCGTATGCCCGCTACAGTAGGCTACCAGCCAACACTGACCACTGAAGTTGCGGAGCTGGAGGATCGCATTCTTTCTACCCGGCGGGGCGCTATCACCTCGGTGCAGGCAGTCTATGTGCCAGCAGATGATATGACTGATCCGGCTGTCAGCGCCATACTCAGTCATCTGGATACTACAGTTATTCTGTCCAGAGATCAGGCCAGCAAAGGCATTTATCCCGCGGTTGATCCATTACGCTCAAGCAGCAAACTGATGGATCGGCACACACTGGGTGACCGCCATTATGCCGTGGCTCAAAGAGTCCGCGAACATTTGGCGCGTTATCATGAATTGGAGGACATTATTGCCATGTTGGGTATTGAAGAATTGTCCGAGGTTGATCGCAAAGTTGTTATGCGTGCTCGTAAATTGCAACGTTATCTCACCCAGCCGTTTTCAGTTTTAGCTCAACATACCAGGCAAACCGGAGTATCAGTGCCACTGGTTCAGACTTTGACTGATTGCGAAGCCTTTTTAGCAGGGCAATACGATGAATTCTCCGAAGAGCAATGCTATATGCGTGGAACCATGCAGGCACAACTTTAATGAATCAATTCGTGCTGAAGCTGTTTGACGCAACCCATGAACAGCGGCTTACCGGTGTCACTTCTTTTGTTGGCGAAGATGCCTCCGGCAGTTTTGGTATCCAGCCCAATCATGCACGGTTTATGACTACTCTGGTTTATGGCCTGGCGCGATTTCGCTTAGGAACAGAAGACTGGCAATATCTGGCACTGCCCGGTGCAGTTGTCTATTTTAACAACAATGAATTAATGATAAGCACCCGGCATTTTCTGATAGACACAGACCTTGAACGAATCAGTACCTTATTGGAACAGCAATTGATAACCGAGGAAGAAAATCTGCATGCGACGCGGGAAAGCCTGCACCGAATGGAACAGGCCATGCTTAAACGCATGTTGTCGCTGAAACGTAAAATGGTATGGCAGTCTTGAGGCGATTGAGTGGACAATTTTTTTCTGCCAACAAAAACATAAACTTAAGCAGCATGATAGAGTTGAATTAAAGAATTATTATTTTTTTCTCATCAATAACTTTACCTATAACACAAGCATTAGAGACGCCATTTTGATATAGGGCTTTTAGACACTCTTCTGTCTGATAGGATGGGACTGAAAACAAAAGTCCACCACTTGTTTGAGGGTCAAACAGCGCTGGAAAGGTTTGATTGTTCACACCAGAACTCAGTACAGCACTTAGGGACTCATAATTTTTACTGGCAATCGATGCAAAATAACCTTTGTTAAATAGTTCACATACGCCATCGAATAAGGGAATAGCCTCATAGTCAATTTTAATTCCTAAAGTGTTATCACTATTAGTTTCTAACATTTCAAACAGGTGGCCTAATAAACCAAAACCTGTAATATCAGTACATCCGGAAATATCAAAGGATCTGATAGCTTCCATGGCTATTTTGTTAGATTGAAGCATGCTTGAAAGCGCCTCATCCACAAGTTTTCCATTTGCCTGGGCAAGCATATTGGCCGCAAAAATGACTCCGGTGCCGATAGGTTTGGTAAGAATCAACTGATTTCCCGGTTTTGTCAGCTGTTTCCTTAAAACCTGGCTCGGATCAACTTCACCTTGAACTGCAATTGCAATTGAAAATTCTGAGCCTTCACCAGTATGGCCTCCAACGAGAGAAGCAGCGCTTTTCGTTAGAATATCCAGTACGCCCGACATCACTTGAAAAATGTCTTCTCTGTAAATCTTCTCGCTTGCAGCACAGAGTGTTAAGCCTACTTGCACGGTTTTTGCAACGCCGCCCATGGCATAAATATCACTTAATGCATGTTGGGTTGCAATTTGACCAAACAAATAAAGATCTGAAATAAAAGACCGGAATTGATCAATGCTTTGCAAGCACAAGGAATTTTCGGAAAACCGGGTCACAGCACAATCTTCTCCATCTTTAACGCCAAGTAACACGGAGTCATCTTTTGGAATCGACAGTTTATTCAGGCTTTGCGTGAGCGTGGAAGCGGCCAATTTACTGCCACAGCCACCGCAAGTGTTTTCTTGCCAAACTTCCGGAACGAGAGTCCCCTTGGGCACCGGCATGACTTTATTAACATGTCCAGGATTTACAGTAAAAGTCCTGGCCTGAAAACGATTCATAAAACGTCTATCGATCCAGTCTTTTACTGTCCATAACAGCGAGGGCCACATCCATCTGAGAATGGAAGGGCTATCTTGATGAACTAGCGCTTTCCGGTTTCCAATAGTAATTAAGGACAGCACATTTTTTTTAGGTTGAAAGGTTTTTAACAAGGATTTTCGATTGAAAAAAGCGCGAATATTGTGCTCAAGTATCATTCCTTGCCGGACCGCATACACCCCGGCTTTTTTCAAAGGGGAAGGGGAGAAGTGAATACAATCTCCTGCAGCAAAGAGGGCATTTTCATGTTCAACAAGAAGTTTTTCGGTAACCTTTAAAAAACCATCCTGATTGACCGGAAGACCTGAACTTTTAAACCATTTCGGCGCAGAGGCTTGTGTAGCGATCAATGCCCTATAAAAACCTTCAGTATGAATACGCGCTTGCTCATCTTTAAGCACTAGGCTGTTGTCATGTATTTCAAGCACTTCGGTATTTTGATAGACTTTAATGCTCAACTCCTTAAGTGTTTTTAAGAGTCTTTTCTGGGCTCGAAGGTCCTTTGCTGAAACTAAATAATCATGTCGGTGAATAAGGCTCACCTGGGCATTCCACTTGTGTTGATCGATTAGCATTTTCAGGATAATAGAGATTTCAACACCCGAGGCTCCAGCGCCAACAACCGCCAGTTGTAAAGAATCTCTACCTTTATAATTCTTGAGGTCTGAAATCAATTGATGCCAATGAGCAATAAATTGTGAAATCGGTTTAAGCGGGATAATTTTGAAAGCCGGCTCTGACAATGAATGCTCAATACTCCTGGGTTCAATACCCACGTTAATAGACGCACAGTCATAACTGATTTCTGCTCTATTTTCCAGCTGGATTTTTTTTCTTTGCGGGTCCACACCGATTATCTTTGCCTTGATAAAACGCTGGCCGAGTTCTTCGCAAATTCTTCTCAGATCGAAATGGCATTCTTCATAAGAATAA
>CAYVFT010000126.1:0-8944 GCA_964450225.1 uncultured Crenothrix sp. | reverse complement strand
TCCAGTCTTTCTTCATGTCCACTACTGTCCAATCCATTTTCTGGGCTTCGTCGAGCGCTTTATCAAGTCGGCCAAAGACTGACTCTCGGTCATAAGCATATTCACGTTCAGCATCGGTGTGATGGACAAGGAGGCCAAAATGCGGGCCATTATTTGCTGTCGTCCACTGTAACATTTGATAATCGCCATCTGAGTTACCGAACGCCGCAATCGGCTTGCGGCCAATGAATTTTTGAATGCCCACTGGTTTACCATCCTTGTCATCAACAAAATCAATTTCAGGTAATCGCATTAACACTGGCTTGCCGCCAACCAGTTCATATTTCATTTTGATGTTGCTGCCGATAACCTGTTCAGGTGGAACCCCGTAGACTTTCTCTGTCCATGGACGCATGAATTCGACACCGCCTCCGGAGACAATGTAGGTCTTGAAGCCGTTGGCACGAAGATAGCGGAGTAATTCCAGCATAGGTTGATAAACCAGTTCCGTGTAAGGACGGTTAAATCTTGGATGCTTCGACATAGCCAGCCAGTATTTCGAAATTTGATTGAATTCTTCGACACTCATACCCGCATGTGTGGCCATGATCATTTCCACCAAACCATGTTCCCCACTCGCCAAGACTCCCTTCATATCGCCTGCAAGCACGGATTTAAATGGTTCTGTGGTTTTCCATTCGGGATGCTCCGGTGCTACCGCTTTCACACGGTCGAGGGCAAAAGCCAGTTGGACATACATCGGCTGCTCACACCACAAGGTTCCATCGTTATCGAAAGTGGCGATGCGTTCGGCGGGTGGAACAAAATCGGGGCCGCCTTTTTTAGTCACATCTTTTACAAATTTCACAATAGCCGATTTGGTCTGGCCGCTCTTCCAGGACGGTAGAGGATCCAAGGAAAGGGCTTGAGTTACTGTTGCAAATGTTAAAAAAAACAACCACAGAAGAGCGCAGTAGAGATTAAATGTTAAACGTTTGCTGGATAATTGATTCATGTTGCCCTTTAATGGTTGGATTGTTGTATTTGGCTGATGGGATTCGGTCAACTCTCCGTCTGCGCTATTCATGCAAACAAACCAGCAGTCAGAGAGATAAGCGCTATTGCTGCAAATTAAAAAACTAGTCCTGAGACGGTTAGCTTTTTTATCGAGTTGTCATTGTAAATGGCTTGCCGCATTATGAAAAATAATTTACCCCTAGATCAAGAGCAGAGCTGTTCCTGCCCAAGACGATGAACAGGAGGCTAAACAACTGCAGAAAACACTATAAATTTATTAAGACCGTTAATTATTATCGTGGCTAATAAGCGATTGAGTTATAGGGAATGATTTTTCCTCTTTCAGATTCCTAAATCTATTAGAAAATACACCATTTATGTAATCCACTGTAATAAATTGATAATTTTCATTGTTATTTTCCAGGCAATATATAGCGGGATTATGTTGCGCTGAGCCCCGCAGAGGATGTATTCTCCGTTATAGCTCTTCATCGAAAAACGCCGATAGTACGCCAGTTTGTAGTTAACCCGGTTAATTAAGGAATTTGCTATGTCTAAAGAAAAACTCCAACCCATCGCAGCGGGAACCAATACAGATCTTGAAAAAATACCGGTCGATCAGGTGCTGACCAAACTCGGCGTTCAAGCTGACCAGGGGCTGAGCAGCACCGAGGCACAACAACGACTTGTCCAATATGGACCCAATGCTCTGGTTGAAAAGGAGGAAAGCCTCGCAGCCAAAATTCTGGGGCATTTCATGGGTCCTATCGCCTACATGATCGAGGCGGCGGCGCTCGTTTCGGCTCTGATCGGTCACTGGGATGACTTCGTCATCATTGCCTTCTTGCTGTTATTTAATGTAGGGCTCGAGATGTGGCAGGATCGCAAGGCCTCGAATGCCCTCGCGGAACTAAAAAAAGGCCTGGCGCTGGAAGCTACCACCTTGCGCGATGGCAAGTGGCAAACCGTGGCAGCAGCAACACTAGTGCCCGGCGACATCGTCAAAATACGTTTGGGCATGATCGTTCCTGCTGATATACGGATGGTTAGCGGTGATTATGCGTCCATTGACCAGGCGGCACTCACCGGCGAATCGCTGCCGGTAGCCAAGAAGGTCGGTGATGAGGCCTATTCGGGCAGCGTGGTTAAGCAAGGCGAAATGGCTAGTGTAGTCATTGGCACCGGCGCCAATACCTTCTTCGGGCGGACCGCCAAGCTGGTGGCCGGCGCCGGAGCGGTCAGTCACTCGCAGAAGGCCATGTTCCAGATTGGCAATTTCCTGATTATCTTAGCCGTCGCTCTTGCGCTGATCATGGTCGCTGTTAAGATTTATCATGATATTGTCATCGCCGATGATTGGGGCGTCAACGATGCCCTCGGCATCCTGCAATTCGTGCTGGTTTTACTGGTTGCATCAATCCCGGTGGCTATGCCGACGGTATTTTCGATCACGATGGCGCTGGGAGCGCTGTCACTATCGAAGGAACAGGCCATTGTTTCCAAACTCTCGGCGATCGAGGAGATGGCGGGGGTCGACATTCTCTGCTCTGACAAGACCGGAACCTTGACCAAAAATCAGCTTACACTGGACGAACCCATCCTGTTTGCGAGCAATGATGCACAAGACTGCATTCTGGCCGCGGCACTTGCCTCGAATATTGAAGATCGGGATGCCATTGATACTGCCGTTATCTCGGCGCTCAAGGATCAAAACGCACTCAAAGACTGGAAAAAGGATAAGTTCGTGCCTTTTGATCCGGTAACCAAGCGCACTGCGGCAAGCGTAACCGATCCCACAGGCAAGGCCTTTGTGGTCACCAAGGGAGCGCCGCAGGCGATCGTTGATATTGCAAAGCCTACAGCCGAGGTTGCGCAAAAGGTCAAGGATACGGTTGCCGCACTGGCTGCCAAAGGTTCGCGGGCCCTGGGCGTTGCGCGATCTGAGGATGGCGGAGTGACCTGGTCTTTATTGTGCATTCTGCCGATGTTTGATCCGCCACGTGACGATTCGAAAATGACGATTGATAAAGCCCGCGGAAAAGGTGTGCGGATAAAAATGATCACCGGCGACGATACCGCAATTGCTATCGAAACGGCTCGTCAACTTGGGCTTGGCATTAATATCATTCCGGCGGCGGATGCATTCCCCAAGGGCATGGATCCCAACAATGTGCCACAGGGCATTGTAGACGCGATTGAACGGGCGGATGGCTTTGCCCGTGTGTTTCCTGAACACAAGTACGCTATCGTCAAGGCCTTGCAATCGCGAGGACACCTGGTGGCAATGACCGGCGACGGCGTCAATGACGCGCCCGCGCTAAAGCAAGCCGACTGCGGTACCGCCGTTTCCGGCGCCACCGATGCCGCCCGCGGCGCCGCGGCGCTGATTCTCACCGCCCCCGGCCTGTCGGTGATCAACAGCGCCATCGACGAAGCGCGACGTATTTTCGGTCGCATTACCAGCTATACAATCTACCGCGTGGCGTTGACGATGGACATCATGTTCCTGGTTGTGCTGTCCACCATCTTTCTCGATTTCACGCCACTGACGGCTATCATGATCGTCGCCATGTCGCTGCTCGATGATGTACCGATTATGGCCATCGCCTATGACAACACGCCGGTCAGCGAGAAGCCAATTCGGTGGAAAATGCCGCGACTGTTGGGCATTTCGGCAGTTCTCGGCCTGTTTTCGATTGTCGAATCGTTTGGTTTGCTGTTAATCGGCATGGAGGTGCTGTCAGACCCGCTTGAGCAAGAGTTCTTCGGACTGGCATCACAGAGCCAGTTACAAACCCTTATTTTTTTGCAATTGGTTGCTGGCGGTCATTTGCTGTTGTTCATCACCCGTACAGAACGCTGGTTCTTCTTGCGCCCTTTCCCGGCAGCGCCCTTATTCTGGGCGGTCCTGGTTACCCAGATTTTGGCCATTCTGATGTGCGCCTTGGGTTGGCTGGTCGAGTCGATTTCATGGCAGTTGATTGCCTGGATATGGGCTTACAATCTGGCCTGGATGTTCCTGTTGGGCGCTGTCAGACTGATTACCGAACGCTTCGTCGATTACCGTACTGCACGTCATATAAGGAGTTTGGAAATTGTGAATAAGCCGTTGCAAGCGGGGACTAGTCCATTAGGCGGGTAGGCAATGCTGTTCTGCTCACCTTGATAAATCTTTCGTAACTATTCAACATACGGATAACATTTCTGATATGCTGAATAGTTACAACTTTTTTTGAAAAAATTTATTTTGAGGGAAAACGATGTCAACTCCAACAGCCCCGCACGAACGGACCAAGAAACGCCACGTCATTATACAGCATGCAAAACGCCCCCACGGTATCGCTTTAATTGGTATCGTTCTGTTTGTGGTGGCTTGGGTCATCTGGACTACTTTGGTCTTGTAGCGTTAAGCCTTCGATCACAGCGAAGAGCACGATGTTTTAATGGTTCGTGTTCTTCGAGGCTAAAATGATTCAATGGGGCTTTTTTATTACCATGAAAGTTAAAGAAACCGATGTGGGAGCGACGCCCACATCGCAAGGTGGGCGTGTCGCTCCCACAGGTAACCTTTTATTTTTCGGGGTGATGCTCAGCGCCTTCATGATCGCTGTGTCAAAAGACTGTTATAGCTGTCCAGAAAAGTTTTTTCTCTCACCGCTGTTCCTGCCATAACGACATTAGCTGAAGGGCGCTCTGTGCACGCTTTGGAAGTTAAGGCGCGAGCAGCGCCCCCTACGTATGCAGGACAATACTTATCTGTAAAGCTTTAAGAACCTATCAAACAAATTTAATCAGGAAACAGGAAAATGAGCTATCGTAAAAAATTCATCGTCGAACCTGGTGAAAAGGTTCGCCTTGATAAAATTGACCCTTCCTACACCGGTAAGCACGAGTCGCACGAAAAGGCGATGCCGAAGATTCAGGAAAATGTTACCCGTATGGATAAGCTGCAATATCTGCTTTATGCGGATGGCGATAAGTCACTTCTGGTTGTATTGCAGGCATTGGATGCCGCCGGCAAAGATGGCGTGGTGCGGCATGTATTCAGCGGCATGAACCCGCAGGGCACATCCGTGTTCGGCTTCAAGCAGCCCAGCAAGGACGAAGCTGCTCATGATTTCCTCTGGCGCGCCCACCTGCGAACACCGGCCAAGGGCGAAGTGGTCATCTTCAACCGTTCGCATTACGAGGACGTTCTTGTTGTACGCGTACACAAGCTGGCGGAAAAATCAGTCTGGTCGAAACGCTACGACTTGATCAATGATTTCGAGAAGATGCTTACAAACAATGGTACGCGGATTCTGAAGTTCTTTCTGCACATCAGCCCTGAGGAGCAATTGGCACGTTTCAAGCAGCGGCTCGACGATCCATCCCGAAACTGGAAAATCTCCGATGCCGACTATTCCGAACGTGAATTATGGCCCGAATATATTGAGGCATACGAAGATGCTCTGGAACTGACAAGTACCAAGCACGCACCATGGTACGTTATCCCGGCAAACCACAAGTGGTTTCGGGATCTTGCTATCTCGGAGATTATCGCGGATACGCTGGATGAAATGGGCTTGAAGTTGCCGCCTACGCATGTGAACATGGAAGAAATCCGTAACAAGTACCATACTGCCGAGGAGAAGCAAGCGGACAAAAAGGGTCGCCAGATTGACAAGGAGAGTAATGCCTGAAAGCGCATACCTGTATGCTCGCGCGATCTGCTAGACAACAGGGAAAAATTCATCGGAGATGTCGATGCGACTGACCTTTTTTGCCGGCCTTCGACCTTTAAGCCGTGGCGGAACGGCGCGTGATGCTATCGCCGGCTTGACTCTGGCGTCGATGAATATTCCGCAGGTGCTTGGCTATACCCGAATCGCGGGTACACCCGCCGTAACCGGGCTGTACACGGTGCTGCTGCCGCTGCTTATGTTCGCCATCTTCGGTTCCTCGCGCCACCTGGTCGTAGCTGCCGACTCTGCAACTGCGGCTATCTTCTCCAGTGGACTGTCAGGAATGGCGCCGCAGGCAAGCGAGAAATACATGGCTTTAGTAGGTATGGTCGCGCTGCTGACCGCAGCGCTCCTATTGCTGGCGCGAATTTTCAAGCTTGGTTTTCTTGCCGATTTCTTGTCACGTACAGTGCTGGTTGGATTCCTCACCGGCGTCGGGTTTCAGATCGGCATCGCTATGCTAGGCGAAATGTCCGGCATACCGGTGACTGCTCACAAAACGATCGTTCAGCTACAACAGCTTATCGACAGCCTGTTACAGGTAAATCTACCCACTCTTGCAATATCGGGGCTGGTGGTGTGCTGTATTCTCGGCGCTCGCCATTATCTGCCACGACTGCCTGTACCACTGTTTGCTGTGCTGGCAGGCATAGCCGCCAGCTACTTATACGATTTTGCCGGCCATGGCATTGCAGTCATCGGCCCAGTACCTGGCGGGCTGCCGTCGCTTACTTTCCCTACGGTAAGCTGGGACGAATTGCTTAAACTCGTCCCAATCGCCTTATCCTGCTTCGTGATCATTATCGCCCAAAGTGCGGCAACTTCCCGCGTCTTCGGAGTGCGTCACCATGAACGCGTGGATGAGGATGCTGATATCCTGGGTTTGTCGGCAGCGAATGCGGCAGCAGCGTTATCGGGGGCTTTCGTGGTCAACGGCAGTCCCACACAGACTGCGATGGCGGATCTCGCTGGCGCGCGGAGCCAGGTTGCACAACTTGTGTTCGCCGGAATCGTGTTGCTGGTGCTGTTGTTCTTTACCGGTCCGCTACAGTATCTGCCCCGCAGTGTGCTTGCCGGAATTGTATTCACTATCGCTGTGGGACTCGTCGATATCCGGAGCCTGCGCGATATTCGTAACGAGAGTCCCGGCGAGTTCAGGCTGGCCATTATCACGGCTACGGTAGTCGCGCTGGTCGGGCTTGAACAAGGTATCTTGCTGGCGGTTGCGTTGTCGCTACTTCGGCATGTGCGCCACAGCTATCGTCCTCATACTATGGTGTTGGTGCCCGATGAAGCAGGCCACTGGTTATCCGTACCGGCAGCTCCGGGCCTTGAGACAGACCCTGGACTGGTGGTTTACCGATTCAGTGCGGATTTGTTCTATGCAAATGACAACCGCTTTACCGATGAAGTACGTACGCTAATAGAACACGCTCCGGCACCGGTGCGCTGGTTTGTGGTTGATGCGAGCGCAATGACGGATATCGACTATTCCGCCGCACGTTCCTTGCGTGAGTTGTGCGACGACCTAAAGAGCCGCGATATTAACTTGGCCTTCGGGCGTGTCAACACTTACCTGCGAGCGGACATGGACCGGCATGGCATTACTTCAGCGATCGGCGAGAATTTTATTTTCTCGACACTGCACGAGGCTCTCTCGGCGGTGCGTATGGATCTCGGGGAAGTGAACGGTCAAACAGCAAATAAATAGTGTCAGTTTCGCCTGATCAACTTAGTAAATGAGATCTATATCGGGTATAGCGAATAATAATTCCGGGTAAAAAAACTTGTGCTATCAGGCAAGAAGAAGCTTTCAGGTATACTCTTAACCGAGTTCAGACTGAAACTTTCTGCATTTACAGCTCCTGATAATTCAGTCGCGATAGTCAGTAAGATAGTTGTACATTTATTAAGAATTCTTTTATGGTTCATTTGTTTCTCCAGATTTATTTTAATTCAATCAAGTCGCCCGTTCTAACAAATGTCTTGAAGCCAGTTTAATCATCCCGAGTGGGCAAACGATAATGCCGTTTGTGTGGAGTGAGCCTCAACTCAATATGGAATAGAAGCCTATCAAATAGCTTTCTTGGCCCAATAAGACACTGTTCATTAAGCCAGTATTTATATGGACAGGGCAAATATGAAATGAAATAATTACTGAGTGGATGTTGATATCAAGTATTCCACTTCCTAAAAATAACGCGTCTCCCGGGACATTATGTTCTTTAGTGAGCGCTCCGTTCGCAATAGCAATTAAACAATTGATTAAGGAAATAATATGGGCACATTAATAGTTGTCGGTTACAAAGATATTCATAAAGCAGAGGAAGTCCGTCTCCAATTGTGGAAACTGCAGCGTGATTATCTGCTGGATTTGGAAGATGCCGTCGTTGTCGTCAAGGACGACAAGGGTAAAGTCAAATTACATCAGTCAGTTAACCTTACATCTGCTGGTGCGGTGTCAGGTGGCTTTTGGGGCTCGCTGATTGGTTTGATGTTCCTGAATCCACTGTTGGGCTTGGCCGTAGGTGCATCAGCGGGCGCGGTCTCGGGTGCTCTCACTGACGTCGGAATCGATGACAATTTCATGAAGGAACTCGGCGCCACTCTGACACCCGGCAGTTCGTCACTGTTTGTTTTGCTGCGGAATCCAACAGCCGCGCCCGACAAAGTTCTTGCGGAATTAAAAGGGACAGGCGGAACAATTCTCAAAACGTCTCTTTCACATGAGGATGAAGCAAAAATCCAGGCTGCCTTGAACGGGTAATCCGGATTGATGTTGAGGACTAAAGTTAAGTAGTCCTCACTCTCTAAAATCTTCCTCTTCCATTCCGCTTAACACGCAACTCAGATCGTCATAACACAGATGAACTAATACTCATGAAAACCCAAATGAATATACTCCGCGCGGTCACGGATGCGGAAAACTGAAACACATTAATCCCTTGTAATATAAGGCGTTGAACACTTTTAAGGATCCGCAATTGTGACCGCGCGGAGTATATATCCAAATCCGGCCTTACGAAAGCATTTGTCGTCCTTGTGATTTACGGGCTTCTAACTTCCTGTGCCATGCTGGAAACCCAACAGGTCAAGGATACAGAGCAACTTTTGACGGAAGCGGGTTTCAAAATGAAGCTGGCTAATACACCTGCAAAGATGGCCCACCTTAAGACACTATCCCAGCACAAGATAGTACTTCATCAAAAAAACGGAGCGGTTTA
>CAYVFT010000125.1:0-8952 GCA_964450225.1 uncultured Crenothrix sp. | reverse complement strand
ATAATTCCGGCGAAAGTCCCTGGATGAAACCGCTGTTGCGCTCCATCAATGCGATTGCGGCGGGGATGAGGAATACCGGCTAATTTCAATGTGGGGATGGGGGCGTTAGCACAGGGAATCAATTATTCCGCGCTAACTTCAAGCGATTTTAAGTAACCGAGATGAGAAACATACTTCACTATGTACGGCGTTCAGTGCGCCGGGATTTTATTTATACAAAGTAGAATGAACATTCGTATCCCTGACTTACAAGGTGCCAATAGCGTACTTTACAACTGCGGCAAAAATCTTGTTCCCTTTGATGGCGAGCTTTACCTGATTAAGCAATTTTACCGGTTGCCGGAGTCTGATCAGTTATTTAAAGCGCTTGAAACAGGACTGGCCTGGCAGGAGGAAGATATTTTTATTTTCGGAAAATGGGTTAAGGTTCCCCGTTTGATGTGCTGGTATGGCGATCCCGATGCTTATTATCAATATTCAGGGGTTAATCATCGGCCGAGGCCGTGGACGATAGAATTGCGATCAATCAGAAAAAAGGTCGAGCAGCAATGCCAGTGTTCCTTTAACAGCGTATTGGCTAATTTGTACCGCGATGGTAAAGACTCAATGGGTTGTCATGCGGATGATGAAAAAGAGCTGGGACTCAATCCGGTGATTGCATCCTTAAGTCTGGGCGATGAACGTTTGTTCAAACTGCACCATAAAAAACGCAAGGAAACTCTGGATATAATTCTCGGTCACGGCGATTTGTTGGTGATGGCGGGTTCCCTTCAGCATCACTGGCTGCATTCGGTGCCAAAAACCAAAAAAATTAAAACACCGCGAATCAATTTGACGTTTCGCAAGATTCTTGGGCAGCATTAATTTTTTTCATTCGTTGTGAGCCCTTCGGCTTCGCTCAGGAGAACTCTGTCGAGCCATTTAAAGCATTTTTGCAAGTTCTCCAGTACTTCCTCATTACCAATTGGTAAATAATTGGCGATATTATTCAATTTTCACTTTAACTCTATTGTAAAATTGAGCCTTCAAATTCAAAACTTAAGAAGAAATGATCATTTCATTTGCAAAATTATTTGCCTTACTTGTTTTATTTTCTACCGGGTTAGTGTCGTCTTGTGCCGAGCTTAAAGAGTCAGGAAGAACAATAGGTTATATGACACGCAATGTTACCAGGGAAATTGGGCATGGCGCTCGGGATGTTACCAGGGATATCGGTCATGGTACGAGACGCGCGGTCAAAACTATCGGGCAGGAAACCAAAGACACAGCGAAGTCGTTATCCGATGATGAGCAATAATGGCTAACACACTAATTTTCTCCCCGAACATTCCACAATCAAAAGACCAAGCTGTTATTTGGACAGGTTTAACCGGATGCGGTGATTCCCTGGCCTTGGCTTCTGCCATTAACAATGAAAATCGTCTGTTTGTGATTGTGACTCCCGATAATCAAACCGCCTTGCGGCTTGAGCATGAGCTGGCGTTTTTTTTGCCGGGCGAGCATCCTATTTTGCATTTTCCAGATTGGGAAACACTGCCTTACGATGTTTTTTCACCCTTGCCTGAAATTATTTCGGAACGATTGAAAACGCTGGCTTTATTGGCGCAGGTGAAAAGGGGCGCATTAGTGGTTTCGGTAACCACGTTAATGCACCGGCTGGCTCCGAGAGAGCATGTTTTAGCCAACAGTTTTGGCATTAAAGTCGGTGATGATTTTAATCTGGAGCTAAACAGACTCAAGCTGGAAAGCGTGGGTTATCAGTGTGTGTCGCAAGTCTATCAACATGCTGAATTTGCCGTCAGAGGCGCGATTGTTGATTTGTTTCCGATGGGTAGCAAGGTACCTTATCGCATTGAGTTGTTTGATGAGGAAATTGAATCTATTCGCACTTTTGATCCTGAAACGCAACGGTCATTGGAAAAAATCGACCAGATTCAATTATTCCCGGCACGGGAATTTCCGTTTACTGATGAGTCCATCAAGCATTTTCGCCAGGCATTCAGAACCTTTTTTCCGGAAGCGCCGCTCAAAAATACCCTGTATGCGGATGTCAGTAAAGGCATTGCTCCCAACGGCATTGAATACTATTTGCCACTGTTTGTAGAACAAACGGCGACATTGTTTGATTATTTGCCGTCGACAGCGATTTTAGTGGCATCAGATACTTTCAACGCGACTGCACAGGCTTTTTATGCGGAAGCCGAGGAGCGTTTTGAGCAACGGAAATATGATGTTGAAAGACCCATACTGAAGCCTGAACACTTGTTTCTATCGGCTGAAGAGTTGACCCAAAGGACAACGGCATTTGCGCGTATCACGCTGGATAACAAAGAGGCGACCGAGAGCACTACTTTCACTTGTCATGCGCTGCCTAACGTAACCCTGGATGCCAAGCAGAATGAGCCGGCACAGGCTTTACAGCAATTTATCAGTAATTTCTCGGGTAAAATCCTGTTTGTTGCTGAATCGGCTGGGCGCAGAGAGGGCCTGATCGACAAATTAAGGTTATATAAAATCACCGTCAAGCCTGTGGAAAGTTGGCCGGCATTTCTAAAGTCCGAAGTGTCGCCCTGCGTTCTTGTTGCGCCTATGGAATATGGATTATGGCTGGATAATCCGGCGCTTGCCATTATCACCGAAAGCATGCTTTCGGGCGAAAAAGTATTGCAACGGCGCAGAAGGCGTAAATCCGCGGCGCGTGAGTTGGAAAATATTGTCAATAACCTTAATGAGTTGACAATAGGTTCACCTGTTGTCCATCAGGAACATGGCGTAGGTCGTTACTTGGGATTACAAACCCTGCAGGTTGGCGGCATTACGGCAGAATTTTTGACCTTGGAATATGCCCATAACGACAAGCTTTATGTACCCGTTTCTTCTTTACATGTGATTGGCCGCTATACCGGCGTGAGTCCGGAAAACGCGCCCTTGCATAAATTGGGCGGCGATCAGTGGAGTAAACTCAAGAAAAAAGCCATAGATCGCATCAGGGATGTCGCTGCGGAATTATTGGAAATTCATGCCAAAAGAGCGGTTAAGCAAGGTCACGCCTTTGTTATTGAAGATGCTGATTATCAGGCTTTTGCCGATGCTTTCCCCTTTGAAGAAACCCCCGATCAGCAAACCGCTATTGAATCCATATTGGAAGACATGTCCAGTCCGCATCCTATGGACAGGGTGGTTTGTGGCGATGTTGGGTTTGGTAAAACCGAAGTATCCATGCGGGCGGCGTTTATTGCCGTACAAAATGGTAAACAGGTTGCGGTATTGGTACCGACTACATTACTGGCGCAGCAACATTATCAAAATTTTCGTGACCGCTTTGCCGATTGGCCGGTCCGGGTTGAAGTCATGTCGCGCTTTGTTAGCCCTAAACAGCTAAAAGAAATTTCCGAAGAATTGGCAGGGGGCAAAGTCGATATTGTGATTGGTACACATACGTTATTGTCCAAGGAACTTAAGTTTAAAGCGCTGGGACTTGTGGTTATTGATGAAGAACACCGTTTTGGTGTGCGGCAAAAGGAGCACTTCAAAAAACTGCGTAGTGAACTGGATTTTTTGACACTAACAGCAACGCCAATTCCGCGAACACTGAATATGGCCATGTCGGGCTTAAGGGATATTTCCATAATTGCCAGCCCGCCACCTAATCGTCATGCTATCAAAACTTTTATTAGCGAATGGGTGGATGCACAGATCAGGGAAGCTTGCTTGCGTGAAATTAAACGCGGCGGTCAGGTATTATTTCTGCACAATGAAGTTAAAAGCATGGACAAAATGGCGAGGGAACTGGCCGCACTGATACCTGAAGCGCGGATTGAAATAGCGCATGGGCAAATGCCGGAACGCGAGCTTGAACGTATCATGCTGGATTTTTACCATCAGCGCTTTAATTTATTGTTGTGTTCTACGATTATTGAAAGTGGTATCGACATTCCTAGTGCCAACACGATTATAATCGATCGAGCCGATAAACTGGGACTGGCACAATTGCATCAACTCCGCGGCCGAGTGGGCCGGTCTCATCACCGGGCCTACGCCTATTTTATCGTGCCGCCGAAATCCTTAATGACCAAGGATGCCATGAAACGGCTGGAAGCGGTAGAAGCATCCGGCGATTTAGGCGCGGGATTTATGCTGTCCTCCCATGATCTGGAAATTCGCGGCGCTGGTGAGTTGCTTGGCGATGACCAAAGCGGTCAAATTCAGGAAATCGGTTTTACCATGTACACCGATTTGCTGGAGCGCGCTGTCGATGCCTTAAAATCAGGTAAACAACCGGAACTCGATACACCGATGGACCGAGGTGCGGAAGTCGATCTGCAAACAGCTGCCCTTATTCCGGAAGATTATTTGCCGGATATTCAGGCGCGTTTAGTACTGTACAAGCGTATATCCAGCGCCGAAACGCTAGCGGATTTACACGAATTGCAGGTAGAAATGATAGACCGTTTTGGCCTGTTACCGGAGCCGGTGAAAACCTTGTTCAGCGTCACTGAATTAAAACAAAAGGCGGAAAGGCTGGGCATCAAGAAAATAGAGGCTAATGTGGGAGGCGGCCGCATTATCTTTACATCGGAACCAAACATTAATGCTGAACAGTTGATTATCCTGATACAAACCCAGGCGCAATGCTATAAATTTGATGGTGCGGATAAATTAAGATTTACCAATCCGTTTGAAACGACCGAACAGAAAATTGAATTTATTAATGGCTTGCTGGAGAAATTGAGTTTGGATACGGTATAGCCGGAGAGATACCAAACTTTTCAATTCGCTGTATGATGCTTCGCTTATACAACTTGGTCGTTTTTTCAATGACGTGGAAATCATTTGGGGGGTAGGCGGTTTGCATACTTTCGTTTATTTCTAATCGTGATTGGAGGTAATTATGAATCGGGATAAAGCCAAAATTATTGTTTATTACGATGGCAGCTGTCCGAAATGTGTCAAAGACAGAGCCAATTATGAAAAGCTCGCCGGTAAGGCAGGTGAAGATATCTGTTGGCTTGATATCACCGGCAGAGAAGAACAGTTACGTGAAGTTGGTATAGATCCCCGTAAGGCCTTGACCGAACTGCATGTCAAAGATGAGAGTCAGCGTATCCTTTCTGAGATGGATGCCTATATTTTGCTGATGAGTAAGGTTCCTTTGTTAAAACCTCTGGCCTGGCTGATCGGGTTGCCGTTGATTCGGCCGTTGCTTGCCAGAATCTATCATAGGCAAGTGCATCGCCGACTAAGTCGCAGCGGACGATTATGACAGCTTCTATGCCTTGCTTGAGCACGAACTAATGGCAAGGTTCTTCTCAGCGTAGCCGAAGTGCTCCGGATATTTGCCTATTCGAGTTCACATAGATTTGTATATTTTAAACAGTAAGCCACCCATGCAAACACAAATCTTAAAAGCCAATGAAGCCGATGAATACTACTTTGATGAAGGCTGTTTTATTTTGGAACTGTCAAACTCACCGGCAGATCTGGACCTGTCCATTGCCAGAGCACGAGTTATGGCAGGGGTGACCACTAAACTGCACCGTTTAAAAGGCGTTGTCGAAAGATACGTTATTCTTGCAGGGACAGCAAAGGTTGAAGTCGATGGTGAGTCACAACAGGTATCAGCAGGGGATGTGGTGATAATTCCGTCCCTGTGTCCACAACGAATTACCAATATTGGATCTGAAGATCTGGTCTTTTTAGCCATCTGCACCCCGCGCTTCACTAAAGGAGTCTATGAGAATATGGATTACTTTTCATCTTAATTGCCATGCCAGTTATAATGGATTCGCTTTTAATAATTATTACAACTAGATAGACTGAGGATGGATAAGATGAGTGAAGAAGAACGTAAGCGTATTCTCGAAAGCCCCCCTGTTGGTACTTTTGCGCTGATGTCAGTAGTGATCGGCGGAATGGTAGTCGCATGGCTATTTCTTTATTACGGCGTATTTCTGCCACGAGGCTAGGGTTTCATTATGCAAACAGAGCCATTAAAACCAAAACATGAACAGCTCTTGCGGGATTTAAACGCGCAACTTCGTGATTTTTATGCGCAATTTCGTGCTATTCATATCGACCAATTAGAACAAAAGTGGATCACGATATCGATGATTGTGATCGGTCTCTTTGTCGGCATCATCGTTATTGATGCGTTTTTCCACGGCGTTAACCCGCCCAGTAAGGTTGAAACAGTAGATTCCGCCAGTCTGCATTTAAATAAAGAATTTGCTGAAGATAATCTGGGCGTACAAGTTGATGCCAAGGGCAATGTCATCATCAGAATGGTTGCCGGGCGTTATTCCTTTTTCCCAAAACACATCAGTGTCCCTGCCGAGACGCCAATAACCTTACGCTGGGTCAGCATGGATGTTTTACACGGCGTGCATATCCCGATGACGAACATGAGCACGATGATTGTGCCGGGTTATGTCGCGGAAATATCCACCACCTTTCCAAAACCGGGCGAATATCCTGTGCTGTGCAATGAATATTGTGGCCTGGGTCATAACCACATGTGGAGCAATATTTCTGTCATCGCCAAAGAAGACTGGACCGCTCCGGTAAAGTCGCCCGCTAAAGGAGGATCAAGCAATGAATGATGCAGCGACAAGAAAACTGGCGTTAAGCCATCTATGGGTAGCATTTATTGCTTTCGTCGTGGCTTGTTTCATGGGTGAATATCAGGTACTGGAACGCAGCGGTTTTATCCCGGCTCTGGACTCGCCCAGTGTGTATTTTGCCTCGGTCAGTACGCACGGGGTATTGATGGCGTTTGTGCTAACGACTTTCTTTATCATGGGCTTTGGTTATACCATCGCCACGACCAGTTTAAAGCAAGCAGTATGGAATATGCCGCTGGCCTGGGGGGCGTTCTGGCTTGCTTTAGTTGGCGTAGTAATGGCTGCCATTCCACTGCTTACCGGCAAGGCATCCGTGCTCTATACGTTTTACCCGCCCATTGTGGCGCATGCAGCCTTTTATATTGGCGCTACTTTACTGGTTGTCGGTTCTTGGATCTGGTGCGTCATCATGCTGGTGATGTTTGTGCAATGGAAAAAAGCCAACACTGGGCAACCCGTGCCTTTAGCGATGTTTGCGACGGCAATGAATGCCTTGTTATGGCTATGGACCAGCGTCGGTGTTGCTTTAGAGGTGCTCTTTCAATTGATTCCCTGGTCATTGGGTTGGATCGATACTATTGATCCGGGCCTTTCCAGAACCTTATTCGCATGGACTTTACATCCGATCGTTTATTTCTGGCTGATTCCTGCCTACACGGCTTTTTATGTATTCGTACCTAAACAGGCGGGCGGCTTTTTGTTCAGTGATGAAATGGCCAGACTGGCTTTTATTGTATTGGCCGTGTTTGCCTTGCCAATAGGTTTTCATCACCTTTATATGGATCCGGAACAGGCCCAAGGCTGGAAGTTATTACACGGCATCGGCACTTTCGTAGTCGCCTTGCCAACTTTGGTGACCGGTTTTACCGTCATAGCCTCACTGGAAATTGCCGGACGCCTGCGTGGCGGCAAAGGACTGTTCGGCTGGATAGGCAGCCTGCCCTGGACCAATACGATGGTGCTGGCGGTTATTTTGTCGTTGCTGATGCTGATTTTTGGCGGCTTTGGCGGCATTGTCAATGCCAGTTATGCGATGAATGCGATGATCCACAACACTGCCTGGGTGCCTGGCCACTTTCACCTGATTTTTGCCGGCACTACTGTCATTATGTATTTTGCCATTGCCTATTATTTATGGCCCATATTGGTCAAAAAACCGTTATTTTCCAGTTCGATGGCATTGCTTCAGTTATGGACATGGTTTATCGGCATGAGTATTTTAACAACTCCGTGGCATGTACTGGGTTTGTTAGGCCAGCCCCGTCGTATTTCCAGTGTCGTTTACAATAATTTACTGACGCTGTCCTGGAAACCCTACGAATTGATGATGATATTTGGCGGTTTAATACTGCTGGGTTCGGCTTGTTTGTTTATCTACAATCTGGCAAAGACCCAGTTGAATCCGGCTGCAGAAGCATTTGATCAAGAAATCGAATTTGCAGAAACAGTAAAACCGGTAGAATCTCTCCCTGAATGGCTGAATGACATAAAACTCTGGAACAAAGTGATTGCCGTGTTAATGGCAATTAGCTTTGGCTATCCCATCTTACAGTTCTTTTTTATGGACACTTCCGGTTCATCGCCATGGGGATTTTAAACATGAAACGAATGCTACTATTACTGGCGTTTATTGTACCGGTTGTGGTTAATGCCGAGCCATCCTCGCAAATCGCCTGGACACCTGACGTGCTGGACCGGGTTAAAAACGGCGACCTTAACAAGGGTAAGGCACTGGCGGAATCCTGCAAAAGCTGTCATGGCGATAAAGGCCAGGGCATGAAGGAGGAAACGAGGGATGATGAAACGCTTCCAGCGATTCCGGCGCTTGCAGGTCAAGTCGCGACTTATACTTACAAAGAATTGCGCGATTATTTCAATGGCAACCGTAGTCATGATCAAATGACAGGAATCGCTAAAGGGCTGAGTGAACAGGATGCCGCTGATCTGGCAGTCTGGTTCAGTTCCTTAGCACCGTCAGAAAATAAATCGAGCAGCCAGAATCTCGCCAGAGCGGAAAAAATGGTTGAGCAGGGTGATGGCAAACGTATCCTGCCGCCCTGTTTTGTATGTCATGGCGGAAAAGGTCAGGGCGAAAAACAGGATATTCCAGCACTGGCGGGACAACAGGCCGATTATTTTGCAAGAACCTTGCTGGCCTATAAAAACGGCCAGCGGCATAATGATATATACAGCCGCATGCGCCTGATTGCCCAACAACTGAGTGATGAGGAGATCAAGGAATTAGCCCAGTATTATCAGCAACTGAAATAAACTTGAAGAGGGAAGGGTGTTGGGTTGCCCAACTAAATGGCAATCCAACAACTTAACCCGA
>CAYVFT010000124.1:0-8980 GCA_964450225.1 uncultured Crenothrix sp. | reverse complement strand
GATCCGGCGTCCTGGCCGGCAACGACGCAAGTGGTTTTTTTGGACACAGAGCCAGCGACCTTTGCCCCCAAACTTTCGAGAAACGCTTTAGCTTCATTGCGCGACAGTTGCTGCAGTGTGCCGGTTAAAACCCAGGTTTGTCCGGCAAGCGCTTGCGGTTTTGCGGGTTCATAGGCTTCATGTTCCCAGTTAACCCCTGCCTTGATGATTTTCTCAACAATTCCACGGTTTTTTTCGTCCTTAAAAAAATTGACGACATTGTTGGCTGTCACCGGGCCAATATCCGGCACTTGCATCAATTCTTCAAAAGTGGCGCCGGCAATGGCATCCAGGTTTTTAAAATACTTTGCAATGGATTTTGCGGCTTCTTCCCCGACTTCCTGGATGCCCAACGCGCCCAGGAATGTACCCAGTTTTGTGGTTTTTGAAGCTTCAATGGAATCAAGCACATTTTGGGCGCTTTTTTCGCCTTGTCCTTCCAGGGAGGCAATATCGCTGATTTTAAGGCTATAAATATCGGCAATGGTTCTAATTATGCCTTTACTATAAAGCAGCTCAATCAGTTTGGTGCCCAGATTGGTGATGTTCATGAATTTACGCGAGGCATAATGTCTGATACGCTCGGCACTCTGAGCGGCGCACAGCAAACCGCCGGTACACCGGAAAGCGGCCTGTCCAGCTGTTCTTTCTACGGCGGCATTACAAACTGGACAACGCTCGGGCATGACAATCGGCTTTCGGTGCGCGCCTTGCGTTACCACTTTAACGACTTTCGGAATGACATCGCCCGCCCGTTGAATCTCGACGCTATCACCGATACAAAGCCCTAGCCGTTCAATTTCATCCATGTTGTGCAAGGTGGCATTGCTGACGGTTACGCCGCCTACAAAAACGGGTTCCAACCGGGCTACGGGGGTTAACACACCGGTGCGTCCGACCTGAAAATCGACAGCCAGCAGTTCGGTCACGTCATTTTGAGCGGGGAATTTTCTGGCAACAGCCCATTTGGGGGAGCGTGCAATAAAGCCTAATGAAGCTTGCAATTCTAAGGAGTCTATTTTGTAGACGATGCCGTCAATTTGCATCGGCAGTTTTTCTCTCGCCTGTTCCATGACCTGGTAATTTTTTTCGAATTTATCAAAACTGCCGGGAAAAGCGTAACAATGCGGGTTTTTTCTAAAACCCATCGTGTGCAAATAATCAAGGATTTCAGAATGGCGGTTAAATTCATGCTCGCCTTCATATTCGCCTATTCCATAAGGAATGAATTGCAAATCACGCTCGGCGGCAATTTTAGGATTCAATTGCCGGATGGTTCCTGCGGCGGCATTTCTCGGATTAACAAAGACTTTGCTGTCATTTTGTAACGCCTGCCGGTTAAGTTTTTCGAAAGCCGCTTTGGGCAGGAAAACTTCGCCGCGCACATCCAGTTTTTCGGGCGGGTTGTTGGTTGCCAGTTTGATCGGGACTGATTTGATGGTTTTTATCGTGTGCGTAACATCTTCGCCCACCTGGCCGTCACCGCGTGTTGCGGCATAGCTGAATAGGCCGTTGTCATAATGAATCGATAACGCCAAACCATCCAGCTTGGGTTCGCTGAAAATATCCAGTGATGACGGGCTTATGTCCAGATCTTTGGCGGCTTTTTCAAAGAAATCATAGGTTTCCTCAAGAGAAAAAGCATTCGCAAGAGAAAGCATTTTTACGGTATGTTCTATCTTGTGAAATTCATCTATCGGTTTTGCGCCGACGCGTTGAGAGGGTGATTCTGGAGTGATCAATTCAGGGTTTGCGGCCTCCATCTCCAGCAGTTTTCTGAATGCCTTATCGTACTCGGCATCGCTAACGGTCGGATTATCGAGAACATAATACTCATGATCCCATTGATTGATTTTGGCAACGAGTTCGTTATATGCTGGGTTCAAGGGATTAGGTTCAGGATTAAAGAGGATGTGGTATATAAGCAGTAAAGGTTCAGCATAAGTGGATGCTCCTTCTCCCTTGAGGGAGAAGGCTGGGATGAGGGGGAATATAACCAGTAGATTTTATTCTCCTCTCCCCAACCCAATGTTTCCGGGATGTCCTGCCCGGAACCCTGTGGGCGCTCTTCGTGCGACCAAATCCGCTCCACGCGGCTTTGTCCAGCAGGAGAGCGAGCGCAGTGTTATTGCCTTAAGTTTATGCGTATGGGTTAATGTTCAGAGTTTTGTATCAATTCACAAACTCTGGCGAAGTGATTGAATCGTGGCATCGGTCAGCGGTTGTCTGTGATGATCCAGGATCAGACCGTCCAATTCGATAGCCAATAATTGAATTGTTTCTATGTAGTCATCAAAAATGGCTTGTGCATCATCCAACGCACCAGGCTGCATGAAAAATACCAGTCCCGGGCAAAAAAATGATTCCACGTTGCTATCCGGAAAAGTTCCGGGTTCAACCATACAGGCGACGCCATAATCTACAAGGCGATTAGCGTCCAGCCTTTCATATATTTTTAAATTGCCATATTCAAGACCAACAATTCCAAAAGCGTTAACCAAATCAATACCATTAAAACCTTCTTCTGCTTTTGCTATAAGGCTGAACTGGATAATGGCAGGAACTGCTTCGCGCGGAGGTGGCTCAATTTCATCTTCTTCTGGCTCATAAATAGCGTCCTCCTGATCATAATAATGATGATCGACAGCAGCTTCATCTACTGGCACGCTATCCATTTTTTCATCGGCAATAGGTAACGGATTATTACGATGACTTCTGAATTTCTGTTCATCATAAAAATCCATCTCTTCTTGCGATTTTTTGTTTTTTATATAACTCCAGGCCAACATGCCCATGATGATCAATAGACCTGTTGCGATAATTACAATTCTTAATAGTTCTTTATCCATTAGATTTCCGCCAGACTCACTGCTTCTTCAATATCAACTGCGACCATTCGGGACACGCCCGGTTCTTTCATCGTAACACCTGCCAGCTGTTTTGCAATCTCCATAGTTACCTTGTTATGAGATATATACAAAAACTGTACAGAGGCCGACATCTCTTCTACCATTTTTGAAAACCGCCCGACATTTGCATCATCCAGAGGCGCATCGACCTCATCTAACAGGCAAAAGGGTGCGGGATTGAGTTCAAAAATTGAAAACACCAGCGCTACCGCCGTTAATGCTTTCTCTCCACCTGACAACAAATGAATGGAGCTATTACGCTTGCCGGGCGGTCTGGCAATAATATTGACGCCCGATTCCAGCAAGTCTTGCTCGGTCAATTCCAGGTAGGCCTGCCCGCCGCCAAATAATTTAGGGAACTTCTCCTGTAAACCGCTGTTTATTTTATCGAATGTTTCCTTAAAACGCAGCCTACTTTCTTTGTCAATTTTACTAATCGCCTGATCCAGTATTTTTAATGCTTCAATCAGGTCGGCATGTTGCTCATTTAGAAAGTTCATTCTTTCGGATTGCGACTTGTATTCTTCTATGGCGGTCAGGTTAATCGTGCCCAAGCGTTCAATTTGAGCCGATAAATCGTCAACTCTATTTTTCCAGCGCGGTTCTTCGGCGTGATCTGGCAGGGATTTCAATACCTGCTCCGCATCGGCATCGATTTCTTTAAGCTGTTCGTTGACGGTTTGCTGACGAACTTTACTTTCCTGCAACTCAAAACGAAGAGTATCCAGGGCTTCCTTTTGTTTTTCCAATGCCCTTTGTACGCGAGTATGTTGTTCAGACAGCTGCGTAATTTCTGACTCGATGGCTCCCTGCAATTGGCGTTGTTTTTTTAAGGTTGCTTCGAGTTGATCCTTATCCAGTATTCGTTGCCCCAACTGTATTTTTTCTTCATCCAGCGGAGTGAGAGTTTGTTGCAGTTTTCTCTCCAGATCGGCAATCCGTTCAATCGAGTGTTGATGTTGGGTTTGCAGGCGATCAATCTGTTTGCTGGTCGAACCCTCGGAAGAGCGCAACGACTCTATCTGCGCTTTTAAACTGTAAACCTGTTGTCTTGCTTCATTAACGGCCCGCTCAGTATTATCATGCTGTACTTGCAAAAGCTGATTGGATGTTTCCAGAGATTGCCTGCTCTGCTCCTGTTGTGCTAAAACTTCTTCAGCTTCTTCCTGCAACAATTTAGACTCGGCAATAACCTCGGCATTTTCACCCGTTTCCCGAATGATTTCTTCAAGGTCATTGGAAATTTGCTCCAGACGGCGTTGCTGATGTTCCCAGCGAGTCGAATAGGCGCTGAATTCGGCGCTCTTAAGTGATAACTCGGAACCCAGTTTATTGTCTTGCTGTTGAATAGACTCGCGCAAAATTTCTGCTTCTTTTAACTCGGTTTCTGTAGCGGCCAACTGATCCTCTAATGATTCAATTTCAACAAGTAAATCTTCCTGCCGATGTTTTAACAGGCGCAATTCTTTCTCACGCTGTAAAACGCCCACTTTACTGTCTTTGGTATAACTGATTTTTAACCAGCCTGGCCCAAACCAGGTGCCGTCCGGGGTTATAACTGACTCATGAGGGTTTGTGTGAGCCGATAATGCTCTGGCAGCATCGTTATCATCCGCGCAATAAACACCGGTCAATAAAGCACTTAAATCCCAGGGTGCGTTGACTTTATCCAGTAAAGCATGGCGCTGGTCTTTCGCGGAATTTTCTTCAGCAGTTTTGGCTCTGGTTTCAAACAGCGTGAGCGATTCATTCGTTAAGCTGCTCAAGCCCGGAATAACCGGCTCGGCATTCGCCACACAAATCGCTTCCAAATAGCTACCCAGCACCGTTTCAACTGCCGTATCCCAGCCTGACTCCACGTCCAGAAATTCAGCCAGCCGTTGGTTGTTGCCCAAGTTCATGGACTCCAACCAGGTACTCAAATGTTTATTATCTTTGCCCATGGCATGTTGCTGCAATAACTCCAGAGAAGTTATTTTCCCTTTTATGCTATGGCTTTCCGAACGGCGAGTATGCAGTGAATCATGGAACTGTTTTACCTGCTGGCGTTGCTCGCGTATCTGATGATGCAATTGTTCAAGTTGGGCTTGATGACTATCGCGCTGAAATCCTATGATTTCTATATCGGCGTCCAGTGTTTCAATATCGCTTTGCAATTGACTGGACGACAGTTCGTCGCGCTCGCTCTGTAACTTATCCATGCGTATTTGCAATTGACGATTCTGGTTTTCCAGTTGTATGGCTTTTACCCGGTGCACTTCAGCCTGTTCCTTGTATTTGGAACTGACCGTCCGATAGGCCTCCCATTCTGCTTGCCAGGTACTTCTTTGCTGTTGGGTATCCTGCTGAAGCTGTAAAACTTCCTCCTGTCTTTTCTGGGAAATAATCGAGCTTTCTTCGGCTTCCAGCAAAGCCTCTTTTATCTGTTCCAAGGCCTGTATATCAGCCTCAAGCTGGCTTAATGATTGCTCGGCCTGGAGCCGGGCACGCTTGATTTCCAGCAGGGTTTCTTCATGACTCGCTTCATGGTGTTTGATCGCCTGTTCCAGACTGCCGACTTCGGCAACAACGGTGTAATAATCGCCTTGAGCATTGTTTAGTTGCTGTTGTTGGGTTTTATGTTCAGCACGTTTTGTTTCGATGGCGCTATCAATATCGCGTAATTCCACAAACAAACGGTTATGCTCGGCAGCTACGTCCAGGAGTTTGGTTTCCAGCTGTATTGCCGCCTGATGATAGGTATTCCAGCGCATCGCCAACAACTCTAATTTAAACTGGCGTTCCTGTTTTTTTAGCTCGGTATATTTTTCCGCTTTTTCTGCCTGTTTTTGTAAATGTTTAAGTTGCTTATCAACTTCTTCGCGTAAATCATCGAGTCGTTCGAGATTCTCCCGCGTATGCTTCATTCGGGTCTCGGTTTCACTGCGGCGTTCTTTATATTTGGAAATGCCGGCGGCTTCTTCGATATGAATTCTCAACTCTTCAGGCTTCGCTTCAACCATCCGCGAGATAGTGCCCTGTTCGATAATGGCGTAACTTCTTGAACCCAGACCCGTACCCAGAAACAAGTCGGTAATATCCTTGCGCCGGCAGCGTGAACCATTTAGTAGAAACAGGGATTGGCCGTCACGGCTAACCTGTCTTTTGATGGCAATGGAATTGTATTGAGCGTATTCGCCGCCCAACTTGCCTTCTGAATTATCAAAAATCAGCTCTACCGACGCAGTACTGACCGGTTTACGTCCGGATGAGCCATTAAATATGACATCAGCCATATTGCCGCCGCGCAGATGTTTGGCTGAACTTTCGCCCATTACCCAGCGTACTGCATCAATAATATTGGATTTACCGCAACCATTGGGTCCGACAATGGCAGTTAAATTGCCGGTAATAGGAATTACTGTTTGATCTACAAAAGACTTAAAACCCGAAAGTTTGATTTTTTCCAGCTTCATTACAGGTATGAATATCTAACACCTTGGTTTAAACAACCGAGCATTATCGACGATTTTTAAATGAGTTTCGACTTTTTAATTAACAATTTCCTGATTACCCATGATTTCCAGCCGCTCTTGAAATGCACTGTGCTTTAAACTGCTAGTTAAACATAGGGTTCATCATCAATTTTTTCTGATTTTAACGGATTATGGGAGACAATCGAAAATTCTTGAGTGAAGTGGATATCAATAGCTTTTGTACCCAACTATAGTTTTTTTAAAAAACATTCAGTGTTTCAGTCGGGCTATTTTTAACCAGGCACTGTTCGTTAAAAACGTTTAGTTATTTACACAATGTAAAAGGAGGAAGTGGGCTTTTGGGTTGGCTGCATAAAATCTAATGCGGAGGCGACTGCAGCCGCCTAATGGACGTCTAAATTCGCCTCCGGTTATTGATCTGTGTATTAATCTTCACTACTGCCTATTAAACGATAGAACATAGCACCAAGCAAAGCTCCGGCAATTGGGGCAACCCAAAACAGCCAAAGTTGAGCTAATGCCCAGTCTCCAACATAAATTGCGACGCCAAGACTCCTTGCAGGATTGACTGAGGTATTGGTAACAGGTATTGAGATTAAATGGATCAAGGTCAGACACAGGCCAATGGCAAGTCCGGCAAACCCACTTGGTGCATTTTTGTGGGTAACCAATAAGATGATGAACAGAAACATCATGGTCATGACAATTTCAGTCACTAAAGCCGAGAATAAAGAATATCCACCTGGTGAATGTTCGCCGTAGCCGTTGGCAGCAAATCCACCTGCAAGACTGAAGTCAGCTTTACCACTGGCAATAAGATATAAAACCCCGCCAGCAACAACCGCGCCCAAACATTGAGCGATAATGTAAGGAAGAAGTTTGTCAGCTGTAATACGGCCGCCTGCCCAAAGCCCAATGGATACAGCCGGGTTCAGGTGACAGCCGGAGATATGACCTATCGCATAAGCCATGGTTAAAACGGTTAGGCCGAAGGCAAAAGCCACACCCAGCAAGCCAATACCAACATTCGGAAATGCTGCAGATAAAACCGCACTTCCGCAACCCCCCAAAACCAGCCAAAATGTTCCGAAAAACTCAGCACCATATTGTTTCATGTTTATTCTCCTGATTGATTAAGTTAATTAAGTCAGATTTCTAAGTACTAATTTAGTAACTTATCATTAATTGCAGGATTTAGAGTTGCGTGGTTTTAATATGCCTCGCAGATCTAGCAAAGATTCCCTGTAACTAATAAGCAATAAATTAATTAGGTCACCTGCCTTGCTGTAAATTACATGCTTAGCAAGCATGTAATTAGTTGCAGATGCTAGCTTTTATTTAAAAAATCAACAAGTTTTTTATTGTTAATTGACGTGAAGCAAGCCAAGAAATTTTTATCATGAAGGCAAGAAGAATGGCAAGAATGCTGGAAGTAGGGCACAAATACCTGGCGTTTTAGGCGATTCAGCAATGATTGCGAGTAATAGCGTAACCCAACATATACGCTTAGGAGTATTCGGTAAAGGAAATGCTAACGCCTAAGTATGAACGAGAGTAGCGACTTGCGGGTAAAAATGATAGGATCAGCCATTCATAATCTATTACATTAAAGGAAAACATGAGTCAAATTACGATTGAACACAACCCTAGCCAAGAACGTCTGCAAGAATTGGGAGTTGCCGGCTGGCCTATATGGGAAAAGGAAATTTCCACATTTCCAATAGATTTTGATGAGACAGAAACCGCCTATGTACTGGAGGGTGAAATTATTGTAACTCCAGTCGGCGGTGAGCCGGTTCGCATCGTTCCGGGCGATCTGGTGGTGTTTTCTGAAGGGCTGGACAGCCATTGGGAAATAGTTAAACCATTGCGCAAACATTATCACTACGCATAACCCCCAGTTATCAATGTCAAGAAAGGCATCCATTGGATGCCTTTTTATTTATGATGTTACCAGGTTGACTCATGAAGCCCTTACTAATTGGTTCTATTCCATCTGATTGACGAAAATTCCAGTGCCTCCTGAATATTTAAATCACGGGTTGCACCTCCTGTTCTGATATACAATTTTGGATTGTTCCCTTGATTTAAATACACCGGCCTGGCTGATGGTGAAACAATCAGGCGACAGACAGTTTTATTATCTATAACATGAAACAAAATGCTTATATGTGAACATAAGTCCGCGCCAAGATTAGCGGCTATTGCTGACATTATGACTTGTTCAAAGCCATCCTGATTAGGCTTTTTAAGCGTCTGGTAATCGTTTTCAATGCCAATAATTTCGCCATTATCCGCTACTCCAATCAGCAAGGTTCCTCCATGATTGCTGTTGAGAAATCCTGCTAATGACTTTAAAACAACGCCTTCAAGCTGCCGGTTGGTGCGCGATTGTTCCATATCCCAGCGGAATGTCGATTTAAACTCCAGGAAAGGACCTTCTCCCTGCCGAATGATTGAAGGTATGTCCCTGTCCAGTTCCATTTTTAATAGATCAATTCTATGTAAGCGTTTATGCAAAAAGCTGTATATGCCTAGGGTCAACAAACCCAGCAT
>CAYVFT010000123.1:0-9002 GCA_964450225.1 uncultured Crenothrix sp. | reverse complement strand
AAAAACACTTTGGGGTTTTAGGAAAAATCAGCCGATAAACTAAGGGGGAAACGGCTGATTCAACGCCAAAAAGGCATTGCGAAAGTTTGACTAAGTTTTAATTAAAAAGTTTCAGAAAAAATAAAACTTTTAATGCGCTTCGTCCCAATTCCTACCTACGCCTATATCAACAATCAACGGTACATTCAATTCAGCGGCTGAACACATGATGGTTCTAATAGTAGCTGTACAGTGGTCTAGCTGATCTTCAGCGACTTCAAATACCAGTTCATCGTGAACTTGCATGATCATTTTGGCATCCGGTTTTTTCTGAAATAGCCAATGATCGGTACTAATCATGGCGCGTTTAATGATATCTGCCGCCGTTCCTTGCATGGGTGCATTGATGGCAGTGCGTTCTGCATATTGGCGACGGGCGGCGTTACGTGATTTTATTTCGGGTAGATATAATCGGCGGCCAAACAGGGTTTCAACAAAGCTTTGTTCACGGGCTTGGTCTCTAATGTTGTCCATATAATTTTTTACGCCGGGATAGCGGGCAAAATACAAGTCTATATACGATTGCGCCTGACTACGCGATAAGCCCAGTTGTTGCGCCAGGCCAAAAGAAGACATACCATAAATCAAGCCGAAATTAATGGCTTTTGCCGAGCGCCGCAAATCAGTGGTGACCTGGTCTGGGGCTACGCCAAATACCTCCGCGGCCGTTGCCCGGTGAACATCCTCACCTTCGCTAAAGGCCTTAACTAAGCCTGCATCAGTGGATAAATGCGCCATGATGCGTAATTCAATTTGCGAATAATCCGCAGCTACTATTTTATAGCCTTCTGGGGCAATAAATGCCTGCCGGATTTTCCGCCCTTCTTCACTACGGATTGGGATATTTTGCAAGTTGGGGTCGGAAGACGATAGTCTGCCTGTGGCAGCTACCGCTTGATGATAGGAGGTGTGTATCCGACCGGTTCTGTCATCAACCTGTTGCGGCAGCTTGTCGGTATATGTCGATTTTAGTTTGCTTAAACTACGGTAATCGAGAATCAGCTTGGGTAAAGGATAATCAATAGCCAGTTCCTGGAGTACGGATTCTTCGGTTGACGGCTGGCCTTTGGGCGTTTTCTTTAAAACGGGTAGCTGTTGCTGGTCGTAGAGAATGTCCTGAATTTGTTTTGGCGAGCCCAAATTGAAGGTATGGCCCGCAAGGTCGTGCGCCTGTTGTTCAATGGCGACGATATGATTGGCCAGTTCCAGACTTTGCTGAGCCAGCATGGCGGTATCAATGAGAACCCCATTGCTTTCAATACGGGCAAGCACACTGATCAGGGGGATTTCTATTTCCGAGTACAAGGAGAGCAGGGCAGGGTGCTGTTGTAACTTAGCCATCAGCACTTGATGCAGTCGCAAGGTAATATCGGCATCTTCTGCCGCATAAGGGGTAGCTTGTTCCAGTGTTACTTCCTGAAACGGGATTTGTTTAGCACCCTTGCCGGCAACGTCTTCATAATGAATAGTGGTAACCCCCAGATATTCTTTAGCAAGGTCATCCATATTATGTTTGGTTGCTGTACTGTTTAATACATAAGATTCCAGCATGGTGTCGTGAGTAATACCACGTAATGTTATACCGTGATTTGCTAACACATGAGCGTCATATTTGAGGTTTTGCCCCAGTTTGGCTTTATGCGGGTTTTCAAGTAGGGGGCGGAGTTTTTCCAGAGTTTCGGTACGGTTTAACTGGTTGGGTACGCCTGCATAATAATGTGCCAAAGGCACATAAGCGGCCTTGCCTGGAGTTACTGCAAAAGATACACCGACTATTTCGGCCTTGCTGTAATCAAGACTTGTCGTTTCCGTGTCAAAAGCAAACAGTTCTGCATCCTCAAGCTTTTCAAGCCATTGCTTAAATTGCTGACCGGTCAGTATGGTTTCATAGCCGGGTTCTATTATGGCGGGTTTATCTTCAACAATTACGGCTTCCACTTGATTATCCAGCGTCTTCAACCACGATGAAAATCCCAGCCGGGCTAACAGGTTTTTCAGTTCATCCGAGTTTATGGGCCGGCGTTTTAAATCATCCATGCTGTAAGGTAGATCAAGATCACATTTGATCGTGGTAAGCTGTTTGGCTAATGGCAGTTGCTCTAAACTGGAGCGCAGATTTTCGCCAATTTTACCGGTAATTTTATCGGCATTAGCGATCAGGTTTTCCAGGGTTTGATATTGTTCCAACCATTTTGCCGCAGTTTTGGGGCCAACTTTGGGTACGCCGGGAATGTTGTCGCTGCTATCGCCCATCAATGCCAGATAATCAACAATCTGTTCCGGTTTGACGCCGAACTTGTCGATAACGCCCTGGATATCCATGCGCGAGTTGGACATGGTGTTGTCCAGGATGACATGGTCGGTGACCAGTTGTGCCATGTCCTTATCACCGGTGGAAATAATCACGCTGAAACCTTGTTGAACGGCGTGCTGTGCCAATGCACCCAGAACATCATCGGCTTCTACATCAGGCTCCATAATTAAGGGTAAACCCATAGCCCGAATAAGGTGGTGCAAGGGTTCTATTTGTACCCGCAGATCATCAGGCATAGGCGGCCTGTGAGATTTATATTGATCATAAAGATCATTGCGAAAGGTTTTGCCGGGAGCGTCAAACACCACAGTGACATATTCACTTTGATAATCGGCGATGAGCTTGCGCAGCATATTGGAAACGCCATAAATTGCATTGGTCGGTTCGCCTTGTGAATTAGTCAAAGGCGGAATCGCATGGTAAGCACGAAATAAAAAGGAGGAGCCGTCAACCAGAATCAGGCGTTTTTGAGTTTGTTGTGGCATGGGATTTAAAGGGCAAGGTTAAAGATAAATGACTAAAGCCTAAAGGTAAAAAAACCTGATTTTTAACTTAGCCGCTCTCGGTTTTTCGCGTTGGATCGGGTGAAGTTTTTCGCCTAACCTCAACTATATTAGGTAGTTGGTTTATTTTACGCAGAACCTGACTTAATTGATTGGTATTTTCTATTTGAATAGTCAAATTTAGTATGGCTGAGAAATCAGGATGTGTATCCAAAGACGCATTAAAAATATGAATCTTGGACTGCGCTAAAATTTGCGACACATTATTTAACAAATTCTGTGCATTAAAGGCATGAATCACAATAGGCACGGCATGGCTGGCTTTTTTCGCGCCCCACGTTACCGAAATAAGCTGTGCCTGTTTTTCAAGGCTCAACTGCGTGACGTTTTTGCAATCAGTACGGTGAACAGTAATCCCTTTATGGTGGGAAATATAACCTATGATGTCATCACCTAAAACCGGTGAACAACAGTGGGCAAACGAAGTTTGCACATTATCAATACCCGCAACCGAAACGACCGATTTTGTCGGAGGCTTTTTAGGCCGCGCGTTTATGGGCAATTCTTCCAGCTCGGGTATTTTTAAAAACCCGGCAAGCTGGCGGCTATTAATATCGCTACGGCCGATCGCTTCAAGTAAAGCATAAGTATCGTGTTGTTTAAAGTGGCTAACCATGTCATCAAGGTTCAGCGCTTTTATTCCCAACCGCTGACTTTCCTTGTCCAGAATCGCCTTACCCCGGGCTATATTTTCCGATTGTTGCTGATTTCTGAACCAGCTTTTTACCTTGCTGATGGCGCGCGATGTTTTCAAATAGCCCAAATTCGGGTCTATCCAGTTATGATTGGGCGCACTATCTTTAGCGGTTAAAATTTCTACCTGTTCACCGGATTTTAGCGTGTAGGTCAGCGGCACAATCCTGCCGTTAATTTTAGCGCCACGGCAACGATGGCCGATTTCGGTATGGACAGCATAAGCAAAATCCAGCGGTGTTGAACCTTTTACCAGATCGATCAATTTACCCGCGGGAGTTAAAACATAGACCCTGTCGTTAAATAATTCACTACGAAAATCATCGCTTAAAGCCTCATCGCCCTGCTTTTCTTCCAGCAACTTGCGTAAAGTAGCAACACTTTTTTCCATCGCAGCAGTCTGTTTACCACCTTCTTTATAAGACCAATGCGCGGCAACACCAAGTTCAGCATAATCGTGCATGTCCTGGGTGCGAATCTGCACCTCAATACGATTGCCTTGCGCATCCAAAATAACCGTGTGCAACGATTGATAGCCGTTTTCCTTGGGGTTAGCGATGTAATCATCGAATTCTTTGGGAATGTATTGCCATAAGCTATGAACAATACCCAATACGGCGTAACAGTGGGTCAAGTTTTCGACAATAACGCGCACGGCTAACAGGTCATATAGTTCGTCTATGCCCAGATGTTTACGCTGCATTTTTTTCCAGATACTGTAAATATGTTTGGGACGACCATAACAAGTGCCGGGTATGTTTTCTTCGGCGAGGTGTTTTTGTAACAGTTCAATAAAACCATTAATGCAGTTTTCCCGTTGCACTCGATTATTGGCAAGTGATTTGGCAATCTGGCGATACGCTTGCGGTTCTAAATACCGGAAAGCCATATCTTCAAGCTCCCATTTAAACTGATGAATACCTAAACGATTGGCAATTGGAGCATATATATCCAGTGTTTCCCGGGAAATAAAGTGACGGAGCTCATACGATTCTTTCGGCAAATTCCGCAGCCGATGAATTCGGTAAGCCAGTTTGATTAGCACTGCCCGGACATCCTGGGTCATGGACAATAGCATCCGCCGCAATGTTTCCGCCTGATTGGGCTTTTTGGTCATTTCGGGTGTATAAACTGTCAATTTATTCAGCCAGTTGACATCTTTTACCAACGCCGCGACTGTTTCGCCAAACTGTTCCTTGAAATCAGGTTGAGGTGTTAATAGCGGTAGACGCGGGTCGCTTAATATTGCGGCGAGTATGGTTTTTAAGTCGACATTGTAAGCCCTTAAGATTGCGGCTACCTCAATTCCCTTGGGGCGATGATAATGCGGATCGTCAGGAATAAGAGCGATAATAGCCAACGCGCGTTCTATTAGCTCCTTATCGGAAGCAGAAAAATCGTTAAAAAGGTCTTTATTGGGATCAGTATATTTTTGCATGAAATTATTGTAAACGATTACAGAAACTTAACAATCAAGAGCTTTAATGTCAGCAAATCATTATTGCCAAACAATTTTTTCTGATCTGTAAGATTGAGGGTATCTCTAATAATTCCCGTCTGCCAGTGAATTTGGGCATAGCCAGAACAATTAAGGCAGTAGCCAATTCTTCCGATGTGTTTTAGCAAAGGTACTACAAGCTATTGAATGTTGGAAGAATTAATATAAAGCTGATTATTAGTTGGATTTAGTTAATGAACTTTCATTGCTGAGCATGACTAATTCGCATAGAATTCAATTGGAAGTATTTTGGTAGCCGTCACAACGGCCGTTTTCACAATGAGAGGAGAATGTAAATGTCTGAAACAATGAAAATTGTAATAGCTGTTATTGGGGTTTTTGTAGCCGGTTTCATTATGGTTGGTGTTAGTAAAGAGAAGCCGTCTGTTGAACAAATGGAAGCAGCATCATCAATCAGAAACTATGTTGCAATGCAAGAGATGGCCAATAAAAAATGTCCGCAAGCGATTATGAATGAAACAGGGGAACAAGTATTTTTTCCTTCGGAAACAAAAAGTGATAAAGAAACTTATCTCACTTTGGTCTGGGTGGGTGAAAATATTAAAAAAGGTGGGTTCAAAAAGGCTGCGTGTACTTTGCATGCCTCATTGGGTGGAATCTCTGAATTAATTATTGATGATAAAGTTATTATAAAGAAAAAAATATAGATGATTGTTTGCTTTCTGATTGGGTCATGCGGATTCGGCATGACTTTAATCAGGAAATATTTTAACTTAATTATACCAGGCTAATGATGATTCGTAAGTCTGACACGAGGGGCTAACAAGCAGTTAGCTTCCGGAACGCAAGAGGGTCTCAATCAGCCAATCTATAAGGTAGGGTCAGAAACCAATATGATAAAACAACAAAGAAGCAATTTTTATGACGAAAAGAATGGTTAAGGGGGTTTTAAAGACATGGAAAGAAGATCGAGGATTTGGTTTTATCAAACCAGATGATGGTGGAAAAGATATTTTTATACATATATCTGCACTGAAAGGAATGAGTCGCAGGCCAATAACGGGTGATGTAATTTATTACCAGGTTGCCAAAGATAATCAAGGCAAATATAAAGCGATTAACGCTCATATTGATGGAGTAGCCATCCTAGAAGACAAAGCAGAAGATTTACCAGGAAATGGTAGTAGAAAAAAAAGGACTATAGCCATGGCACTGGGATTGTTAATCATTATCGCGATTGCTGTATTTATCTATATGCGTTAAATGGGTGTATTTTTGTAAGCTGATGAATTGCATTTACAAAAACAAAAATACAAGTCAAGCAAATACACGTTACCGCAACAGCCGCAGTTTTTAGAAGCAAAAATAATTATTGTCGATTGGGTTAGCGATAGCGCAATCAAAATTTTTCAAAGACATGTCGGGTTATCTTCCACTAACCCGACTACTCAATTTCCCCAAATATCAGTGTTCAAATTCTGGCAATAACGGAGGTTAATTTAAACGACACAGGATTAAATAATTTGACTTATTAGGTTGGATTTCATATTGTTACCGGCACTTAAGATCGACATAAGTAAAGCGTTAGAAGGCATCCTAATAAATCATAATCTTTTAGGTGTTAGCAACATGCAAAGAGCTATCAACTCTATCAAGCTAGTTTGTTTAGCTTCGAAAGACTATCAAGAATCCCTAGTCAGCTTATTGCAACAAATGGGGGATACTCTTTCACTTATAGATTCCAAGTGTTGGTTAGAGGGCCAAATTAAGGAACCCAACTCGCTAATAATTCTGGTTTTGCCCGAAAAAATTTTGCCGGTTGATAAAATCGTCAAGGCCATCCTGGCAACGCCAAACTCTCATTATCTCGTCATTTTTTTTCCACCCTTAACTGATCAATTCAGTCCGATTCTGAATGCATGCAGCGATTGTTGCCATTGGCCTTGTGATCCACTCGAACTTGCATATCGTCTGGATCGATTGTCATCCAGGCACAGTAATTTGCTCGATTTGAGCAAGTTTGATAAGGAATCGCTAGCTTGGAAAAATTTGAATTTAATCGGTCATTCATCCATATTCCTCGATACACTTTTATTCATAAACAAGGCCTCCGACTGTGATGCACCGGTTCTTATAGAAGGTGAAACTGGTTGTGGCAAAGAGGTAGCTGCCAGAGCCATCCATTATCTGGGTAGACGCAAGGATTTTCCTTTTATTCCCATGAATTGTGGAGCCATACCTGATCAATTGATTGAAAATGAGCTATTTGGGCACGAAAAAGGCGCCTATACCGATGCCAAACAGAGTCAGGTAGGGTTAACAGCGCAAGCAGACGGCGGAACTTTGTTTCTAGATGAAATTGAAGCCTTGTCAAACAAAGGACAGGTAACCTTATTACGCTTTATTGAAGATAATGTAATCAGGCCTCTAGGAGCAATAAAAAGCAGGAAAGTGAATGTTAGAATTATTGCCGCGAGCAATGTTTGTTTATCCGAACTTGTCGTCCAAGGCCTATTCCGGCAGGACTTATTATTTAGATTAAACCTTTTGCAACTTAATTTGCCGCCGCTCAGGAATCGTAAGACCGATGTTCAGGCCCTTGCCGAACATTTTATGCAGAAATACCGGTGTCAGTATCAACAACCGGACAAACGGTTTCATTCTGATACGATTGCCTGGATGAATGCTTATCATTGGCCGGGTAATGTCCGTGAGCTTGAGAATTTTGTCCACAGATCGTTTCTACTATCGAATAATCCTGAAATTATCCAAACCGGTATTAATAAAGAAAATGCGCCATCCTCTTCACGTAGAAAATTGTTTGAGCGCAGACAGAACTTCAAATTTGATGCTTCATTTAACGAGGCGAAAAATCATGCCATTGATCACTTTGAACAACACTATCTTTCCTGGCTCATATCAAGCTCTAAAGGCAATGTTACCCAAGCGGCAGATATCGCGAAAAAAGAGCGTAGAGCTTTAGGCAAGCTGCTGAAAAAACACCATATCAACCCTGTTCAGTATCGCAGCACCTGATCTGAATTTCCTCAAAACCACTTGAGCACGGTGGTATCCCTGCCATCTTGTTAACAATCAGGATACGGGTGCAAACTAACCCACTTGATTATTTTTACTGGCATATGACTAAAAGTGTTAATAACCATAAACATACAGTATATATTGTCAAAACAGCCGGGTCGTATTCAACCCGGTTCCTTATTGGATTTTCAGGAATTCATAATAAAATCAATTGAATATATATTGGCATTATTTTTGGATGTAATTACTGAAAGATTAAAGCCGGGTCAGAAAATGTCTGGATTCAACGATTCCAATGTACAACAAATAGCCGATCAAATTGAATTTTATTTGAAAAACCATCCCAATGCAGCAGACACAATCGAAGGCATCACAAAATGGTGGTTGCCGGAACATGGGCTTGAAGTATCAGGTTTAATTGTTCAGCAAGCCCTCAATTATCTGGGCTCGAAGTCAGTTGTAAAATGTAATGCCACTCTTTGCGGTAATAAAGTTTATTCAGGCAATAAAGCGAAAGCTGAATATCAATCCAAATAGTTGTCTCAATTTGCAATGTTTTGCGGACAGCAGTCGGTCGGCAGCGCAGCTTAAGAGTGGCGGCCCCTTAGTTGTGCGTGGTTATCATAGGGATTTGCCAGAGCAGTATTTGATTTCTGTGCAGAAAGTAGTGGGTGAAAATTAACCCACTTTATCCTTTTTCCGATCCAACTTATTAAAGCATTAATAATCATGATGATATAACTTGCATTCAGCAAAATGACCGGGTCAAAATCTACCCGGTCATGTAAGTTATTCACATAGATTACCAATTAAATCAATTGAATATATATTTTGGCATGATGATTGTATATGTTACTCAATCAATGTAGGGCAGAAAATCCCTGAATTCAACGAT
>CAYVFT010000122.1:0-9218 GCA_964450225.1 uncultured Crenothrix sp. | reverse complement strand
TAAGTACCAATGGATTTAGTAAAACTCTCTAGCCAAAAAGGCTACAGCAACAGCGGGCGCGCAATCTGCCGCTGTTAACTCTGTAAGCTTTGAGGGTTCCGGAATTAAGTCAGAAAAATCGAGGTAAGGGTGGCCTGATAACTGCGCGAGCTGTTCTACCAGAAACCGGCCTATTCCAGCGCCTATCATGGGCATGTTTTTAGAGGTTGTAACGTTTTGTAGGCGGTATTCACAGCCTCGCTGTATTCTTTTTAATTGTTGGGTTCGAATGTTTTTAGCAAATTGTCGCCAGCGAGGTAGTTCTTCAGGAATAAAATCACAGCCTATCATGCGCGATAAGCGCCTGGCGCTTGCAGTTATGGATTTTTCAGCGCCATCAGCCGTATCGCATTGGTCGTGTAATTCGTTGAGCTCTCCGGTAATCCGGTACACATCGGCCATCGTTGCGAAATACTCTGCCATTAAGCCGATTTCCTGATCTTGATCACGCGCAGTCTGTGCTACCGCCATTACCGCCGTTCTAACAACGCCGGTATAAATTAGTTCCTGGGATATTAACCGTTGGTAATCGGTGTAGCCTTGCGCCAGAACTATGCTGTCATTTAGCAGCGAAATATCCGTGGTGGTACTGCCTATATCGACAAATAGACCGTTACCTACTTTTTGCGCTGCAAAAGAGGCGCTGGCCAGCCAGTTTGCAGAAGCTATAGCTTGATAATGACCGGTTTCGATCTGTTCAGATAGTAAAAAGCCCGCTATGCCTGCAAATATTAAACAATGCTTTTCAGGGATTAACTTGGTCATGGTACTGATGATTTGCTTAACGCCATCTTCTCGATGTGCAAACAAATCAACCAGCTCTCCTGTCATGGTGACAGCATGGCGATAATGGACATTTGGTGTTTCCTGCAATATGCGGGTTGCAGCACACTGCAAATGCTCCATGCCTTTCCATAACGGACAGGGCTGTTGGTAAACAGCTTTGACCTCACCTTCCAGATTAATAATTGCGGCTTTAACATGGGCACCGCCTATATCCCAGCCAATAATATCAGTCTGACTCATTTTGTTTCACATTAATGGTTATGGATTGGTTACAAACTGCTTTTAGGGTCGGGTTGCCGTTCAATAGTTGCAGGATATTTTCGGCAACATTAATACCCAATGCAGCGTTAATTCCCACAAATGACGTGGTCAGGCGCGGATTTATTTCGAGTACGAGTAGTTGTTCGGACGTTTCAATTAAATCAATGCCGGCATAGCCCCATAATTCGGGAAAGGCGTGAGCGATATTATCAACCAAACACTGATACGGGCTTAAATCAGATTGGCAATTCACAATGATTTTTGACAGATGATATTGCTGGTCGTTAATATCGAATTTCTGCAAATTGGCGCACAACAACCAGCCAATGCCTTGTTTGAACAGGCAGGATAAACTGGTTTTTTTACCTTGAATATGGGGTTGAATAACATATTGGCCTTTTCGTGGGAGCATCCGTTCAAAATCCTGTCGGTCAGTCAGGATATAACTGTCTGTACTGCCTACTCCATCGACTGGCTTTGCTAGCCATTGAGCGATTTTGCAGTTCATGTTATCGGAGCTAAACTCAACAAGCTCTTGCACCAAGTGTTGAATATCACCTTCCCAACTTGCTTTAGTAAACATTCGAGTAGGTACAGTAGCAATAAAATGTTTTTTGAGGTGTTGATAAGTATCGAATTTATTGCCAGTTAGAGCAACAGCACAGGCAGGCGATGTTAGTAACCGTTTACCCGATGACCCTACAGTTTGACACAGTGTTTGTAAAATCCCGTCAAACTCGGGGGCTATCGGCCATACTGCATCGCAGTGCATTGCTAAGCGAGCAAATTCATCAAGACTATTCTGTTCCGGTTTGATGATAACCGTCTCAAATCCGGTTGTGTTTATTGAGCCGTTAATGCGACTATCCAGCATAACTATCACTGAAACATCTTGCACCTGTACTATGACAGCGCGAAAGTCATCGAGCAATGCCTGCAACATCAGGCGCCCTTCAGCTGCCAGTGAATCGGGTAGCTCCTGCTTATTAAAGCCGCCGCCGGTGATATACTCAAATACCAGGATTTTCATAGCTACATTTTATCATTGGAACAACGACAGCAGTTTTACTCATGAAAATAATTCCAGTAATCGATTTGAAAGATGGTGTTGTGGTTCATGCCCATCAGGGGAAGCGTGATCAATACCAGCCTATTTTTACTAATTTGTGTCAATCCTCGGATATTTATCAGGTTATTGAGGCATTTCTGGGGGTTTATGACTTTGATACGATTTATATTGCTGATTTGAATGCGATTACTCATCAAGGTGATCATGACCAATTAGTTAGGGATGTATTAACCTCCTTCCCCGACATACTATTCTGGATTGACAGTGGCTATCAACGTTGTAAAAAGTATCCGAGCAATCATTTACCCGTATTAGGCAGTGAATGTTATAGCGATGACACGGTTTTAGAACTTAAAGTTTTCAATAACCGCTTTATTCTTTCTCTTGATTATTCAATTTCCGAGACGCTGGGTGCAAAAAGTCTTTTTTCTGATCAAAACCTATGGCCGGATTCTATTATCATCATGACCTTAAATCGGGTCGGCAGTAATAAGGGGCCGGATCTGGATAAATTAAACTGGTTTTGCAGACAATATCCGCATAAAAATTTTATTGCCGCTGGCGGCATAAGAGACTGCGCTGATTTACTGGCTTTAAAACAGGTGGGCGTACAACAGGCACTTATTGCCAGTGCGCTACATTCGGGAGCTATCAGGCGTAAAGATATTAAAAATCTGTAGGCAAAAAAATACCCCGGCATGCCGGGGTATTTTCAACAATCGATGCAAGGTACGTAATGCACACCTTGCCAGCAACTTATTCGTTGTTAACTGCAAACGGATGTTTAGCTGTCTTTTTGCCTGCAACAACTTCTTTAGCAGTTGGTGATCCGGCAACAGCACGTTTCAGGGCTTCCTTGGTTGCTGCATAATTGAATTTTTCAATTTTTGCATCATCTTCAGCTTGCCAGTGAATGAATACACCCACGGAAATGAATAAATCATCCGCTTCATCAGCCGGGATTGTGCCGTCTTCCACACAATCAGCAACAGCCATGGCAACAGCGCGTTGAGCTGGACCAAACATTTGAACAGCTTGCTTGGAACCTTTGATAGTTACTTTGTTAAATAAAATAGTTGCAGGTTTAACCATCAGGTTAGGTGCAACAACAGCTAACAGAGTAGAAAAGCCGTCTTTGTTGTTTGTTAAAGCGTTTGCAAATGCAGACTCAGCAGCTGAACCTCTTGGTCCAATCAGCAGGTCGATGTGTGCAATTTCATTGCCTTCACCCACTAAAGATTCGCCAACGCACAATTTATTGATTTTTGCCATGCTTGTTTTCCCCTACGAAGATAAAATTGAAAACTCGAGCTAATATCGAGTTTTTATTCGCTCCCGAGAATTAAAACGGGAGATTTTTAATACGAAGACTTCTAATAACATCTTCTAAAAATACGGTTAATACTGTGGCTACGGTCATGTCGGCCGTAGTTCCAGGATTCACACCCCTTGATTTAAACTCCTGATCCAGGCTATAAAGTATCGGTAGTGTGTGTTCAGGATTTTCCGTTTTAGACAACTCATTTGATAGTTGAGACATCTTGCTGGCCACCATTTCAGAGAACTGCTCGCCATATTTTCTTTCGATGTGACTATCAGGAAATTGACTCAATAAGCCAGCATAAACTGACACTGCCGCCCAACCCTGATTACCCCATTTACTCATACCATTGTAATATACCAAGACTGCAAAATCAAAAATATCATGATAATCTGTCACATATTGAAGAGCAATGCGATCCTTTGAGCTAGCCAGTCTCATGGCTTCGGACAGGTTAATCGATGGTTTTTCTGATACATCCTGATTGTCAGAGCGGCCCAAGCCGCCCGGCGATGCCAGCGTGATCGCCTTAAAAACCCATTCAGCATCTTCCAGGGTTGTCGCCATTAGAACCTGATGCAAAGCTTGTCTTAGCGTCAAATCTGAATGGGTGTAAGTGATCGCATGAATTAACGGCGCACACAGTAAAATAATTCCCAAATTGGTGTTGCAAGCTACCGCCTCACGCGTCGCTTTTACGGCATAAAATATTTTTTCACCTAGTGAATAATCGGGATTACAAAGCGGGGCGGCGCTTACCGCAGCACTGATTCTAAAATCGGCGACCGTCATATCATGCCCATCCGCATAAACACTGACATTGCCCGGCTTAAATGCCTGCAATTCCACTTCACAGGCTTGTTGATAAAGCTCCCTGAGCTGTTGTGGCAAAATCATGGGGCTTTAACGTAACGGTTAATTAAATCATCTGCCAGGATTTGGGCAATGTCGACGTCACAAACACTTTCCAGGCCTTTCCATGCCGGAATGCTGTTCACCTCTATAATGATATAGTGTCCCTCTTTATCTTGAATAATATCCACGCCTGCGTAATCCATTGCCAATGCCACAGTCGCTTTAACTGCCAACCTGGCCATTTCAGCATCCAGATCGATTAGTTCACAACTCGCCCCCCGCGCTACATTATTTAACCAGGATTTTCCGCGTCTTCGCATAGACGCGACTGCTCGACCATTAACAACAAACACGCGATTATCCGAAAAGCCCGATCCGGAACAATGCACAAAGCGTTGCAGATAATAAACCCCATGACTACTGGTCAACCAGAATAAATCCGTCATTTTCTCAATGCGTCGAATACCTTCACCTTGTGAGCCAAACAAGGGTTTGCTAATCAGCAGATTACCTTTTTTTAATTCACTTTCTGCAATACTTAAGGCGTCATCTCTATTGCGCAACACCCACGTCAACGGTGTAGGTAAACCGGCATTGTGCAGCAAAAAGCTGGTCATGCCCTTGTCGACACTACGCTCTACCGCATGACCATCATTATAAACGGGAATATTCATCACTTTTAATGCATGAAGAATATCCAGATATAACACGACTTCTTCCAGCGAACCGCCGGGGACACCGCGCACAAAAGCGGCATCTGGCAGAGATTGTTCAAAACCGGGAATAACAATCGGATTTTGGCCGGATTCAATATTAAAACAGCAATTTGTTAATGAAACATAGTCACTGCTATAACCCAGATTGGCAAAAGCAAGGCGAAGCCGCTTACCGTGCCAACCCGGATCATCGGTAAAAATGGCGATACGGCCCATGTTATAACTGTACGCCTAATCGGCGTAGAAACGGCAATAAAGCTAAGTAACAGACAGTGGTCGCGGTCGCCGAAAGAGCAAGACTGGGCCAAAAACCCAAGCCTTGCTTAAGCAGCAGGGGCAATACCAGAAACAACACCAAAGAAGGCAATACCAACCAAAAGATTTGGCTGGAAACTTCGGCGATTTGCGTTGATTCTGAACCATCAATGTGCAACCAGATAATCGCCAATAAAGAGGTAAGCGGCAAAGAGGCTATAAGTGCAGCAAATCCGCTACTGCGCTTGGCAATTTCTGAAACCAATACAATAATGAGTGCAGAAATAAAAAACTTCAGGATGTAATAAAGCATTACCTTGTATTTTATGCCCCGAATGACTGATCTAATAAAGCATTATCCAGTTGTCCGGCATGGAAACTTTTACCTGAATCAACCGCTGTCACTATCACACTGGCGGGGCTAAATAGCATTGCATCTATTTTAAAAAAGTCGTATTCATATTGCTTAAATATTTCGGCAAACGGTTTGCCGTAATCTTTAGAGGTTGAACTGGGCAATTCCCTGGCCAATTTTTCTGCCGCTTCGTCGCTGCCTTTGACAAACAAATGCACCTGGCCGGCAAATAAAATAGCATCATTAGTACGCCCCATGGCTTTAACAAAGTTTGGATGCGGCGGGCAAATCGGCGCACTACCGCTACCGTCAACAATGTTTTCCAAAGGGAAATGCAAGGCATGTGCCTTGTGCATGGCTACTTCCAGTACTCGCGCCACGACTTGCACACCACCCGCCAGACTGCTGGTCGGCGTGACAATAATGGTCAATTTTGACGGATCAACTTTACAAGCTGCCGCCACTTTTTCAACGATAGCAAGCGGTGGAATAGCATCATTCTCGATTACTAACACTGTTGCATCGGCTTCATCTAAATAATCCAATTCTTTATATAACTCTTCAACAGGCTCTTGCTTACCGTCTTTCAGCTTGGTTGCCATCGCCCGAGCCGGGCCTGATCCCAGCGCATAATATTTCTCATGCGATAAGCTCCAGCCGGCATATTGACTACCCAGGCAGCCCAGTACCGGATTACCGGTATGAACATTAACCGATAACGGCCAGTTATCGGTATAAGCACTGTGACTAATTGCGACAGTACCCATCCCACCCAGACAAATTTCAGCAATAATACGCCCTGCTTCCAGGCCGCCCGGCACTTTAATACCCGCATCAACGATGGTGCAACCATTTTCCAGGGTTTCTATACTTAAGCGTAACTTATCGGCATTTTCAATCAGATGCTTTACTAGGGGCTGGGTCAATTTGTTAACGCTAGCTTTATATTCCATGGGGGTAAAAACCTTTTATTAAGTTAAGTTGTTTAATCAGCAGCTCATTCATGACAGATTGTGCTCGTTTTTGGTGGGCTATAATACTGCAAATCGGTTGTCCTTTACGACACATGGCTCCAAATTCGGGTAAATCCATACACCAGTCCGGCCATGCAAACGCTTCGGGAATCAACACATCTTGCTCGGCATAAACAATTTGATAGCCCGTATAGCCTGAATGAAGACGGTAATCTGTTAACTCGCCCTGACTTGCCTTCATATGTCTTTTTAATAAATCGGCATCGTACAATTGCATGCTGGCTGAAGGGCGCGGGTTAATTTCCAATGCAATACTTTTCTCACCTTCTTGGATGAAATCCAGCGAATTCAATCCTTTCAGCGCGAACACAGGGACAAGTTTCTTCAGCCAATTTGCTATCCGCTCTTTCTGCTCGCTCAACAAAGCGCAACTATTGATAATCCCTGAAAAAATGAATTCCTGGCTTTTGCTCAAACTTACCGTCCATTGCGTATTAAAACCAATGATTTGCGCCTCTTGCCCATCAGCTAAAAACAGCACAGAATGTTGTGTTCCTGCCTGATATTTTTGCCAATAAATCGCTGATTCAACTCGATCTTTCGGCAGATAGAGTTGTACCCCTACGCCGCCCTGTCCTTGCCTCGGTTTAACCAGCCAGTTACCGGTGCTATCTGGCGGGGAGAAACTAACTTCCGGGTGTGGAATATTTAATTGGTCGAGTTTTGAAAAAAATGCTGGTTTATCGTGTAGCTTTACAAAAGTATCAGGGGTATTACCCAGCACATGCAACCGGCTACTTAAATAACGTAGGCTTTCAGGATAATATTCAAAACCACTGCCATAAATAACATGCGTAACTGCATAGTGCTCAATAAAATAGTTTAATATGGGTATCAAATGTATATCGGCTAACGAGGGTATTTGCCTTACAGCTTCGGCATGACATTGGGTATCAAGGTCAGCAAACAGGTCAATAACTAAAGGTTTCAATCCTGCGTTTTTTGCCGCCTGCGCCAACATACGCCCTGAATTGGCAATAATAAGGATGTATTCAGGGATATTCATAGTATGCGCTAAGTTATATATGAAACCCCATAACAATCTTTCTGATATGAAAACTCCAGGCGCACCAACACCCCGCCTGGACATACATCACGATACTCGGCGACTGGCTGGAGTGCTGTTTTTTATCTTACGATTTTCGAAAAACCGCAAACCGGCAAAAGTGATCCAGCCGATGGTTATCAGGCCAACTGTGAAGCCACTGTAAGCAATGGGCCAAGGAATCCCTTGCGTAATCATTGAGAATTCAGACATACCGCCAATACCGGCTAACAGATTGAGCGGCATAAAAATAACGCTGATTACCGTCAATCGCTTTATGTCCTTGTTTTGATTGACGTTAATAAAGCCGACGATAGCATCCATCTGAAAGTTGATCTTGTTAAAAAGAAACGCTGTATGACCGTCAAGGGATTCGATATCGCGTAGAATTTCTCGGACATCATTATGTTGCGCTTGCGAAAGAAACTTGCCGCGCATTAAGAATGATAATGCGCGCCGGGTATCCAGGACGTTGCGGCGAATACGACCGTTGAGGTCCTCCTCCTCGGCGATGGCAGCGAGAATCTTTGCTGCTTCATCGTCTGTCATGTGAGATCTGAACACTTGTTTGCCCACTTCTTCAAGTTCTGTGTATACATCCTCTAGAGCATTGGCAGAATATTCAACCTCCGCTGCGTATAGATCCAGCAACACATCCTTGGCCTCCGATACGTACCCCGACTCAGCTTTTGCCCGTAAACGCTGCAAACGGAACACAGGTAGTTCCTTGCTCCTGACGGAAAACAGCATGTTCTTGTTAAGAATGAACGCCACCGCCACGTTGCGAGACTCATCCTTCCGCTCGAGGAGGAAATCGGAGTGCAAGTGCACTTCACCATTCTCTTCCACATAAAAACGTGCACTGGTCTCAAGATCAGTCAAGTCTTTTGGGTTAGGCAGCTCTACGCCAAATATCTCAGTTGCCCATGCGAGCTGCTCATCCTCAGGTCTGACCAAATCGATCCAGATGGGTTTTGCCCTGGACAGGTCTTCTCGTGTCTCTATGGGTATTTGCCGAAGGAGCCCTTCGTGAAGATCAAATACCCGAATCATCGTGCTCCTGCTCCGGTGCTTCACCTCTATAACCAGTTCCGCTCGGACAAAGTCGGATAATTCCCGTCGGAGATCCTCTTTCCGTTCTTCCCGGACAAGCTGCCAGACGATTTGCCGGTCATCGGGAGGCAAAGCTTCCAGGATACGGGCTATAGGCTGGTCCTCAAGCGTGTCCAGCAGCCTCTGCAACTCAACCATGTTTTGCTTGTGAACCAAAGATTCGACCAGATCATGGTGCGGCATGTCTTGTCGATGAACCAGATCTTCCACCAACTTGTGCCGGGTTAGTAAGTTTCTAACATCGGAAAGATAATCTTGAATATCTTCACGATCCTCCTTCTTTGTGGTGTAATTCATCAAACGACCCTTGATATAGGCCAGGTTAGCATTAACATGCCCGGCATTTATTTACGTTTACGACAAGAAATG
>CAYVFT010000121.1:0-9322 GCA_964450225.1 uncultured Crenothrix sp. | reverse complement strand
GCGATTTGAAGCGGGGATTGTTTTGGAAGGCTGGGAAGTAAAAAGCCTCCGGGAAGGCCGTGTTCAGCTCAAGGAAAGTTATGTCGTGTTAAAACGCGGCGAAGCGTGGCTATCTGGCGCGCACATTTCTCCCTTGCTATCAGCATCCACGCATATAAAACCGGAAGCAGTCCGCTCAAAGAAATTATTACTGAACCGCCACGAACTTAATAAACTCATTGGTTCGGTAGAACGGAAGGGTTATACACTGATTCCGCTGTCCATGTACTGGAAAAACGGACGCGCCAAACTGGAAATCGGCCTGGCAAAAGGTAAGCAATTGCATGACAAACGCGCCACATCGAAAGATCGCGATTGGCAACGTGAAAAAGCACGGATTATGAAAAAGGGTTAAACCATGTCACTAGCCGCATTTCTTGAAAAAGTAAACAACAATATCCCCGTCAGTTTTGATGAGACAATCGCTGTCATTACCAAAAACTATCATTATCAACCCACAGAGTTTAGCAATGGACTTAATGAACGCGCGATGGTCAACAAAGCTGGAACCAACGAAGGTTCCTGTAAAATCTTCGCCTTTGCTAAAATCCACCTGCTTGATCAACAACAAACTTTAAATCTGTTCGGCGATTACTACCGTCTGGATGTTTTAAATGACCCACAAGGAACTGGCCACCAAAACATCAGAAATTTCATGAAATACGGTTGGGAGGGTATTTGCTTTAAAGGCGAGGCATTAACGGCACTTTTCAGTTATTAAATTTCGTGGCTTCAACTCCGCCGTGCACTCCTAATCCTCATAAGGACAACCCGATCTTCACAATAGAGAATACAGGATAAAACATGCTTGAAATCACAGGCATTGCTTTAGCTACTTTTTTTCAATTAGTCATCACATAAATGAAACAATAGGTGCAACTAAAGGCTCATTGTATAATTTGTGCCTAGGCTTTACTGCCTATTACAACTAAGGATTAATTGACGCATGACTCCAGAAAAACGCTCCATACGCCGTCGAGGCATTTTTTTATTACCTAATTTGTTTACCACAGGAGCCTTGTTTGCCGGTTTCTATGCCATCACCTCAGCGATGGGTGGTCGTTTCGAGACAGCTGCCGTGGCAATTTTTGTGGCGATGATTCTGGACGGGCTGGATGGCCGTGTAGCCCGGTTGACCAATACGCAAAGTGAATTCGGAGCACAATACGATAGCTTGTCGGATATGGTTTCGTTTGGTGCGGCCCCTGCCCTGGTTATGTACTTGTGGGCATTTTCCAGCCTCGGCAAATTAGGTCTGTTTGCAGCCTTTGTACACATGGCGGGCGGCGCTTTAAGACTAGCCCGTTTTAATACGCAATTGACCTCTGCAGATAAGCGCTATTTTCAGGGCTTGCCCAGTCCGGCAGCAGCAGCCATTCTCGCTGGTTTTATCTTGATCTGTCTGGAGTATAATTATTCTCTTGAAATATTTAAATATATTGCACTGCTATTAACTATCAGCACTGGGTTGTTGATGGTGAGTAATTTCAGGTATTCCAGCTTTAAAGAAATCGATTTAAAAGGCAAAGTGCCATTTTTTGTGGCTATTGCTGTTATGCTGGGTATCGCTTTTGTGATGGCGCAGCCGCAGACGATGCTGTTCTTATTGTTTTTTGGCTATGCGGTTTCGGGGCCAGTTGTCACCCTGGTGATGCGCAGACGCAGATTGCATGGGCGCAAATCGTAAAATCTGCTTGAGAGCAAATTATCATTGGCGTATAGTCACCGACATGATTATTCAACACACCCCACATTTCGAAAAGACTTTTGCCGACGCAATGACGGTGAAGGTAAGTTTGCGCGCGCGGTTATGCCTCTCTTTAAGATTCCTGCCCTGATGGGCATACAATCTTTTTCATTCGTTAGTTAAATCCCCCCCTTATAATTTATATCAACTCAACAGTTGATGTATCTCCATGAATGGAGTTTTTATGAAAGACAAATTAATTATATTTGATACGACCTTGCGCGATGGCGAACAAAGCCCCGGTGCATCCATGACACGCGATGAAAAAATTCGAATTGCCAAAGCGCTGGAACGGCTAAAAGTTGATGTCATCGAAGCAGGTTTTCCAGCTGCCAGCCCCGGTGATTATGAATCCGTTCAAGCAGTCGCCAATGTCATTAAAGACAGCACCGTTTGTGGTTTGGCCAGAGCTTTGGATAAAGATATAGATCGCGCAGGTACGGCCCTTAAGGGCGCTAATCGCTCACGGATTCATACCTTTATTGCTACGTCGCCAATACACATGCAAATGAAATTGCAAATGTCACCAGAGCAAGTCATTGACCATGCAGTAAAAGCCGTAAAACGGGCGCTGCAATATACCGATGACGTGGAATTTTCGCCTGAAGATGCTGGCCGCTCCGAAGAAGACTTTTTGTGCCGTATACTTGAAGCGGTAATTGATGCTGGCGCTACCACGCTGAATATACCCGATACCGTAGGTTATAGTGTTCCTGAGCAATTTGGCGCGACCATTGCCAACTTGATCAAGCGCATACCCAATTCAGATAAAGCGGTTTTTTCCGTGCATTGCCATAATGACTTAGGGCTAGCAGTAGCCAATTCCTTGTCGGCGGTCATGAACGGTGCTCGCCAGGTTGAATGCACCATCAATGGATTGGGAGAACGTGCCGGTAATGCATCCTTGGAAGAAGTAGTGATGGCTGTTCGTACCCGTCACGATGTATTTGGCTGCCAAACAGGCATAGACACTCGCGAAATTTTGACTTGCTCAAAATTGGTTTCTTCCATCACCGGTTTTCCTGTGCAACCCAACAAGGCTATCGTTGGCGCGAATGCCTTTGCTCATGAGGCTGGCATACATCAGGATGGCGTATTAAAAAGCCGCGAAACTTACGAAATCATGCGCGCTGAAGATGTAGGCTGGACCGCCAATCGTATGGTGCTAGGCAAGCATTCAGGTAGAAATGCCTTTAAAAGCCGAATTACCGAATTGGGTTTTGACTTCACCTCGGAAGAAGAGCTGAATGATGCTTTTTCACGCTTTAAGCAATTGGCGGATAAAAAACACGAAATATTTGATGAAGATTTACAGGCCCTGATTTCAGAAGCGGGTTTTGAGTCAGAGGATGAGTACGTCAAGCTCATCTCCTTACATGTCTGTTCCGAAACCGGTGAAATTCCTAACGCTAAAGTAACCTTGCGAGTAGACAATAAGGAAGTTACCGGAAGTTCTGAGGGCGGCGGCGCGGTGGATGCCAGCTTGAAAGCCATTGAAAAACTGGTGAAATCCAAAGCGATTTTAGAACTTTATTCGGTTAACAATATTACCAATGGCACGGACGCCCAAGGCGAAGTAACTGTGCGCCTTGAAAAGGCTGGCCGAATAGTTAACGGTTTGGGAGCTGATACCGATATCGTGATTGCCTCGGCGAAAGCCTATATCAATGCGGTAAACAAGCTGCATAGCCCCGATCAACGCAGACATCCGCAGAAAGGGGATGTTTAATCAAGGTACAAAGTGAAAATTGCCGGTTTTTCAAACGTTGTAGGGGCTAATTTAATCGCCATTGGGCGAGTAAATTCACCCCTACAGTCTTGCCCTGTTGATCCGGAGATTAATTGTGGATAATGCACTTCGCTTGCAGTATCTGGAGGCTATGGGCATTGATGTCTGGCTACCCAGAGCATCACTGCATAGTAAGCTACCGATACCGTCTGAAATTGTCACTGACGATGCTGAACCGGAAACTCAAGCATCAACAACCGATAATTGGGATGTATTGCAAGCCGAAGTCGCGAATTGCACAAAATGCGCTTTGTGTAAAACACGCACCCAAACAGTTTTTGGGTCAGGCAATAAACAAGCGGATTGGATGTTGGTTGGTGAGGCCCCTGGCCAAAATGAAGACGAACAAGGCCAACCCTTCGTTGGCAAGGCCGGCCTGTTGTTGACAGAAATGTTAAGATCTATACGCTTGACCAGGGAAGAAGTTTTTATCACTAATATATTAAAGTGCAGACCACCTAATAACCGTGATCCAAATGCCGATGAAGTTGAAAGCTGCAACGCGTATCTACAGCGCCAGCAGAAGTTTGTTCAACCCAAAATCATTCTAGCGGTAGGACGTATAGCCGCGCAAACCTTGTTAAAAACAGATGAACCCTTAGCCAGGCTAAGAGGCAAAGTACACACTTACAATGATACGCCCGTGGTTGTAGTCTATCACCCTGCGTATTTGCTAAGGTCTTTGTCAGAGAAACGAAAAGCCTGGCTGGATTTACAATTGGCGGTACAAACAGTTAAAAATAGTGAAGGTTGATTATGCGTGGATTGTTGGACAAAATTAAAAACTTGATGATTTATGATGCAGACCGGGAGTTTTATGCCAAAGTATTTCCCGACTCCGTGGATAGAAAAGAATTAATGCGCATGCGGATAATGACTCATGCTGATTTACCCAGTGTGCTGGAAATTGAAAGAAAAAATTATCAATTTCCCTGGGAAGAAGACATCTTTATCGACTGCTTTAAAGCCGGTTACAGTTGTTGGGTATGTGAGTTACAAGATAAAGTGTTAGGCTACAGTCTGCTTTCAATTGCGGTTGGTGAAGCGCACATACTCAATATTTCGGTCGATCCGGCCGAGCAGAAACAAGGTATAGGCCGTAAAATGGTGCAACACCTGATCGAAGTCGCCCGGGGTCGGGCAGAAACGGTTTTTTTAGAAGTCAGGCCTACAAATACGGCTGCTATCGCGCTTTATGAAGATATAGGTTTCAACGAAATAGGTATTAGAAAAGGCTATTACCCCGCCGAAAATGGCCGTGAAGACGCCATCATGCTGGCTTTGCAGTTGTTTTAAGCTTATTTCAAATTTTCGGTCACATACGGCTCAATAAGCTGATACATAAGCTGGTGCATTCTGGGGCTGCCTGCAATCACGTTACCCGATTCCAGATAATTGTCATTAAAAGAAAAATCCGTGATGACTCCACCGGCCTCTGTTATTAACAGAATGCCTGCCGCCACATCCCATTCCATAACGCCTATCTCCCAAAAACCATCCAATCGGCCGGCGGCAACGTAAGCCAAATCAAGCGCTGCTGCACCGGCACGGCGAATCCCGGCACAATCTGTGGTTAATGCCCGGAACATCCCCAGATAAGCATCGAGGTGTTTGTCAGTTTTGAACGGAAAACCTGTGCCAATTAATGCGCCTTTTAAACTGGTTTGATTGGTGACTCTGAGGCGACGGTTATTTAACATCGCCCCGCCACCACGTTTGGCGGTAAATAATTCATCACGCAGCGGGTCATAAACGACGCCGACTTCCAGCTTGCCTTTGTGCTTTAAAGCTATGGAAACAGCATACTGAGGGAATCCATGCAGAAAATTGGTCGTACCATCCAACGGGTCTATCACCCAGACAAAATCATTGCCTTTGTGTTTACCACTCTCTTCAGCCAGAATGGCATGTTCAGGGAAGGCCGCCTTGATGATGTTAATAATTTCCCGCTCGGCCATTCGGTCAACTTCGCTGGCATAATCATTTTTACCTTTTTGGTCGATATGAAGGCGGCCAACATTATCGGCTGAGCGAAGGATCAGGTCGCCAGCGCTTCTTGCTGCACGGACGGCAATATTTAACATGGGTTGCATAGACGAGTTTATAATGAGCAGATAAAAACCCAATGATAACAAATCTTTTGGTAAACTTTGGCTTATTTTTTACTAAGGAAGACACCGTTGCTGGCACATATAAAAATTGTTCTGGTCGAAACAACGCATCCTGGAAATATCGGTGCGGTTGCCCGCGCCATGAAAAACATGAACATGGCTAATCTGTGGCTGGTTTCTCCTAAAATTTTCCCCAGCGCCGATGCAACTTCCAGAGCTTCAGGCGCTGATGATGTTCTAGCAAATGCCCACGTATGCCAAAGCTTGCAGGAAGCCATTGCTGACTGCCAGCTGGTAATAGGCACAAGCGCGAGATGCAGAACAATCAGTTGGCCAGAAATGACGCCCCGGGAATGCGCAGAGAAAGTAGTGATTGATGAACCCGACAATAAAGTCGCTATTATTTTTGGCCGGGAAAATTCAGGTTTAAAAAATCACGAGCTGGATTTATGCCATTATCTGCTGCGAATCCCTTGTAACAGCGAATATAGTTCTTTGAATATTGCCGCTGCCGTGCAAGTCATCTGTTATGAATTATTTGTTGCAACCGGCATCCAGGAAACAATTAGGATTGGCGACAAGGGCGAATGCCCGAAAGCGACAGCCATGCAAATGGAATCTTTTTACGCACATTTATATCAAGCATTAAACGATATCGGCTTTATGCATCCGGATAAATCAAAATCCATCATGCGCCGTTTGCGGCGCATTTATAATCGCGTACAACTGGATACCAAAGAGCTGGATATACTCAGGGGCATCTTAAGAATGTCTCAAGATAACCAAGGAGGCAAATAATGTTTAGTCGCCTGAAAGAAGATATTGCCTGTGTTTTCGAACGGGACCCTGCGGCCCAATCAGCGCTTGAGGTGATGACAACATACCCCGGTGTTCATGCTGTTTTAATTCATCGCGTCAGTCACTACTGCTGGAATGCTGGCTACCTATGGTTAGCCAGGTTTATTGCCCATATCTGCCGCTGGCTGACCGGGATTGAAATTCATCCAGGGGCACAAATAGGCAGACGCTTTTTTATCGATCATGGCATGGGAGTGGTAATCGGTGAAACAGCTATTATTGGAGATGATTGCACCTTGTATCATGGGGTAACGCTGGGCGGAACAACCTGGAGTAAAGGCAAACGTCATCCAACCCTGCATAACGGTGTAGTGATAGGGGCCGGGGCAAAAATTTTAGGCCCCATCGAAATTGGCGCCGGCGTCCGGGTTGGATCAAACTCCGTGGTTTTGAAACCGGTTCCGGCGGGTGCAACTGTAGTCGGCATTCCTGGCCATATCATTGGCACTCGCCCCAAAACAGCAAAAACCGGGCGTAATGAGATAGCCAGCAAAATGGGGTTTGATGCCTATGGTGCAACAGCGGACATGCCTGATCCCGTCGCGAATGCCATCAATCGCATGCTGGATCACATTCATTTGCTGGATAAGCAAATTGAAACCATGCAAAAAACTCTCAATGAAGCCGGCATCAACTGCACAGAAACACCTATATCGACATTAGATGGCTGTGAAATTGAAGACAGCTATGAAAAAGGAAGCCAATAAAAGGCAAAAGATATATCAATCGAATTGGATATAACCCGTAATTATTGGAGCGCATAATAGTTGACTATTTTGGTAGGATAAGTATAGTTATGACAATCTACTTATTTTTCTGAGGGATTATCCAGTGCGTTTAACTACAAAAGGCCGTTATGCGGTAACGGCAATGCTCGACTTGGCTTTTCACAGCCAAATAAAACCAGTTACATTAACCGATATCGCTGCTCGTCAAACTATTTCCCTGTCTTATCTGGAACAATTATTTTCACGCTTGCGCCGTGCCAATATGGTAAAAGGCATACGTGGCCCTGGCGGCGGCTATACACTGGCCGGCATGGCTTGTGACATCAATATCGCTGATATTATTGCCGCTGTCGATGAGCCGCTTGATGCAACCAAATGTGGCGGTGAAGCCAATTGTCAAAAAGAGCATGCGTGCTTAACTCACGATCTATGGATGGGCTTGAGCGAACAAATCAGGGATTATTTAAAGGGTATCACACTGAGCCAACTACTGGAAAAGCATCGCGTTCAGGAAATTGCCAAAAGACAGGACCATGATGCTCAACATGCTATTGAAATACATCGCAATACGGAATTAATGTCTAACCTGAATGATTTACTTTGATCACAATGCAACAACACCCATCGATGACCGGGTGTTGGAAGCAATGTTACCTTTCCTGAAATCGTTCTACGCCAATCCTTCCAGTTTATATCGTCACGGCAGAATCGTTCGCAGTGCTATTGATGCGGCCCGCGAACAAGTTGCATCTCTGGTCAACGTGCAATCCTCCCAAGTCATTTTTACCAGCGGTGGTACGGAGTCAAATAACCTGGCATTAGCAACATTACCTCCCCACGGCAAACTTGCCATTTCCGCTATTGAACATCCCTCTATTACTGAGCCCGCCCTGCGCTTGAAAAAACTTGGCGCCCAGTTAACCATCATCCCTGTGGATGCTAACGGACTTGTCACAGAAGTTGCTATTGATAAGATTCTTAAAGATAAGCCGGATCTGGTTTCGATCATGCTGGCAAATAATGAAACAGGGGGCATCCAGGATTTAGCGCCCCATGCCAGGAAGTTAAGAGCCAGCAGCATTACTGTTCATACCGATGCCGTTCAGGCATTAGGTAAAATCCCAGTATCATTTAAGCAGCTTAGAGTTCATTTGATGTCGCTATCCAGCCACAAAATCTATGGACCTAAAGGCTGCGGCGCATTGGTATTTGAGAAAGGTATGGTCATAAAGCCCCTCTTTCTAGGCGGTGGACAGGAGCAGGAGTTAAGAGCCGGGACTGAAAATGTTGCCGCCATCGTCGGATTTGGAAAAGCTGCTGAACTTGCGAAAGCTGAACTTGCCCAACGCACTGAACAACTGTTAGCTTTAAGAAAACAGCTCGAGGAGGGTTTAACAACCATTCCCGGCTTAATTATTTTTGCTCAAGAGACCGATCGTTTGCCGAATACCGTCCAGTTTGGCATCCCTGAAATCGATGGGGAAATGTTGCTTATGAAACTGGATCAAAAAGGCATTGCCGTTTCCAGCGGCTCGGCCTGCGCAAGCGGCGGAAGCATACCCAGTCCGGTATTGGTTGCCATGGGCATAGAAGCGGGTCTTGCAAAAAGTGCAATCCGCATCAGTTTGGGTCTGGCTAATACTAAAGCTGAAATTTTTGAATTTATTAATCTATTAAAAGCCTTGGTTTGCCAAGCATAAAGAGGTAAGTATGTCTGTTACATTAACTGAAAATGCAGCTCGTCAAATTAAAAAGCAGTTAGAAAAACGTGGTAAAGGGATCGGTTTAAAATTGGGTGTAAGAAAGTCCGGCTGTTCGGGTTACGCTTACGCACTGGACTACGCCGATACACTGAATGAAAGCGATGCAGTATTTGAAGGTTTCGGAGTTAAAGTCATTGTACCGGAAGGCGATCTGGAATTTGTTGATGGCATAGAACTGGATTATTGCAGAGAAGGTATTAATGAAGCTTTCAAGTTCAATAATCCTAATGTCAAAGGAACCTGCGGATGCGGGGAGAGTTTTTCTGTAGGATAAGTAATGTGGCGAT
>CAYVFT010000120.1:0-9380 GCA_964450225.1 uncultured Crenothrix sp. | reverse complement strand
CGTTTACGCCAAAAAGTTGCTCTACTCATGCCCAGCAACTGCGCGGCTGTTGTGATCATGCCCTTGCTTTGCTCCAGCGCCTGACGAATCGCGGCAGTTTCTTCCTCTGCTGACAATGGCACAGATTGCCGGATTTGTTGATTTGCAACATGTGGCTCTCTAAATTCCGGCGGCAATTCAGACCAGCGTAAAGTTGTGCCACGGCCTACCGCAAAAGCATATTCCACCACATTATGCAGCTCCCTGATATTGCCTGGCCACGCATAATCCAGCAAAACCCGCATGGCCTGCGGTTCAATCTTTTCAATTTTTCTAAAATTGGCGGCATTGTGCTGGTTAATAAAATGCCAGATCAACAAGCAAATATCTTCCCTGCGTTCCCGTAAGGGCGGGATAAAAATAGGGACGACTCTTAACCGGTACATCAAATCTTCACGGAAACGCCCGCTTTTTACTTCCTCCCTCAACGATCGATGCGTTGCAGCGACCAGGCGCACATCAACAGCAATCGAACGGTCGCCGCCCACCGGAATATAGTTTCTTTCCTGAATTACTCTAAGCAATTTTGCCTGTAGCTCTAAAGGAAGTTCGGCCACTTCATCCAGAAACAAGGTTCCGCCATGCGCACGTTGAAATAATCCGCTATGGTCTTTGATCGCCCCGGTAAAAGCGCCGCGCACATGGCCGAACAATTCACTTTCCAGCAAGTTGCTGGACAAAGCCGCGCAATTTATGGCCAGAAAAGGTGCATTATGACGGGCACTAAGATCGTGTATTGCCCTGGCGGCCAGTTCCTTGCCGGCACCACTCTCACCTCTTACCAGTACAGTAGCCTCTGTTTCAGCCGCATTTTCAATGATCTGAAAAACGTCTCGCATGGCCGGTGAACGGCTTAATATGCCCTGAAAATTCAGGATCTCATGATCCGGCTTGGAAACCGGAACTGTGGCTTTTGGTAAAAGGCCAAAGGTCACGGGTTGTGACACAACTGTAAACAAGCCTATTCCACCCGCAAAAGCGCCTTTCTTATCCTGTAAAATCTGCACAACTTTTGTTACTTCGATTTTGTTGCCGCCCGCCCCGGATATTTTTATGAGCTGTTCCTGATTGTTGCCGGCATCAACAATTGTGTATTCACTTAAGCAGGATTTTCCAACAACATCCCGTTGTCGTAATCCTGATAATTCTTCCATCCCCAAACTCCAATAAAGAACCTGTTGATCCTTATTAAGAATATAAATGGGTGTGGAGCTCAAAAGCTCAAGCATTTTGACTAAAAGCGTTGCGCAGTCGAATTGCGCTAGCCATACCGGGTTGTTTTCGAAAAATAATGCTGTTTGTTTCATAAGTATCTCAGTGAATCAATTAGCTGTTTCATGAGAATATACATGAAACAACAAAACTTAGCCTTATATGCATACGGCATCATTAAAAATGCCTGACAAGGGCGGCGATAAAAGCCAGGGTATTGGCGCTAAGATTTTTCGCTTGCAACTTACCCAACAGGCGCAAGCATTAACCGGTTTTCCGGTGCCAATAAATTAGGCTTTTTTAAATTTGTTAAGGAACTGTAATTCAATAAACTGGACAAAATGGAGTTATCGTGGTCTTTATATTTTTTTAAAATCAAAGGAAGGTCATTTTGAATAAACTTATTTTATTTTTACTTACCTTAACCGCTACTTCAGTTCAAGCAGAAGAGGTGGATAATCGGCAGATTCTTATGCTTTCAGAGCCTCAGCGCAGCCTTGTTCTGGAAGAAATGCGTGCCTTATTGGCTGGAACACAAAACATCCTTAGCGCTTTGGGCAAAGACGATATGACGGCAGTAGCTCAGAGCGCCCGGAGGCTAGGCATGGATATGGCGCACAATGCTGAAAACCATCTAAAAGGCGTACTACCCAAAGAATTCATGCAGCTTGGGATGTCTGTCCATAATGATTTTGACCTGATAGCCTCTGATGCAGAGTCCTTAAAGGATCCTAAACACACTTTACGGCAATTGGGCGAGTCCATGAGCAAATGCACTTCCTGTCATGTTTCTTATCAAATTCGCACAGGTATAGCCGAGCAAACTGCCAAAGCAGCAAGTGAGGACAGGCTTGACGAAGTGGCCCAACGTGGCAGCCATGTCATGCCTTTTTCGCTAGAACAAACCACCCATGTTTTTTCCAAAACAGATAAAGGTGGTGTACAGCAGGTTATCGCTAAAGACAAAGCCAATACCCAGCAAATTAATTTGATACGTGAGCATCTAGCGAAGATTTCCGCTGAATTCAAGCAAGGCGATTTTTCCAATCCGGCGAAAATTCATGGCAACAACATGCCGGGTTTGGATGAGCTACGAAAAGCAAAACAGGGGCAAATAAAAATTGAGTACAAAGAATTAGCCGATGGTGCTGAAATTACCTACTCCACCGATTATCCAAACCTGATCAATGCGCTTCATCAATGGTTCGACGCTCAACTCAGTGACCATGCACGCCATGCCGTTTCCGGACATGCAAACCATGCAATGCACGGTAACTAATACGGTATGGTCAGACTCCCAGGTGTTTCAGCAAGCCATATTGAAACATTAATTTGTTTCAGTGAAACATAATATAAAACAGAAAACAAGAGTCGATACTATTTTGAAACTACAAAATTAACACTAACTTAATGATTTTATTTGAAAATTTATTTTGGCATGCACATTGCTCAAAATAAAGAAACAACCTAACTTAAGAACCCGGAGAGACATCATGATATTCAAACAATTATTTGATAAAGAAACCTGGACTTACACCTATTTAATTGCTGACCCCGTCAGTAAAGAAGCTGTTTTTATTGATCCGGTCAACACCCATATTGATGACTATATCGCCCTGCTGGAAGAGTATGGCTTGCAGCTAAAATATTCCCTGGAGACGCATGTTCATGCTGACCACATAACAGCTAGCGGCTTGTTGCGCCAACGTTTGGGGGCACAAACGGCTGTTAGTCAGTTATGTGGCGCAGAGACAGCGGATGTGCAAATTCAGGATGGCGATATTTTTAAACTAGGTGTCAGCGAGGAGATTAAAGCTATCGCTACGCCTGGCCATACGCGCGGCAGTATATCTTTTTTATGGCGTGATCGCGTGTTCACAGGCGATTCCTTATTTATTGGCGGCTGTGGACGCACCGATTTTCAGGGCGGTGATGCAGGTGCACTGTATGACTGTATCACTCAACGTTTGTTTACCTTACCAGATGAAACACTGGTTTACCCTGGACATGATTATCAGGGACGTTGGGTTAGTAGCATCAAACAGGAACGCACAACCAATCCGCGTCTGGCTGGAAAAACGCGCGAGCAGTTCATCGAGATAATGAACAACCTAAATCTACCTAAACCTCGCTTAATCGATGAAGCTGTACCTGCTAACCGTTATTGCGGATTGGATGAAAATGAGCGTCATGATGCGGTTGTTCTGAGAGATGCTGCGCGTCCCGTTCGCAAAGAAATCACTCCTCAAGACATGGTGGCTGAAGCCAAGCAGCATATAACCGAAGTGAATGTGACGACTGCCAAACAACTGCTGGCAGAGGGCAATATCGTTGTAGTCGATACTCGCGAAGAAAGCGAATATGCTGCTGGTCACATTGATAATGCGATACTTCTTCCTCGTGGTGTTCTGGAATTTAAAATCGGCAATACACCCGAACTAACAGACAAATCCAAGGCTGTGCTGATTTATTGCCGCACTGGCGGCCGTTCGGCACTGGCGGCGCAGTCTATGCAGCAGTTGGGTTATAAGAATGTCTTGTCGATGGCTGGCGGTTTTGAAGCTTGGCAAAAAGCATAATGATGGAAGGGTGCAAGGTCTTAAGTTAAACTGCGGGTGGGGGGCAAAATGCTGTTTCGCGCTTTGCATCCTAAAAATATAAATAACAATATCCGGAGGAAGTCATGTCACAACAACACCATACTATCTTGATTGTCGGAGGAGGCGCAGCAGGCGTTTCCGTAGCCAATAACATGCGCCGTCAAAACGCCAGTATTGATATTGCCATTATTGAACCATCTGAAAAGCATTATTACCAGCCAGGTTTCACCATTATTGGCGGTGGTGCATATACCCTCAAAGAAACCACTCGAAATGAAGCAGATTTGATTCATCCAACAGTCACCTGGATCAAGGAGTACGCTGAAACTTTTCAACCGGATGAAAATACAGTGACTTTACGCTCCGGTGACAGCATCAGTTATGACTATCTGGTCGTTTGTCCCGGCTTGCAACTGGATTGGGATAAAGTTGCTGGCTTGCAAGAAACGATAGGGAAAAACAATGTTTGCAGTAATTATTCACCTGATACTGTGGAATATACCTGGGAATGCATCAAAAATATCGAATCAGGAACAGCGCTGTTCACACAACCGCCAATGCCGATTAAATGTGCCGGCGCACCGCAAAAAATCATGTATCTCGCCGCGGATAGATTTCGTAAAAAAGGTATACTGGACAAGTTTACCATTGAATTCTTTAATGCCGGCCCCGCCATGTTTGGCGTGCCTTTTTTCGCCAAAGCATTAATGAAGGTTGTCGCCGGCTACGGTATTAAAACAAATTTCAACCACAATCTGGTTGCCATAGATGGCCCAGCCAAAACAGCTACATTTGAATCAACTGACAGTGATGGTAACAAACAACAAGTTACCAAACAATTTGACATGATTCATGTGACACCGCCACAAAGTGCACCTGATTTTATAAAAAACAGCCCTTTGGCTAATGCAACTGGCTGGGTAGATGTGCATCCGAAAACCCTGCAACATAATAAATACAGCAATATTTTTGGACTGGGCGATGCAACTTCAACATCAAATGCCAAAACTGCTGCCGCGGTGCGCAAACAGGTACCTGTGGTGGTTGATAATATTCTTGGGCTGATAAGCAGCAAACAGCTCGCAGAAGGCTATGACGGTTATGGCTCCTGCCCATTAACCACCTCGCTAAGTACCGTAATGCTGGCTGAGTTTTCTTATGACGGCAAAGTAACGCCTTCCTTCCCATTTCTGGATCCCAGAAAAAACCGTTTTATCTGGTGGTGGGGTAAAACAACCGGCTTTCCGTGGTTATATTGGCATTTGATGCTTAAAGGCTATCGCATAGATATCCCGCATTTGGAATCCTATGCCAAACGCTTTATGAATGAAGAATGACGAAATAGGTTCATGGTGTAAATATCAAACTCGTGCCTTGTTTCTCGCGATCCAGTGTTACTGGGCATTAAAGTTATTTTGTTCCTTCTTCCGTGAGGAAGAAGCCTGCCCGAGCAGTGCCGGAGGGGTTAGGGTGAGGGGGAATATAAAAAGCATTGTTCCTTTTTGATTCCTCTAACCCCCGTTTTTTCTAAGCAAGGAGAAGACGTTTTTTTCTTAACGTGATGGAAGTGACGCGCCTGCATGGGAGCAAATCTATACCATTAGGCGTATATCTCATTTCCCAAGTGAAGCGTGGGAACAATAGTAAAAATCTGCAATGACTGATTCACAATACAACATGTCAAAGTTAACAGCATTCTTTCCGATTACTGGCTGGCTAAAAACCTATACCCGTCAGGATTTTAACAGCGATTTGTTCGCCGGTATCATTACTGCAATCCTGCTGGTTCCTCAAGGTATTGCCTATGCGCTACTGGCCGGGTTGCCGCCCCAGCTTGGCTTATATGCCAGTATTCTGCCCCCGATACTGTATGCCTTGTTTGGCACCAGTCGAACTTTATCCGTAGGGCCGGTTTCAATTGCCGCCATTATGATTGCCAGTGCCTTGAATGCACCTGAAATCAGTGCCTTGGGTAATCCTGTGCAAAGCGCCTTGATATTGTCCGCAGAAAGTGGAATTATCATGCTACTTATGGCTTTTTTTCGTATGGGCGCATTGGTTAATTTTATCAGTCATCCGGTACTGACCGGCTTTACCAGCGGCGCCTCAATTTTGATTATAATTAGCCAATTACCACAACTAGCTGGCTTAAAAAGCCCCTCTTGTAGTTTTAATGGCGCCTGTTACCGGGATTATTTTCTGGCATACAATCCGGTTACCTTATTAATTGGCGTAGCAGCAGTGATAGTGCTGATATTGTTCGGTAAACCGCTCACCGCGCTACTAAAAAAAGCAGGCGTTAAACTTTCGCTGGTGACAGCCATTAGCAAATGCGGGCCCTTATTAACTATACTACTAACCACTTTAGCCGTTAGCTACTTTGGTCTAACAGCGCAAGATAAAGTTGCTGTTGTTGGTTCAGTGCCGTCCGGTTTCCCTGCATTAAGTATGGATTTTATAACTATTGAAAAATGGCGTTTGTTACTACCCAGTGCCGCCTTTATTGCGCTGATTGCTTATGTGGAAAGTGTCGCTATCGCCAAAGTAACGGCCAACATGAGAGGTGAAAAAATCGTACCTAACCAGGAGTTAATTGCCCTGGGAGCGGCTAATCTTGTCACTGCTATTTCCGGTGGTATGCCTGTTGCGGGCGGCTTTAGTCGAACGATGGTGAATTTTTCCGCAGGTGCCCGTACCCAAATGGCTATGCTTATCGCGGCCGGTATCCTAACCTTAACAGTGATCTTTTTTAGCCCCTGGTTTGAAAACATTCCCAAGGCAGCGTTAGCGGCTATTATTCTGGTTGCCATTATCCCTTTAGTGCGCCTGAAAAATATACTTCACCTCTTGTGTTATGATCGTGGCGACTGTACTGCTGAAACCGTTACCTTATTTGGTGTTTTAGTATTAGGCATTGAGGAAGGTATTACCTTGGGTATTATCCTGACTCTAGTCAATCAGTTACGTAAAATAAGCCGCCCCCATATTGCTGTAGTCGGGCGCATAACTGATACCGAACATTATCGAAACGCCAAACGCCATAGCGTAGAAACCTGGCATCACCTGCTGTTACTTCGTATCGATGAAAGCATCAATTTTACCAATACTAATTATATTGAAGGCTTTATCGCATCCGAGTTAATACAGCAACCGGAAGTTAAACACATTATCCTTATATTTACTTCAGTAAGCGATGTAGACACCACTGCATTGGAAGTATTGGAAAATTTAAACCATGATTTGCAGGCCTCTCAAATCACGCTACATCTTTCAGAAGTGAAAGGTCCCGTGCTCGATAAACTTGAAAGAACCGATTTTTTAAAACAACTAAAACCAGGCAAGGTGTATTTCCGTACCGAAGAGGCGGTTAAGGAATTGGCTTAGGAATATTAATCAAACGGGTTGTACACAAACAATTAAAAAGCGATATAGTCGAAAAGTCCAAATCGCATGTGCACATAGCGCACCCCTATATCTAAAATCAAACCGTATCACCTGTTTGATCTGTTGTTGAAATCATTTTGCTAGTTTAGACTTGTTCAATGAAGCGCTGGTATCTCTTTCTGCTTCGATTTCGGCCAGGACAATAACATAAACTTCTGATAGAGGATAACCATGATGGAGCAATTCTTTCCCAACGGCATCGCCCACTACCTTGCGGGTGGACTGATCATCGGCGCAGCAGTTGGGCTGCTGTTCGTCACAACCGGCCTGATAGGCGGAATGAGCACGGTGTTCAGCACGACCTGGTCATACTTCTCGAAACAACCGTTCTTCCAGCAGGCGCGTTTCACTGAAAGCCGCGCATGGCGGCTGGCATATGCCGTAGGGCTTGTCCTTGGTGGTCTTGCTTGGCTGATTTGGTCGGCAGCCGGTACCTGGCAGACTGGTGTTTCTTGGTGGCAACTCGCGGTGGGCGGATTCCTGGTCGGCTTCGGCGCGCGGATGAGCAACGGCTGCACATCGGGTCATGGTATTTGCGGGCTTGCGTCTCTACAACTACCCTCGCTACTGGCCGTGTTGACTTTCCTCGCGACCGCGATCGTCACCGCACAACTGATGGCGCGCATCGGAGGTGCCTTATGAAGCCCGTTACCTTGGCTTGGGCGCTTGTCTCTGGTGTGCTGTTTGGCTTCGGGTTATCGTTGTCGACGATGACCCATCCGGAAGTCGTGTTGAGCTTCTTGCGGTTCACCGACTTTGGTCTGCTGCTGGTCCTGGGCGGAGCAGTGTTAGTCGCAACCCTTTTCTACCAATTCGCACCACGCCTGCTCGCCAAACCGTTATTCGGCTCAACTTGGGGCACACACCTTTCTGAGATGAATATACGCACTATCGGTGGCGCTGCTATCTTCGGCATTGGCTGGGGGTTATGCGGTGTCTGTCCGGGGCCAGCCATCGCCGGCTTGGGCACCGGCAACTGGCCGTTGCTGGTGGCCGTGATTTCGATCTTCGCTGGAGCTTGGATCCAAGGCCGCTTCTTCGGCCGCTGAAGTGTATCCGCCGCGTCGTGTACTGATGAGGAACGGACCGCTCACTGACTTGACGGGATATTTACCCCCGTCCACAATGTTTTTTGCTGAGCATTATAAGATCTTAAAAGAATATTGCTCTCAGATGCCGAAATGTAGAGCTAAAAGTCAGGCATTAACATGGAAAAATTAACTCCCTCTTCTTTCTTTTCCGGTGAAGCAAAATTGGCATTTTGTGAGAAGCTGGGGCCTGACTGGAAATCCCTGGCCGATTTATCAGAAATTAAACCTAGCGAACAGGATAAATTTGATAAGGGTTACGAAGCTCATGCAATTTGGGAATGGCTGGAACGTAAAGATCAGTTAAGCAAGTTACCAGACCTATTGCAGGAAATTAATCGCGCTGAATTGGCTGAAACACTGCAAAAGCTCATGAAAGAGTCTCTGAGCGACACGCCATATTTGAAAGAGTTCTATCAAAACTGCATCGAACGCTGGTCGGATCCGCGTCGTTATGCCCTGGATACGCGCTTCGTTAATTTGACCTTGTTGCTCGATCAGGGCACAGAGGCTCAGGGGCTGCGCTGGCAAGCGAAAAGTGACAGTTTTCAAACATTACAGCAAGTGCTGGCGGCTACTTCCGAGCCTCTGGTGATCTTGGGCGCTCCCGGCTGCGGAAAAAGCACCTTATTGCGCCACTACGAACTGGAAAATGCCCTGGCGGCTCTGGAAGAACTTGCTAAAACCGGCGAAACCAAGTCAGCATTAACCTTTTTCATCCAGCTCAATGATTTCAAGGGTCCGCGTCCCGGCGATCTGCCTCCGTTGCCGTTGGCATGGTTGACCGAACGTTGGGCGAAACAAAATCCAAATCTTCCTGATTTACCGGCTTTAATGAAGGCAGGCCAAATCAGCCTGCTGCTGGATGCGCTGAATGAAATTCCCTTTCACAATACCGAAGTCATCCAACTCTGGAAAGATTTTCTTTCGGAACTGGAAACCTTTAATAGCGCTACCCGCGTTATTTTCTCCTGCCGCAGCCTGGATTACAGTGCCC
>CAYVFT010000119.1:0-9507 GCA_964450225.1 uncultured Crenothrix sp. | reverse complement strand
TCTATTTATAAAACTTAGCTACAGGTGTAAAGTGCAACACAAACAAATTAGCTTGCAGATTATATTTCGCAGATACTTTGCCCAAAGGTTAAACCTATGTCCAAATCACGCCTCTATTTATCGATAATTATCATAATATTAGTCGGTGCATTTTTCTATTTTGATCTGCAACAATTCCTGACTCTGGATAAATTGAAATCTCAACAGGAAACTATCGTATCTTATCACAATGATTATCCATTTCTGACGGCCGCAGTTTATGCGCTGGTTTATATTGCGATTACCGGCTTATCACTACCCGGCGCTACTATTTTGACGCTTGCCGGTGGTGCAGTATTTGGGTTGTTGTGGGGCACACTGATTGTATCATTTGCTTCCAGTATAGGTGCGACTCTCTCTTTTCTGGCTGCACGTTTTCTATTCCGTGATGTCGTTAATGCCAAGTTCAGTCATCATCTCAACGAAATCGATACAGGCATAGCCCGCGATGGAGCTTTTTATTTATTCACATTAAGATTGGTGCCGCTGGTTCCTTTTTTTGTTATCAATTTGGTGATGGGATTAACTGCTCTAAAAACCCGTACTTTCTACTGGGTTAGTCAAGTAGGAATGTTGGCTGGAACTTTGGTCTATGTTAATGCAGGAACACAACTGGCTAAAATCGAATCTTTGTCCGGTATTTTGTCACCCGCTTTGGTCGGCTCCTTCGCCTTAATAGGAGTATTCCCTTTCATTGCCAAGAAAATCGTAGAATATTTCCCTCGTACCCAATAAATCTTAAACTACAGCTAAAGACAATTACCTACGAAGAATAATAAATCCAGGTCTGTTTCTTTTTTCAATCAGCAACCAGATTTGATGGATTATAATGCACTCTACTCGCCCCATTTTTAAAACTTTTAGTGAACAACAATAAAATTATTCGGGTTTATTCAAACTTGGGCATGTCTCAATGCTATAAACAAAAAAGCCGATGCAATACATCGGCTTTTTAATTGATTTGTTCGCTGGTTTTACAACGTATTGACAGCATTCAATTCCTGGAATGCTTGCTCTAAGCGAGTTACCATGCCTACTTCACCAGCACGTTGCCAAACCCGTGGATCGTAGTATTTCTTATTAGGTTTGTCGTCTCCATCCGGGTTACCGATTTGACCTTGCAAATAAGCTTCATTTTGCTTGTAGTAATTCATAATACCTTCCCAAGTAGCCCATTGGGTATCTGTATCTATGTTCATTTTAACAACGCCGTAGCTTATCGATTCTTTTATTTCTGCAGCAGTAGAACCTGAACCGCCGTGGAAAACAAAATTCAACGTATTAGCAGGAACACCGTATTTTTCCGATACATATTTTTGCGAATTGTCCAAAATGGTCGGCGTTAATTTAACGTTACCCGGCTTGTAAACCCCGTGCACATTACCAAAAGAAGCCGCTATTGTGAAACGGTGACTGATTTTGCTTAATTCTTCATAAGCATAGGCAACATCTTCTGGCTGTGTGTATAGTAAAGAGTGATCCATATCAGAGTTATCGACACCGTCTTCTTCACCGCCGGTAACACCCAGTTCAATTTCAAGCGTCATACCCATTTTGGACATACGTTGCAAATATTGGCCACAAATTTCGATATTTTCTTTCAGGCTCTCTTCTGACAAATCTAACATATGTGAGCTAAATAATGGCTTACCTTTTTCAGCAAAATGTTTCTCACCGGCATCTAATAAACCATCAATCCAAGGCAACAATTTTTTTGCTGCATGATCTGTGTGTAGTATAACTGGCACGCCATAAGCTTCTGCCATAAGGTGTACATGTTGAGCACCTGAGATTGCACCCAGGATAGCAGTTTGCTGCCCATCCAGCTTAAGGCCTTTACCAGCTACAAATTGAGCTCCACCGTTAGAGAATTGAATAACTACAGGTGATTTAACTTTGGCTGCTGCTTCCAGCACTGCATTGATTGAATCTGTATTGATTACATTTACGGCTGGCATCGCAAATTTCTTTTCTTTGCAAATCGCAAAGACTTTTTGTACATCTTCACCAGTGACAACACCAGCCTTAACTACATCTGAAATTTTTTGTGACATTTAGAAATCCTGTTTGAGTCTTTTATATTGAGAGTGATAAAGCCGAAGCCATTCGAATAACAGTTGCAAAAACTATCAACTTAAGAATGACTTAGTGCTTTTCTTAACCCTCCAAGCTAGCTAAACGAGCTGCAAGAAGTTCTTCAAGTGCTTCCAACGCCTTCGCGAATCCACTGATTCCTTCAGCCAATTTATCAGTTGCCATACGATTTTCAGCATGCATACGATCGAAAGTTGCTTTATCAATGGATAATTTTTCAATTGACAATTTAGCTGCATTAACTGGATCGAGTTTGCGCGGCAAATCGCCCTCCGTCGCTTGCAACTCTGCCAAAAGTGATGGAGCAATAGTCAACAAATCACAACCAGCTAATTCTGTAATCTCACCGACGTTGCGGAAACTGGCGCCCATTACTTCAGTTTTGTAGCCAAATTTTTTGTAATAGTTGTAGATTTCAGTAACTGAAACTACACCCGGATCTTCGGCAGGTGCGTAAGAATCACGTCCGGTATCTTTTTTATACCAGTCAAGAATACGTCCCACAAAAGGAGAAATCAAGGTGATGCCGTTTTCTGCACAAGCAATAGCCTGATGGATACCAAACAATAGTGTCAAATTAGTGTGGATACCTTCTTTTTCAAGAATTGCAGCAGCTTGAATACCTTCCCACGTAGCAGCAATTTTAATTAATACGCGGTCACGGGACACATTATGCGCTTCGTATTGTGCAATCAATTCACGTCCTTTTGCAACGGTAGCGTCAGTGTCGAAAGAAAGTCTTGCATCAACTTCGGTTGAGACACGGCCAGGAATAATCTCGAGAATTTTAAGGCCGAAAGAAACAGCAAGACGATCGAAAGCAAGGGATACCACTTGAGCAGCTGAAGCCGCTTGCCCTAAACTAGTTCTGGCAGCTTTCAGAGTATCATCAACAATGCCTTGGTATTGTGGCATTTGTGCAGCAGCCGTAATTAACGATGGGTTAGTGGTTGCATCGCGAGGTTTGAATGTTTCAATTGCCTGAATGTCTCCGGTATCTGCCACAACAACAGTGACTTCTCTGAGTTGTTCGAGTAAATTTTTTCCCATAAGTAGTACCTTTTATATTTAAGTTAAAAAAATTCGCATAATTGCACGTTATAATCAACTATAAGCGCAAATGCCTGAGTTTAGACGGTGACAGAAACATAAATCATCGAGGTAAATTTGACCTAAACCTACCCCCACCAATTTGGAAGAAAAAGAGAAAGCAGCCAGCAATTTTAAGGATTTTATTTACTGTGATCTCTTTTCCTCAGGTATTTATCAGTCTTGGTAACGCATGTATTTCTCAACACCCGTCTCAGCCACAACGGGTTTTTGCTTTTCGACTAAAGCTTGTCTTGCCATGTACTTGGCGACCCTACTTATCTGCGGCAGACTGGCCTGATGCTGTAAATATTTGGCAACTCCTGTTGGCCCTACCTGAGCTTCAGGTTGCTTGACTTGTTTGGCAGCTAAAGCAGCTTGTTTTGCCATGTACTTTGCAACTTTGCTTGGTTGTGGCAAGCTTTCCAGATGCTGCAAATACTTGGCAACGCCGGTTACTTCAACTTCCGCTTGTTTTACACGATTTACCTGCAATGCGGCCAAAGCAGCTTGTTTTGCCATATATTTTGCAACCCTGCTTGGTTGAGGCAAGCTTTCTTGATGTTGTAGATACTTGGCTACACCCGTTGCTTCAAATTGCTTTGCAGATTGTTGTATTTCTTTTGCTTGAGTTGCGGCAAATATAGCCCGTTTTGCCAAATACTTGGCAACTTTACTGGGTTGTGGCAAGCTCTCCTGATGTTTTAAATACTTTGCTACCCCACTAAGTCCTGGTGCATCTTTTTTATTTTTTAGATATTTTTCAACACCAGTTACTTCAGGTTCCTTGAGTGTCTCCATTTTTTGTTTTGCCGCTAATGACTGTCTCAGCAAATACTTAGTCACTCCGCTAGTCGGATTGTTCTCTCGGCCTTGTAAATACCTGGCAACTCCACTGACCAGTTGAACTGGCTCCTGGTCTTCTTCCTCATTTGCACTTCTGCTTGCCAATAATACAGCTTCTTGTTTATCAAGGTACCTAGCAACACCGGTAAGTCCGCTTGGATCTTTGGTATATACAGGATAATTAGTCTTAACTTCCTCAACTTCCTCGATTTTAGGTCGCTTCATGAAAAAGAATAGTCCTGCAACAGCAGGAAAAAACAAACCACTCAAGTTATTCTGTTCCATTGATATCACCCCCGGTCGCGCATGTACTTTTCAACTCCAGTTGCTGCTTTCGCTGCCGTTGTTTTTGGTGACGCTGCTTGTTGTTTTGCCATATACTTGGCAACTCCGGTTGGTGCAGATGCGGATTTGACATGTTTTTCCAGATACCTTGAAACACCAGTACCTGATACCTTGTTCAAGTATCTTGCAACACCTGTGTTAAGTGCATAGGATGATCTGACAGGCGCTGCTGGTGCTTTTTTCTGAACCGGAGCTGCACTGCGATTTCTGAAGAAATACAATCCTGCAAAAGCAAGGGCAACTATTCCAATCAGATAAGTCGAAAACGATGATTCTTCTTTAGCAGCAGCAGTGGTGCTTGCGCTTGGACTTTCCACCGATTGACTTTCTACTGACTTTGAACGAACCAAATCTTTCGAGACGGATGCTTTCACGGACGCAGAAGGTTTGTAGTTGGGATCATGATATAAAACTTCTGGCTGAAAGTTCGAAGCCGGATATTTTGAATCAACCTCATGGCTAACTGCGGCGCTCGAAGAAGCCGTTGTAGATGACGCAGGAGCCTTGGCCGCTGCAGTTGATGAACTGCTCTTGGCGATATAATCGCTATCCTGGTAAAGTACTTCTGGCTGGAAGTCTGCTGCTGGATATTGTTGATCTGCGCCCGCTGCAGTACTAGCTAACAGAAGTATCGCAAATGCACCTCTAGTCAAATTATTCTTTTTCACGTTGTTCACCTAAAAGTCGGAAGAAGTGGATTGAGACCCCGACATAATAGACTGCTGAGCACATCTAAAAGATAGGGGGTCTCTCTCCAAATATTATGTGTGTAACTACTCTATATTTTGTTTTAAAATTAAAGTACTGCTTCTACATTCTTGACTACGTTTTCAACGGTGAAGCCAAACTCCTTGAAAAGCTGACCCGCTGGCGCAGATTCGCCAAAACGGTCTAGCCCTACAATTTTACCGTTGGTTCCTACGTACTTCCACCAGCCATCGGTCACACCCGCTTCAACCGCAACACGCTTGGTCACTGCAGCAGGTAATACCGACTCACGATAAGCAGCATCTTGAGCATCAAAGATGTTCGTAGAAGGCATAGATACTACGCGTATTTTTTTACCTGCAGCTTTCAGTTGTTCCGCCGCTTTTAGAGCCAGTTCAACTTCCGAACCTGTAGCAATTATGATAGCTTCTGGCTGACCATTACTGTCACTCAGAATATATCCACCGCGAGAAATTTCCTCAATTTGCTTTTGAGTGCGTGGTATGTGAGGCAGATTCTGACGAGAAAAAACCAGAATAGAAGGCCCATCCTGACGTTCAAAAGCTGCTCTCCAGGAAACAGTCGTTTCAACTGCATCGCAAGGACGCCAGACTTGTATGCTTGGAATCAAACGCAGCGTCGCGGTTTGCTCAATAGGTTGATGAGTTGGTCCATCTTCGCCCAGTCCGATAGAGTCGTGAGTATAAACAAAGATCGAACGAATCTTCATCAATGAAGCCATTCGCAATGCATTGCGTGCATATTCCGAGAACATCAAAAATGTCGCACCAAATGGAATTAACCCGCCATGCAGGGCTATACCATTCATTATCGCAGACATACCGAATTCACGTACGCCATAGTTGATGTAATTAGCATCGGGTTTATCGGCACGCATCGGCCTGTATCCAGTCCATTCCGTCATATTGGAACAGCCTAAATCTGCGGAGCCCCCAAAAATTTCCGGCAAAATCTTTGCAAAACCTTCAATTGCAGCCAATGAAGATAGACGTGTAGCCGTTGTCTTAGCTTCGGCATTAACCGCACTAACAAAGGCATCGGCATCAGCTTTCCAATTTTTTGGCAATTCGCCAACTATACGACGTTGGTATTCAGCGGCCAATTCAGGATAAGCTGCCTTGTATGCTGCGAACTTGTCGTTCCATTCCTTTTCAGCTTTTGCACCTTTTGCTTTAGCATCCCACCCAGCATAGACTTCCGCCGGAATTACAAATGCTTCATGATCCCAGCCCAGAGCAGCCTTTGTCAGATTAATCTCGTCCTGACCTAATGCAGCGCCATGACAAGCATGGCTTCCCGCTTTATTTGGCGAACCAAAACCAATGGTGGTTTTACAGCAGATCATTGTTGGCTTATCCGTCATAGCCTTAGCCATTTGAACTGCTTTAGCTATTGCAGCAGAATCATGTCCATCAACATCTGCAATTACATGCCAGCCATAAGCTTCAAAACGCATTGGCGTATTATCGGTAAACCAGCCCTCGACATGACCATCAATAGAAATACCGTTGTCGTCCCAGAATGCTATTAACTTGCCCAATCCCAGGGTTCCTGCCAATGAACAGGCCTCGTGAGAAATGCCTTCCATAAGACAACCATCGCCCAAAAAGACATAGGTATGATGATCAACAATTTTGTGGCTATCTCTATTGAATTGAGCAGCAAGCGCCTTTTCAGCAATCGCCATACCAACAGCATTGGTGATGCCTTGGCCTAAAGGTCCGGTAGTTGTCTCAACGCCTGGCGCATAACCATACTCAGGGTGACCAGGAGTTTTGGAATGAAGCTGACGAAAGTTCTTCAGTTCTTCGATTGGTAAATCATAACCCGTCAAGTGCAGCAAGGAATAAATCAGCATTGAACCGTGACCATTCGAAAGCACGAAACGGTCCCGATTTGACCATTGTGGATTGGTCGGATTGTGGATCATAAAGTCGTTCCACAAAACCTCGGCGATATCCGCCATTCCCATTGGTGCTCCTGGATGTCCAGAGTTTGCTTTTTGTACGGCATCCATGCTCAAAGCGCGTATGGCGTTCGCTAATTCTCGGCGCGAAGTCATATTGTTCTCCTTCATTATTTTTATAATTACGTGTAGTGACTTCTATCAGCCTTTCGATTTCGTCACGAAATATTCTTTTTATGCTATTTCATAAACAACATTAGAACGAGTGGTTAGCCACTCGTCCTTTTGATATTACTCTAAATTAGCGTGTCTTTCTCTCATCACTTCTTCAGGAATTCCTTTCTCATGGATTATATGAGAAATAGTTGCTTCCAAAAATAATAAAGTGGAGAGTTCAAATACGGTTCCCATCGGCATGCCCAGAACCTTACCATATAGATCTGAACGGCCAATTTGAAACACCGCATCGGCCATATCGCCAATTGTAGAGTCGCTTTTTGCCGAGATCAGCACAATTTTGGCACCTACTTTTTGAGCGCTTTTAGTGAATGCTATCAGTTGTTCGGTCTCTCCAGAACCGGAGATGATGACCAATAAATCACCGCTTTTTATACTTGGTGTTACAATTTCACCCACGACACTCACATCATAACCGCCGTGTACCAGCCTCATCGCAAAAAAATTGCCAACAAGCTTGGAACGTCCAGCACCTGAGATAAATATCCGCTTGGCGTTATCAAGCATTTCAGTCAGCTTAACATCATAGGTATCATCTGTTGCTTCAAGAATGCCTGAAATCTTTTCAATGATAAGTTGTTGATGCATAATTATACTGCATCAACTAGTTCGCGGATTTCACGAGCTGCATCAGCAGGAGATGCTGCGCCATAAATTGCCGCGCCAACTACGATTATGTTTGCACCGGCTCTAACGACATCCTGTACGGTTGATGCTTTAATACCGCCAGCTACTGAAATTCTAACTGGCAAGCCTAATGAAGCGATTTCATTCAAGTCAGCAAAAGGTGTATGACCTGCTGCTTGCGCATCAAGACCAGTGTGAATACCCATAATTTGTGCACCTGCTTCAGCAGTTGCTCTTGCACATGCAACTTTATCTTCAACATTTATCAAGTCGATTTGTGCTTCTGCGCCATGAGCATTTGCTGCTTTGATAACTCCCTGACAAGTTGCCAGACCAGATACGCCAAGAACTGTACAAATATCAGCGCCAGCTGCGTAGAAAGGAGTTGCTTCATACTCTCCAGCGTCCATTGTTTTAAGATCGACTAATATTAATTTATCTGGAAATCTTGCTCTCAGCTCTCTAACCAGATTGATACCATTGTGTTTGATACATGGAGTTCCGATTTCAAAAATGTCAACATGTGGCGCTACTTGTGTAGCAAGTGCAACTGTTGCATCGAAATCCAGTGAATCTAATGCCATTTGTATTAATGGTTTTGCCATGATATGTGCTCCGAAGGGTTATTTAATAGTTATTAGTTAGTTACATACTTGTTTTGCGGACATAACTGTAAAGTAGAAAGGGGACGGATGTCAATGCCAAATGATTAATGATCAATATCGTGCACAACCCCATAAACGCCTGAACAACTAAAAAACATATAAAATCAAAATGTTATTAATTTCCCTGGCTCTGCTGCCGTATTTTAGATGACTACTCTCAAATATTATAGATCCTGATAGTAGCCCCACAATGACTACCTCTTTAAATTGAGGGATATTCTCCATTGTATGAATTACAGTACCGGATTTAGGTTCTAGCTTTATAAGCTTCAATAAAATATAACGTTGTGTTTGATAACCACTGTAATGGATATTAGGGAACATTTAAAACAAAAATATTATAAATTGAGCCCCCTACCCATGAAGATTTAATAAATAAACAGCTTGTCTGTTTGCTGATGCATTACATGACAAATCTTGTATCTAGTAATAATGAAGGTCTTAATTCTTGAAATGTTTAAAACTCCTTTTGGGTGGATTGGTTAATTTTTAACATGAGCCATTATCCTTAAAAGGGCGAATACAAATTAAATTTATCGCAAGCAGTTGTTATAGATAATGAATCTTAAATCGGATATTCACCCGAAAGTAACTACTCCGCAGCTGAATCTTAATCACTGTAGACCACAATTTTATTGTCTTACAGCGATTCATGTTTTTTCAACTGCTCTTTTTAGGAAAATTATCTAACCCAAACAAACCTGAAAAAAATCAAAACTGATGTCAGAAATACACACTTAGTTACCTAATTTTCATTTTATTCATAGAACCGTTGCTATATATTGATGTTTTTTTACAGTATTTGACAACATCATAATTTTTTTTGGATTCTGGGTATTGTAATGAGTGATTGCTATCGAATTATTAGAAATTCGCTTCTCAATTTATTAACGCTTTTTATGTTCTTTCCATTATCCTGTAAACCGGATC
>CAYVFT010000118.1:0-9681 GCA_964450225.1 uncultured Crenothrix sp. | reverse complement strand
GATAGACAGGATACCGATAAAGATTATTGCGGTGGTAATAGCTATTGTTATAATCCCACGATCTGGACGTTATCAGGTTAACGACCAAATTAAACAAAAAAAGAGCAAACCGCAATTATGAGAAACAATATAGTCGATATACTTTCTTTCAGTGATATCTTTTCCTCGGATTTCATGATTGGCAATATTGGCGCGCCATTTGTCATTGGACTCGCAGTAGGATATTTTGCAAAAAAAATGTTACTCACGGCCCTTTTTCTGTGCGGTGCGGCGATTGTGTTGCTGTTTATTAGCGAATATTATGGTATTACTGAAATAAGCGACTTACAGTTGCAACAGGCAACTGATGCTGCGGCTGACATTGCAAAACAATCCGGTGGTTTTTTGGTAGAACGCCTTTCGGGTATTACCAGCAAAGGCGTCAGTGCGGCAGGTGGTTTCTTTGTTGGGTTTAAGCTGGGTTAGAACCTCAAGGTTTCAAAATATACAGTCCTAAGCTTGCTGAAGAGATGCAATCTCCATGGGTGTCATGGACAAAAGAGAAGTATGTGGCAAGGTGACTGAGGAAGCATGCTATTTCATTAATACCTTGATGCGAATGATCCGCAGCAATTAGAGTGAGTTAATCGAGTGCATTATGAAAGCACAAATAGGCCAGAAAGCCCCCTTATTATCGCTGTTCGATTGGGTTCAGGGTGAACCGGTAAATTTTGATCAGTTATCAGGCCGTGTTGTCCTGGTAGAAGTGTTCCAAGTAAATTGTCCAGGTTGTTTTTTATATGCCTTGCCGCAGGCGGTTGACTTGTATCAACGCTATAAAGATCACGGTTTAACAGTATTGGGTGTAGCGACTGCATTTGAGGATTTTGATAAAAACAACCTGGAAAATTTAATCCATTTAATTAAAGATGGTGGGGTAATAGGAGAAACGCAGCGTATGTTAAGCCAGCAAGGAAAACTAATCGCCGATCGCTTGTCCTTTCGCATCCCTTTTCCAGTGGCGATGGATAACTTGCAAAAACGTCAAATTGATGTGACTCAAGATGAAATCGAAACCTTTATTAACCGGCGTATCCCCGATTTTGAGCAGCAGACGCAGACTTATCAACAAAAAATCCGGCAGCAAGCACAGCATTATTTTCAATCGTTAACGTATCACGCGGAAACGTTTGAGCTTTTTGACCTAAAGGGCACGCCCTCTTATATACTGGTCGATAAACAAGGCCTGTTAAGGGATTGTGCTTTTGGTGTTTATCCTGATCTGGAAGAGCGAGTACTGGCATTGTTACGTGAGTAGCCTTACGAACACGTCAATTATAAAGTACATCTATTGCGAAATTTGGGATAAATGGCTACAAAGCACAAAGCCATATTTTTCTACCAAAAGTAGACGTGTTGCTTGTTTAATTTGTCTTCAGGTTATAATGTCTAACAATTTTTAAGCATTGGTAGCACACAAGCTTTAAACCCCAAAATACCTCAGTGATTTCCAGATGAGTTACCCAGACAAAATATGACACAAAAACTTTATATTCAAACCAACGGTTGTCAGATGAATGAGTATGATTCCGACAAAATGCGGGACGTACTTCAAGCATCGCATGGCTTTGAATTGATTGATGATCCAAAACTAGCAGATGTTTTACTACTTAATACCTGCTCAATACGAGAAAAGGCGCAGGAAAAAGTTTTTTCAGCCTTGGGTAAATGGCGCAAAATTAAAGACGGTCGTCCCGACGTAATAATTGGCGTAGGTGGTTGCGTAGCCAGTCAGGAAGGGGCCAATATTCAAAAACGCGCACCGTTTGTTGACATGGTTTTTGGGCCACAAACTCTACATCGCTTACCTCAGCTGTTGGATCAAGTCCGCAGTAAACATAAACCTGTTATTGATGTTTCCTTTCCGGAAATAGAAAAATTTGACGCACTACCCGAGCCCCTGGCAGAAGGTCCAAAAGCCTTTGTTTCGGTGATGGAAGGTTGCAGCAAATATTGTACTTTCTGCGTAGTCCCTTATACCCGTGGCGAGGAAATCAGCCGTCCTCTGAATGATGTAATTGCTGAAATCACAACATTGGCCAAACAAGGCGTGCGGGAAATCAATTTATTAGGACAAAACGTGAATGCCTATCGTGGCGAAATGGACGATGGTGATATTGCCGACTTTGCATTGCTGCTGCACTATGTGGCGGCGATAGACGGGATAGATCGCCTTCGTTTTACAACGTCACATCCGGTTGAATTTACGGATAGTTTGATTGAAGCCTTTGCCGAAATCCCGCAACTTGTTGATCATCTACATTTGCCTGTACAAAGCGGCAGTGATCATATCCTGAAACTGATGAAACGCGGACACACGCGTGCCGATTACATAGAAACTATCCGCAAATTGCGTGCAGTGCGTCCCAATATTAGCCTGTCTTCAGATTTTATTATCGGCTTTCCGGGTGAAACTGATGAGGAGTTTGAGGAGACCCTTTCGTTCATTGAAGAAATTGGTTTCGATTTGTCATTCAGTTTTGTTTATAGTCAACGCCCCGGAACTCCCGCTGCCGATTTGCCAGATAATGTGCCTGCGGAAGTAAAAAAACAGCGTTTGGAACGTTTTCAAAATCGTATTAACGAAATGGCGGCTACTATTTCAAATAGCATGATTGGTACAGTGCAGACTGTTTTAGTCGAAGGACAATCAAAAAAAAATCCGTTACAAATGCAGGGCAGAACTGAAAATAACCGGGTAGTAAACTTTATTGGTCATCCCAGATTGGCAGGGCAATTTGTCGATGTGCTGATTGCGGAAGCACTGCCTAATTCTTTACGTGGCAGACTGGTTGAGGCTTCTGTTGATAAAATCATCTTCCAAAACTGATTTAGTATAATGACTACACAGGAAATTTCTTTACTTCCTGCCGATAATGGCAGATTATCCAATTTTTGCGGCCAGTTAGACACGCATTTGCGGCAAATAGAAAAGCGCCTTCAGGTTGAAATAGCCAATCGCGGCAACCAGTTTAAAGTGACGGGGCTAGATAATTCAGTCAAGGCGGCTTGTGCTGTTATGCAGAAGCTATTTGCCAGCACTGAAAAAGAGGAGCTAACCGCCGAACTGATTCATTTGGCCATGCAGGATGCTTCTATTGATGAAATGTTAGGTAATTCGGAATCAGTTGCTGAACCTTATGTCGCTATTAAAACAAAATTCGGAATGATCAAAGGCAGGGGCGCTAATCAACAAGCTTACTTAAGAAAAATTGTCTCACATGATATAAATTTTGGTGTGGGGCCTGCGGGAACCGGTAAAACTTATCTGGCTGTTGCCTGTGCGATTGATGCCCTGCAAAACGAAAAAGTCCGGAAAATAATTTTGGTCCGTCCAGCGGTAGAAGCAGGTGAAAAATTGGGTTTTTTACCAGGTGACATGGCACAAAAAGTCGATCCCTATTTGCGGCCACTCTATGATGCGTTATATGAAATGCTCGGCTTTGAAAGGGTTGAAAAAATGATTGATAAAGGCATTATTGAAGTTGCGCCGCTGGCTTTTATGCGTGGTCGCACATTGAATGACGCCTTTATTATTTTGGATGAGGCGCAAAACACCACGACAGAGCAAATTAAAATGTTTCTTACTCGCGTAGGTTTTGGATCTACTGCCGTTGTCACTGGCGATATTACGCAAATAGATTTGCCTTCAGAAAAGATGTCCGGTTTACGGCATGTGCTTGAAGTTCTGAAAGATATTGAAGGTATCAGTTTTACTTTTTTTGGATCACGGGATGTCGTCAGGCACCCATTGGTGCAGCGCATTGTTTCCGCTTATGAAGCGCATGAGCAAAAAAACAAAGCCGATCAATGAACCAAATCGAAATCCAGTCAGTTTTTAAGTCAAATAGTCAGCCTGATCAGGAACAAATTCAACGGTGGGTAGATGCTGCTCTTGATGGTTTCAATGAAGACACCGAAATCGTTGTGCGCATTGTCGATGAGCAGGAAAGCGCAGAACTCAATGAACAATACCGTCATAAGCACGGCCCCACGAATATTCTCAGTTTTCCGGTTGAAGTTCCTGAATGTGTTGAGCTGAATTTGCTGGGTGATTTAGTCGTATGCGCACCGGTTCTGGAAAAAGAAGCGTTGGATCAACATAAATCTTTATCCGATCATTGGGCGCATATTATTGTGCATGGCATATTGCATTTATTGGGCTACGATCACATCGACGATGATGAAGCGGAGCTTATGGAGAGCAAAGAAATAACAATTTTAAACAAGTTAAATATAAAAAATCCCTATATACAGGTAAATGATAAATGAGCGATGAGCAACCTCCAAGTAGAACCGCCCCCCGAAAACGTTGGGTGGAAAGAATCAGCCAACTATTTTCCGGGGAGCCACATGATTTGGATGATCTTCTTGGCATATTACAAGAAGCTCGGGAAAACCGCCTACTGGATACAGACGCTTTATCCATGATTGAAGGTGTATTACAGGTATCGCAAATGCGGGTAAGGGATATTATGATCCCCCGTATTCAAATGGTTGTCGTGCCAAAGGATGCCGAACTGGAAACTATATTTCCACTGGTCATCGAGTTTTGCCATTCCCGTTATCCTGTGATTGATGGGGATCGGAGCAAAGTAGTGGGGGTTTTGTTAGCCAAGGATTTATTGGCGCGTGTATTACAAAATAAGACCATGACTGTCCAGGAAATAATGCGTCCCGCCTGTGTCGTGCCGGAAAGCAAACGTTTAAATGTATTACTTAAGGAATTGCGAACCAATGGGAATCATATGGCTATTGTTGTCGATGAATACGGTCAGGCTGCGGGTCTGGTCACCATTGAAGATGTGTTAGAAGAAATCGTTGGTGAAATTGAAGACGAACACGACGATCATGAAGACGAAGGTTATATTTTTCAGCGCAGTCAAAACGAATTCATGATCAAGGCACTCATGCCAATTGAAGAATTTGATGATTATTTTTCCACACATTTAGCCACGGATGAATACGATACCATTGGCGGTTTTCTTGTGAGCCAGCTCGAACACATGCCCAAAAAAGGTGAAAGCCTAGTAGTAGATAACATGCGATTTGAAGTAATCAGAGCGGATAACCGGCGAGTACATCTGATAAAACTCAAAATAATCAAGTAGCAGGAAAGCAATTATGAATAATCAGACAGTGCTGGTAACCGGCGGTGCGGGATATATCGGCAGCCATGCTTGTGTTGAATTACTGCAAGCCGGTTTCAAGGTTGTAGTGGTCGATAATTTGTCCAATAGCAAACCCGAATCGTTGTCCCGTGTGCAACAAATCACCGGCAAATCATTGACTTTTTATCAAGCCGATATTCGTGATAAGCAGGCGTTAACTGAGGTTTTTGTAAAGGAATTACCCTCAGCAGTCTTACATTTCGCTGGTTTAAAGGCGGTTGGCGAATCCTGTGAACAACCGTTGCTTTACTACCATAACAATGTCTACGGAACCTTGGTGCTTACTGAGGTGATGAACAATGCAAACGTTAAGAAATTGGTTTTTAGCTCTTCTGCAACCGTTTATGGGGAATCATCCTTAACGCAATTTACTGAAGATTTCCCCCTTGGCGCCATTAATCCTTATGGACGGTCAAAAGCCATGATTGAGGATATTTTAAGGGACTTGTCGGCAGCTGATAAAGCCAATCAAACTGAATTCCCCTGGAAAATTGCCTTACTACGCTATTTTAATCCGATAGGCGCGCATAAAAGTGGCTTGATTGGCGAAGATCCCAATGGCATTCCCAATAATCTGATGCCCTATGTTGCACAGGTTGCCATTGGTAAATTAACGCAATTATCGGTATTTGGTGATGATTATCCCACTCGGGATGGAACGGGTATCAGGGATTATATACATGTGGTTGATCTGGTAAAAGGCCATATTAAAGCAATAGAAGCTTTGAACAGCGAGAAGTTCGAAGCGGGTGGTTGTAGGGCTTATAACCTGGGTGCAGGAAGAGGATACAGTGTCCTGGAAATAATCAGTGCCTTCGAAAGGGTAACCGGTAAAACCATCAATTATAAAATTTCTCCACGTAGGGCGGGAGATCTTGCAGAATGCTTTGCTAACCCTGAGTTAGCATTAAAAGAGCTAGGCTGGAAAGTTGAAAAAAATCTGGATGATATGGTAGCTGATACCTGGAACTGGCAGACTAAAAACCCGCAGGGCTATATTTAAAGTTATGAGGAGCTTATGTGCTGGAGTGGTGAAGCATCAACGGTATTAGCAACTATCGGCTTATCAAGTGCCGCTTATTTTTATTATAAAAAAGAACCCGCTGCTCTCTGTGCGGCCTTGGGATACTTTTCTTTAATGGAAGTATTGCAAGCATACACTTATACGGTAATTGATGAATGTGATAATCCCGCTAATCAGGTAGCAACGTTGTTGGGATACATACATATTGCTTTTCAGCCATTTTTTATTAATGCCGTGTCGATGTATTTCATCCCGGAAAAAGTCAAAAAGAAAATTTTTGCACCGGTTTATTTTATTTGCTTTGTGGCTGCTGTTTGTTTGTTGATACGTCTGTATCCCTTTGAATGGGCGCCTGCCTGTTATGAGGTTAAAACCCGATTTATCTTGTTTAGTCGTTACAGCGACTCTTTCAATGTGCCCTTTTGCGGTAAAAGAGTTTGTTCTATTTCAGGTGACTGGCATATTGCCTGGGAAATTCCTGCTACGGCTAATCTTGTGTTGTACAACATGTACATTGTCGCATCTTTTATAATGCCTTTTCTTTATGGTTCTTGGAAAATGACCAGTTATCATATAGTTACTGGTCCATTTTTGGCTTATTTGACCACCAGTAATCCTAACGAGTGGGCGGCGGTCTGGTGCTTATACTCTATAGGATTAGTGCTTTTGTTGGTCAAAACACCGATACGCAACTGGTTATTTGTAAACAGTTGGTTTTGGTGGAAATTTCTAAAAGTCTAAAACATTGACAAACAATCTTGCGATATGGGTATTGATTGTCAGCTCTAAAATAAAATTAAAGATTTAATTAACGTAAAAGAATTGTAATGGATAAGCACACATTTACAAACCGCATAGTGGTACTTGATACTGAAACCACTGGCTTAAATCCACAGGAAGGGCATAGAATCATTGAAATTGGTTGTGTGGAGTTGGTTAAGAGGCGTTTAACTGGCAAATGCTTTCACGTCTATATCAATCCTGATCGAATTATTGATGAAGGCGCAATTGCAGTTCACGGTATCACTAACCAATTTTTAGATGATAAACCGCATTTTGAGCAGATTGTTGAAGATTTTATCGCCTTTATCAGGGGCGCTGACTTAGTTATACACAATGCACCATTTGATGTCGGCTTTATCAATCATGAATTTTCACGACTGGAAAATAAGACAGGAACGGTCACGGATTATAGCGAAGTATTTGATACGCTGGCATACGCCAGAAAAAAACATCCGGGCCAAAGAAACAGTCTGGATGCACTATGTAAACGCTATGGTATCGATAATAGCCACCGGGATTTGCATGGAGCATTGCTGGATGCTGAGATTCTGGCGGATGTGTTTTTGCTAATGACTGGCGGACAGTCTTCCTTACTTGATGAAGGGCAATCGGAAATTGCCGCGTCAAGTATAAATAGGAGCGTAAAACGCGTGTCTGTTGATCGCCCTGGATTAAAAATTATTCGCTGTAGTAATGAGGATTTAACTGCCCATCAACAGAGCCTGGAAGCAATTGAAAAAGCCAGTGGTTCATGTATCTGGAACAGGTAGTCGAGTTGCTCTCCGCTAACTCGACATGAGTTGCTGATTTTGCCGGGTTAAGCTTTAACAATCCTATCAAAATTACTCAGCTGTTTTTGGTTTTGCCCGCCGGGATGTAGAGCCCATTCTTTTTTTGCTTTTATCCGCTTTTTTTTCCGCATCATCCGGTTTTGATTTTCTACCGCTTTCACTCATTTTTGAAATGTTCAGCTGCTGTCCAGCAACCCGGATTTTTTTCATTTCCTCAATCAATTCTTTGGGCATGCCTGCAGGCAACTCAACCGTGCTGTAATTGTCCTCAATTCTAATACGAGCGATATGATCCCCATCTATACCAGTCTCATTGGCAATTGCTCCAACGATATTACCTGGCTTTACACCATGATTGTGGCCGACTTCAATACGAAATAGTTCCATTTCAATATTTGCCCCACTCCCAAACGTACGTTTTGGTTTACGATCCCTTTGTGAACGTTCCTCTCTTTGTGGCCTATCTTCTCTGCTTTCATAAGATTTTTTAGGAAGATTTTGCATTAACAATGGCGTATCTCCCTGCACCAGCTTAGCAAGTGCGGCGGCTATTTCCAATGCGGATATATTATGTTCCTGTTGGTACTGCTCTATCAGTTGAGTGAAAAAGCTTAGTTCTTCTACAGCCAGGGTATCAGTTATATTCTGTTTAAAGCGGGAAATGCGTTTATTGTTTATGACTTCGGTTGAAGGCAAGCCCATTTCTTCAACTTTTTGTTTAGTTGCTTTTTCGATATTACCCAGCAATTTTCTTTCTCTTGGCGCAATAAACAAAATCGCATCACCAGTTCTTCCTGCACGTCCGGTTCTGCCAATACGGTGAATATAAGATTCGGTATCATAAGGTATATCGTAGTTGACAACATGAGTAATACGGTCCACATCCAATCCGCGTGCGGCGACATCGGTTGCAATTAATATATCCAGTTTGCCGTTTTTCAGATGGGCAATAGTACGCTCTCTCAGTGTTTGGGACATGTCGCCGTTAATTGCAGCAGCTGAATAACCCCGTGCTTCCAGTTTTTCTGCTAGTTCAATGGTTGCGGTTTTCGTTCTGACAAAAATAATCATACCGTCAAACGTTTCAGCTTCAAGTATGCGCGTAAGCGCATCTAGCTTGTGTACACCGCTGACCATCCAAAAGCGTTGGCGAATGTTTTCAGCAGACGCGTTGGTAACTTTAATGGTGATTTGTTCAGGTTCATGAAGATATTCCTGAGCAATTTTGCGAATAACCGTAGGCATAGTCGCAGAAAACAGGGCGATTTGTATGTTTTCAGGAGTTTGTTCAAGTATCCATTCCACGTCATCGATAAAACCCATGCGCAGCATTTCATCGGCCTCATCAAGAACAAGAACGCTAAGACCGTCAAGATTCAATGTGCCTTTGCGCATGTGATCCATGACCCGGCCCGGCGTACCCACAACCACATGAGCACCACGTTTTAACTGGCGTAGTTGGGTGCTGTAGTCCTGTCCACCGTAAATAGGTAAAACATGAAAGCCTTTTAAATGAGCCGCATATCGCTGAAACGCTTCCGCTACCTGTATGGCAAGTTCGCGGGTTGGGGCAAGAACCAGAACCTGCGGGTCTTTTTGCAGAAGATTAATGCGCGATAAGATCGGCAGAGCAAACGCTGCTGTTTTGCCGGTGCCTGTTTGTGCTTGTCCCAGAACATCTTTGCCTTTGAGCATGTGGGGGATAACTTGTGCCTGAATGGGCGAGGGTGTTTCATAACCGACATCATCCAGCGCTTTTAGCAGAGGTTCGATCAGTGCTAAATCGCGGAAAGAGGGTAATGTAGAAACATCATTGAGCATGGATTTACCTGTTTGAAGTATTTGGAATGCGCGTAGGCGCGGGGAAATGTTT
>CAYVFT010000117.1:0-9712 GCA_964450225.1 uncultured Crenothrix sp. | reverse complement strand
CAGCATTATACTTGCCGATCAATCCAGGCTAATGGTAACTCAGGGGGCGAAGCTGAGAGCCATGATGCGAAATGGATAAGTCTGCATCCGGCGACTCTCGTAACGACTCTTCTATAACCTAGTTATGCATCAATTAATAGATGACCTCACTTTCAATCTTATTATCATTGAACTAGATTGTTCTTGTGATATAACGGCTAGTATTCCCCGCATTAAAAAGGTCAATCGCTCAGCGCTTATTTTTTTGGGCTATGTTGAAAATGAACTCATCGATAAACCGCTAGATTTTCTCTGTTCCTCCGAAAAATGGCAGACCACCCTTGCTGGCTTATGTGCTGACATTTCTTGTAAAAGTTTTGAAGGTGAACTCGTCACCAAAGCTAACAAACGAATTCCCGTACTCATATCTCTTTCAGTTTTACCCCAAAAAAAACCGAAAAAAACTGACATCGTTTTGCTAATTCAAGATATTAGCGATAAAAAAGAACTGGATAAAATTCAGCACATGATGCACAGGGCTGTTGAACAGAGCGCCAGCGCCGTGCTTATTAGCGACAAAAATGGACTTATAGTATACATCAACCCGAAATTCACTGAGATTACCGGTTTTACATCCGAAGAATTGCTGGGGAAAAACCCAAAAATCATGCAATCGGGTAATACGCCATTGGAACACTATCAGAGCATGTGGCGTAACCTTTTAGACTCGGGGGAATGGTGTGGAGAAATCAAGAATCAGAAAAAAAATGGTGACGATTACTGGGTTCATGAGTGTGTCAGCGCCATTAAAAACGATCAGGATGAAGTTACTCATTTTCTGGCCATTGAAGAAGACATCACCGAGCGTAAGCGTCTGGAGCATCGGTTTCGGCAAGGGGTGGAATCAGCGCCCAACGCGATAGTTATGGTAAATGAATCAGGAACGATTGAGATGGTCAATTCACAAACCGAGACGTATTTCGGTTATTCACGCGACGAGATGATCGGACAACCAGTTGAAATGCTAGTGCCGGAGCGCTTTCGCAGTGCGCATATCGGTTTCCGGCAAGCTTACCTTGCCGCCCCAGTGTCCAGATCTATGGGTGCGGGTCGAGAGCTCTATGGTTTACGCAAAGACGGGACTGAATTCCCGGTTGAAATAGGCCTCAGTCTCATCGATAACAATGAAGAAACATTAGTACTCAGCTCAATCGTCGATATCACCAAGCGCAAGGAAGCTGAATCAGCGTTGAAAGAAAGTGAAGAGCGTTTCAGGCAAATGGCGGAAATGACCGGCGAATGGTTATGGGAGCAAGATCCGAGTGGATATTATCTATACAGTAGCACCGCCGTTAGCCAAATTCTCGGATTTAACAAGGAAGAGGTTATTGGCAAACATTATACTGAATTTTTAACTCCCCAGGATAAAGCAGATCAGCAGGTTTACTCGACCAGCCACCAGCCTTTTTATGCTTTGACTAATCACTATCGGCATAAAGATGGACATCCGGTTCTAACCGAATCAACCGGATTGCCAATAATTAATGCAGAAGGTAAATTGCTTAAATGGCGCGGTGTTGATCGGGATATTACTGCCAGAAAACAATTTCAGGATGCCCTGATAGAAAGTGAGCAGCGTACGCGGCTAATTATTGAAAGCTCCTTAAGCGCCATCGTGATTATGGATTCGTACGGACTTATTACTGACTGGAATCACCAGGCTGAAAAAATGTTTGGCTGGTCACGTAGTGAGGCCATCGACCAGCGTCTTGCTGATTTAATTATTCCGCCACGGTATCGCAAAGATCATTGGAAAGGACTACAAACTTTCCTGAACACCGGAGTTGGCCCCATATTAAATCAAGTGATTGAACATATCGCCATCCGCCGGGATGGGTCAGAGTTTCCGGTTGAACTCAGTGTGTCCCCCTTAAAACTGGGCAACGCCTATATATTCAGTGGTTTTATACACGAAATCACTGCCAGAAAAGCGGCTGAACAAAAAATCCGCCAAGCGGAAGTCAATCTGGCAATTGCCCAGAGTGAAATCAAGATTGCCCAACGGATTCAAGCCTCTTTATCACCATCAGCTCCGATTAGATCGGAGCATTTTGAAGTAACCGGCTATTGCTTGCCCGCCGACAAGGTTGGCGGCGACTATTTTGATTATTTTTTTCGCAGTGAAGACCAACTGGATATGATTATTGCCGATGTCTCTGGACATTCTATCGGCCCTGCCCTGTTTATGGTTGAAACACGCAGCGCCATTCGAACACAGGCAAACCGATTAGGAACACCTTCAGAAACACTGGGTGTACTCAATAATTTTCTGTTTGAGGATTTGGATAATGCCGATTACTTCATCACTCTGTTTTATTTACAATATGACATCATCAGCCAGCAATTAAGCTTTGCCAATGCAGGACACCCGCCACCGCTATTACTTAGCCCTTCTCAAAGTAAATGTAGACAGCTCGACGCGGAGGGTATGATTTTGGGTGTGCGAAAAAATCTTATTTTTGAGGAAAAAACCACAACACTTGTCAAAGGTGATTTAATCCTGCTTTATACTGATGGCTTAACTGAAGCAGAAAATCCCGACGGTGAGTTCTTTGGCGTAGAACGTGTCAGTGAACTTATTATTCAATATGCTCACTATTCGCCAGAAAGGATCATCAATGAACTGCTAAACCATCTAAAGCAATTTTGCCAAAGCGAATCATTTAAAGATGATATTACTTTAATGATTTTTAAGCGTGGGTAGGAGTTTGAAGACGGGATACGCTGGTACCTTTTCAACCCACTAAGGGATAATTCATTCAAAGACTCTGCGTTGCTTACTATACAATTCTGGCAATTTCCAAAAAACACGTCCAATCGACACCATTATCCCGACATTACCGTACTTCCAACATTATTTTTTTGATTTTGGCCAATACTTGCTGTTGTTGTTCTGCGGTAAGCTTACTGAATTCCTGCTCAAACTCGGTCAGACTATAGGCTGGCTCATTGGTAATTTGATCTGATGAGCCAAGACCGCAATCAGCAAGTACGTGTTTAATGGGTTCAGCTGCATTATCCAATGGCATTGAACTTGATAAAACTGTTCGTATCATGGTGTTGACACGAATGAAAATGGCTTTCCCAGTCAACATATCATTAGCGATGCGTCTAGCAAATTCGTCGGTATAACCCTTGCGTTTCGAGTCCGGGAATGTTTTCATTTGAATCGTGACAGGTGCCTTTTTATCAATTTGATATTCCACATCAAAACTTCTGCTTTGCGAGGCGATCAATTTGTCTGCATCAATAACAGCTTGCAATTTATTTTCCTTGCAAACGATTTCCAGCCTGATGTTGTCATATAGCCCAGGGCGGGGCAGGGGCGATTGAGCAAAGCTATAAGTCTGATTGGTTAAGCTGTCGCTTTCTTGATGATAGTTCCAGGTGTTAGCCGCCAACGCATTTAACGGGCAAGCAATCAAAAGCTCCAGCATAATAATTGCTAGAGCGCTGTTACCGAAAAAACGGCTGTGTTTCATTGTGGACCCCTGGAAGGTGAATACGATAGACAGATCAGGATTGCCTGCTCCATCCGAAAAATCTTCGATATTAATGAAAGAAAAGCGTGCGAGGAAGTTTGTAAAAACGATGCTTACGCAACCAATTTCTCCAGTTCCCTGGTTAAAGCAATATAAGGCATCAGGGTTACAGGCAAAACAGTATTAATTTCCTGATAAATCCGCCGGTATCGATTGATTTTTTGCTGTTCAGATGGCAAATCAAAATACTCCGCACAGGTTGAAAATTTGTTTGACAGAATGTTATTAATCAACAGACCTATGATGCGTTTTATATCTGTCTGTAAATCAGCCGATACTTTTTGTTCCCAATGATCATGAGAGGGCATTTTTGCCAGCTGTTCGTAGATTTCAGACAGGCCAAGATAATGGGTAATTTCATCGAACAGTTTGAAGACAGTGACAAAGTCTGTCGCAGTTTCAGCAGATAAAGAAACAATAAACGGGAAATCATTTAGGTTGGAAATAAACGCCATCCTTTGTGCCAGTTCCTCTGGAACACCGTCCTGCCGGTATAGCTCCAGCTGTTGTTTTAACTGAATGCTATCTTGCTGATTAAAATAATTTTCAAAGTCCTGTAAATAACGGTTATAGCAGTCGATGGTCTGAGCATCCGGACGTATTTTTTTGTCATGCAATAAAGCCCAACGGCAAAAGCCGGCCAACATTTTTTCAATTTGCAGCAATAAATGATATTGCTTGTCCGTCGCCATTTTATTGTCCAGTGCGTAAATCGCCAAACGTAGCACATCACCGTCCAAAACCCGGTCAAAGGTCAGATAACACCCGACATGATCCAGTATATTGCCGTTTTCGCTGCCATTATTAAGGCTTAAAAAACTACAGCCTGCCTGATTGATTATTTTATTACTGACGATGGTTGCTTTGATTTCGCTGGCCAGGGGATGGGCGGACAAGTAGTTTTTATAATGTTCATTGACCTGATCAGGAAAGTAGGCCTGTAGATAACAATCGCAGCATTCATCATGCAACAAGACAACCTGGTTTTGAATCTGCTGAGTTAAATACATTTTGCTGGCCGCCATCAATACGGCAAGCTCGGGACGGGTTATTTTTTGCCCAGATCTGGACAAGATTGTTTTGGTTTGTGGAAAAGATTCAACTACTCGATTGAAGAAACCGGCGGCCTCCAAACGATCAGCCAACTGCAAAAAAATTGTCGGATTATCGACGCTACGCAACCGGTCCAATGATAAACAAAGGCTTTGTGCATAATTATTGGCCAATACCTGTCGGCAAACTTCGTCGGTCATGCTGATAAATAAAGATTGATAGTCGGCAATAATATTTTTCTTTTGCAAACCCTTCAGCAAGATTTTTAAATTTACTTCATGATCGGAGGTATCGACACCTGCCGAATTATCGACTGCATCAGTATTAATGTGGCCTCCGCGCAAGTTATATTCAATACGGGCTTTTTGGGTGAAACCCAGATTTGCGCCTTCGCCAACAACACGGGCCCCCAGGTTGTTGGCATCCACACGCACATTGTCATTGCTTCGATCACCGACCTCTTCATGCTTTTCAGTGCTGGCTTTTATGTAGGTGCCGATACCGCCCAGCCATAATAAATCTACCGGCGCAGACAACAGGTAACGTATCAGGGATTCTCCATCAAGTGATTTATAGCGTATGCCTAGCCATTTTTTTAACTCTGAAGAAACCGGAATATCTTTGTCTGATCGAAGATAAACGCCGCCACCTTTAGAAATCAGTGCCCGCTCATAATCGTTCCAGCTTGACCCGGGTAATTCGAACAAACGTTTACGTTCATTGAACGGTGCGTCATTATTAGACGGGTCTGGGTCAATAAAAATATGTTGCCCACTAAAAGCGGCTAATAAACGGATACAGGGCGACAACAACATACCATTGCCAAAAACATCGCCGTCCATACTGCCAATACCAACGACTGTAACGGTTTCATTTTGAATATCTTTGCCAAGTTCGCGAAAATGCCGCTGTACACATTTCCAGGCACCCCGTGCAGTAATGCCCAACGCTTTGTGGTCATAACCGTGGGAACCACCGCTGGCAAATGCATCACCCAGCCAGAATTGATAGTCGGCGGAAACTGAATTGGCAATATCAGAAAAGGTTGCCGTGCCTTTATCCGCAGCCACCACTAAATACGGATCAGGATCATCATAGCTCACGATATTTTGCAAGCGGACGACCTTATCATCACTATAGTTGTCAGTTAGATCCAGCAAACCGCGTATCAGAATAATGTAAGCCTTTTTTCCCGCCTCCCTTGTTTCCAGGTTGGAGATTGGGGGCGAGAATTTTAGACCGTCCTTTTTTAAAATAAAGCCGCCTTTAGCTCCGGTCGGAATAATCAAGGCGTTTTTGCTGATCTGTGTTTGCATCAGTCCCAGTATTTCTGTTCTGAAATCATCGGGACGATCTGACCAGCGAATTCCCCCCCGTGAAACTTTGCCGCCACGCAGATGAATACCTTCCATATCGGCTGCATGGACATAAATCTCGTATTGCGGTTTAGGGGCGGGCATATCGATAACACCCAGACTGTTGATTTTAAAAGCGACAAAATAATCGTCCTGGGTACGCCGCAGATGAAAATTACAGCGCATCGTCGCGTCTATCAGATTGAACAGAGTGCGTAAAATTTTGTCATCATTAATATCTGAAACCGATGCCATGCTTTCCAGTAATTGCAGACGCAGTGGAAATAAGGCCTGTTCTTCTCTGACTACAGGATCATCCCATTCAGAATTAGGCCTAAAGCGGGCTTCAAAATAATTAAACAGGCAAAGAGCAACACCTGGATTGTTGATTAAGGCATGATGAACAGTGTCTCGGGTGGTTTGATGACCCAGTTGTAAATAATAATTACGATAGGCCCGGAGTACATCAATTTCTTGCCAGGCCATGCCGGTTAAAACTAGCAGTTTATTAAGAGCATCATTTTCGCTTTTTCCATCCAGTATAACTTCAATGGTTTTCAGCAACTGGCTATCTACGCTGCTTAAAGGAGAGCACTGGTTTGTTGCTATCCTCGCGCATTGGTTTGTAGCTATTATGATGGTGAAACTTCTAACAAATTGCGTGGCGCTCTTAACTTTGAAAGGAAACAGCACCTGATCAATTACTCTCAAGTGCATATTTTCCAGAACCGGAATGTATTCATCCAGAAAACGCTCCTGTTGACTATAAAAGTGCAGCCGATAATAATCTGATCCCTTGTCAGGCTTGAGTAGACTGATGCCTTGTTTTTTAGGGGTCGTTAGACGCTCGAGATGCAGTATGTCCTTTAAAGCATAGCGCGGCGACACTTGATCTTGATAGCCGATTGGGAAAGCAGTTTGATATTTTTGCCACAACTGTTTACCGGCTTTCTTGCCCAAAGCCCGTTCAGCTATTTGTTGGAGTGAATCCGCCCATGATCGGGTAAATTTATTCATCGCCTAAATTATCTGTTATAGAAATTTTCTGATTTCCAGAACATTGCAATCACTTTGTTTGGTGTAAGTAACTGAATCCATTAATGTTCGAATGAAATACAATCCCATACCGTTTTCTTTAGGCTGGTCAAAGTCCGGCAAGGGCACGTTTTCCAGATCAAAGCCCTGTCCATGATCATAAACCCTGATATTCAGTTCATTATCTTTAATATGAATGGTTATTCTGACTGTGTCTTTCGGGGTCATTAGTGTGGCATGTTTGATGGCATTCGTAGTGGCTTCCGTTAACACCAGGTTTAAATGATAAGCCAAAGCCTCTCGATCGCCCGAAAAATTTTCTATATCTTTAGCTATATGTTCACCAATACTACCGATCAAATCCAGATATTTGGTCTGTGTCGGGATGATTACATCTACCTGAAAAACCGAATTGCACATAACACAACCTCTAGACTTCGTTTTCAAAAGCTTCGTTTAAATCAGTATAAATTTCAAAAACCCTGTTTAAACGGGTTAACTCAAACATGGACAATACCTGTTGCTTGCAACACGCTAGAGCCAGCTTGCCGGATTTAGCGGCCGCATTTTTATAACCTGATAACAATGCACCCAAACCTGAGCTATCTATAAAGCGGACATTTTCCAGCTGGACAATAATATTGACCTCGCCATGTTCTATCATGTGCAGGATATATTCCTTTAATTCACCTGAATTATGCGCGTCTATCCTTTCTTCCTGAATGAATATAACACTGCAACCATTCATTTTTTCGAGATTCAATTTCATTATTTTTTATTGCCGAAGGTTGAAGTTGACTGAGTATAGTTTTTTAGTTTAATCGTGTACATTAAATAACTCTGGCGCTTGGAATACCGTTGCCGTTCGTTCTGAGCCATTAGTCTGCACTTCGGGGAGAGCCTTGTCGATAAATACGCCGAAATTATAGTGTGCACATTCTATAAGGTTGTTATTTAGGACATCCTTCCAATTTGTATATGGCATAGCCCTGATCGTCGATTTGTTGTCTTAGCTCAGCGGGCGCTTCAATGCTATGACAAAAATAACAGTTTTCCGAGACCACCGTCGCATCTTCCTCGCCTATTGTTTTTAACCACTTTTTGGCGTAGTTCAATGCTTTTTGCTGGTCCTGTTCATCGAGTACAACATCAAAATGCATTGTTCTTCCCTTGCTTGTTTTGGCATATGTGTCGAATACATGTGAAATAGGCATAAAAGCCTCCTGTAAAATAGTAACTGGAAAATTGTTTAGGCAAAAATGAAGATTAATAATGTTGAAGTCTAATATAACTATATAGACCACAGATAAACAATAACTTCACCTCAAACCGGCAAATAATTGAGGTATCAATTTACCGATATAATAATATCGATTCGATACATGAAAAATATTATGTTACTATAAACTCTATTGTCAATGTACTAAATCATTGTTTATATGGGTACTATGGAAAAAGTTGATGTTTTTGATTTGATTGAACGCATGGCTGCATTAATTCGTTCAGAAGAACGTAAAAAGTGCACAGAATTAGGCTTGCAACCGGTGCATTTGCAAGTATTGGACTATTTGTCACGCTGTAACCGCTTTAGCGATACACCAGCAGCACTGACCAATTACCTTGGCATGACCCGTGGGACGGTTTCCCAAACGTTATTATTGCTGGTAAATAAAGGCTTTATAAAAAAAACCACTGATGCGGCTGACCGGCGTATGGTACATCTTAGTCTTCTGGACGAGGGAAGCGCCATTTTAAAACAGGCAAGAACATCTGATTTATTTAACCAGGCTGCATCATTATTTAAAGAACACAACTTTATTAATAATGAAGAAATGTTCATGAAAGCACTCACGGCGTTACAAAAAGCCAATAAATCTCAATCATTCGGTCAGTGCAAAACCTGTCAATATTTCACCTCAACGCCAGCCGGTTTCAGTTGTGGTTTAACCCATGAACAGCTCAGCCCAAGCGATAGCGAAAAAATATGCCAAGAGCATAGTGTTCTATAAGTTAGCAACTTAACGAAGATCGTGAAGTAGCTGACATGAGTCTGGAAAATTGAAAGATACAACTTGAGCGCTCCCAATTTATTCCACATAGAAACTGTTTTTTAGGAATATCGCTCTAATGTTCCGGATTTCCATGCATGACTGAACTGGAAAACTTCAAGCTTCTGGGTATCGCCTTGGCAATAGGTTTGCTAATCGGCCTGGAACGTGGCTGGCATAGCCGTGATCGGGTTGAAGGCATGCGTGTTGCAGGGCTGCGTACTCACGGGATGATTAGCTTGCTGGGCGGTCTATCGGGCATACTTGCACGGCAAACAGACCCGTTTTTAATGGGTTTTGTCTTTCTTGGGCTGACATCAGCCTTGCTGATCGCTCATAGTAAAAGTGTCGACAAATTTGAAGATTTCAGCATTACCAGCACCATTGCCTCGCTGGTCACCTTTACTTTGGGCGCTTTAACGATTTTCGGCCATATTACGCTTGCTTCCGCAAGTGCCGTGATCATTACCTCTTTGCTGGGTTTTAAACCCTTGCTCCATGGTTGGTTGAAAAAACTCAAACAGCAAGAATTGAATGCAACACTGAAACTGTTGCTGATCTCGGTCGTAATGCTCCCGATACTGCCCGATCAGGGCTATGGCCCCTGGACTGCCTTAAATCCATATCATATTTGGTGGAT
>CAYVFT010000116.1:0-9993 GCA_964450225.1 uncultured Crenothrix sp. | reverse complement strand
GTGAAATTGACATCAACCCTGCTTAAGTATTAAAGTTTTGGCCCAGTAGCATTTAAGTAACCATAACTATAATAAAGTAGGAGTGCATGACATGGCTAAACCATTAATACAACTAGCATTAGATTCATTGGATTTCGATCAGACAATAAGTCTTGCTGAGCAAACGGCGCCTCATGTTGATATTTTTGAAATCGGAACACCCTGCATCAAACATAATGGCATAAATATCGTTAAAGAATTGAGAGAGCGATTTCCGAAAAAATTGCTTTTAGTTGATCTTAAAACCATGGATGCGGGCGAATATGAAGCGGAACCATTCTACGCAGCAGGCGCCGATATTTGTACAGTGTTGGGTGTCTCTGGCCTTGCAACGATTAGCGGAGTGATCAAGGCCGCGAACAAATACAACGCAGAAGCACAGATCGATTTAATTAATGTTCCGGATAAACTGGAATGTGCAAGAGAAGCCGCAAATTTAGGGGCTCACATTATTGGTGTTCACACGGGCCTTGATGCACAGGCAGCTGGCCAAACACCCTTTGCCGATTTGCAGGATATCGCTGATTTAGGCTTAAACGTCAGAATTTCAGTTGCAGGAGGCATTAATCAATCAACCGTTCAGCAAGTTGTCAAAGCGGGTGCTGACATTATTGTCGTTGGTGCGGCAATCTATGGCGCTCCATCACCTGCTGATGCTGCCCGTATGATACGCCTGCTGGCTGATGGAAAATCGACACATCGACGCCTTATCATCGACAAAATTTCAGGTATTTTGGCAGCGACAGATGATGAATACAATCTCAGGTTGACCAACATGCTAGACAACGCTAATCGAATTTTTGTCTCTGGGGCGGGCCGGTCAGGATTAGTTTGTAAGTTCTTCGCCATGCGCTTGATGCATAGCGGCTACGATGTGAGTGTTGTGGGCGAAATTGTTACACCGAGTATCAAGCGTGGCGATTTGCTGATCATAATCTCGGGTTCCGGTGAAACTGAACAATTGATCGCTTTCACCAAAAAAGCCAGAGAAGTAGGTGCCAGTATTCTGTTGATAACCACGAAAGCAGATTCAACCATCGGCGATATGGCGGATGCGGTATTCCAGATTGGTCGTCCGGACCTGTACGGCAAAGTGGTAGGCATGCCGATGGGGACAACATTTGAACTGTCCACATTATCTTTCCTGGAATCATTGATTTCGCACATTATCCACGAAAAAGGCATTCCAGAAGAAGTGATGAGAACAAGACACGCCAACCTGGAATAGCAGTACCGGAAAATTTCTTAATTAATTTAACCGATATAATGACTACTTAACTCAATCCAGTTAGTGAGACACAGTGGATATTAAAGAATACATGCAAGGCTTGGGTCTGCAAGCCAGAAATGCCGGAAGAGAAATTAGCCGGACCGAGTCAGGTAAAAAAAATCTGGCATTATTGAAAATTGCCGAGGCAATTGAAAATAGCCATGAACTGCTGATAATCGAAAACAAAAAAGATTTGGAGACCGGCAAACTGAATGGTTTGGATGCGGCTTTACTGGACCGGCTGGCTTTAACGCCAAACGGCATTCAGGCGATGGTTGAAGGCTTAAAACAGGTGGCCGCTTTACCTGATCCCGTCGGTGAAATCAGCGATTTAAGTTATAGACCCAGTGGCATACAAGTCGGTCAAATGCGCGTACCGTTAGGCGTCATCGGCATTATTTATGAATCCCGCCCGAATGTTACTGTCGATGCCGCGGCCTTGTGTCTAAAATCCGGCAATGCCTGTATTTTAAGAGGGGGTTCGGAAGCCATCCATTCCAATCAGGCCATTGCATCGTGTATTGCCAAAGGTCTTGAGCTAGCCGGTTTGCCTGTGGAAGCGGTGCAAATCGTAGCAACCACGGATCGTGCTGCAGTAGGCGAATTAATAACCATGAAGCAATACGTTGATGTTATCGTGCCACGCGGCGGCAAGGGCCTGATCGAACGAATTTCCCAAGACGCTGCTATTCCTGTCATTAAACATCTTGATGGTATTTGTCACGTGTATATCGATGATAAAGCCGATCTTGATAAGGCGGTCAAAATTGCTGTCAATGCCAAAACCCATCGTTATGGCGTATGTAATGCCATGGAGACCTTGCTGGTTGCCGAAAGCATTGCCACTAAAGTATTACCGGTTTTAGCTGATATTTATCTCGAAAAAGGCGTTGAACTGCGCGGCTGCCTTAAAACCTGTTCCTTGATTCCGAAGTGCATAAGAGCAACCGAAGAAGACTGGCACACTGAATATCTTGCCCCCATCCTGTCCATCAAAATTGTTAATGGTCTGGATGAAGCAATGGAGCATATCAATAAATACAGTTCCAGCCATACCGAAGCCATTGTGACCGAAGATTACACGCGGGCAAGACGATTTCTGCGTGAAGTAGATTCCAGTTCGGTCATGGTCAATGCCTCAACGCGATTTGCCGATGGCTTTGAATATGGTTTGGGTGCAGAAATCGGAATTAGTACTGATAAATTGCACGCACGCGGCCCTGTCGGTTTGAAAGGGCTGACTTCATTAAAATACATAGTCCTGGGTGATGGCCATATCAGACAATAAATGATTGGTATCTTTGGCGGTACATTTGACCCCATCCATTATGGGCATTTACGCTCAGCACTTGAAGTTAAAGAAATTTTTGGGCTGTCCGAAGTCCGGTTAATCCCCAGTGCGCAACCACCTCATCGAGAGCAACCCGCTGCGACAGCGCTGATGCGCCTGCGCATGCTGGAACTGGCCATAAAAGATCAGTTAGGGTTGATTATTGATACCCGTGAATTAAACCGGACCGGTGCGTCTTATATGGTGGATACGCTGAGGTCTTTACGACAGGAATTCAAAGACGAGCCCTTGTTGTTGTTTATCGGCAATGATGTGTTCAATCATCTAAAATCCTGGCATCAATGGCAGCATTTATTCGATTACGCACATATTGTCGTCATGACCAGGCCGGGGTTTAAAATACAGAATCTCGATGCATTTTTTGAAGCCAGGCTGGCTAACGAAACAACTGAATTGGCACACAACCTCGCGGGTAAGTTATACTTTCAGCAAGTCACGCAACTTGATATTTCGGCAACGGCTATCAGGGATATGATTTCAGAACATCGAAATCCGGGGTTTTTACTACCCGATACTGTTATCGCTTACATCAGGCAACATAAACTTTACCAGAGACATTAATCTCATCATTTACACCAGGAATTTTAATGCAAGCAGAAGAAATATTGAAAATTGTCCAAGATGTTTTGGACGAGCGCAAAGGGCAAAATATCACGACCCTGGATGTTCGGGGTAAAACCAGCTTTACCGATTATATGGTGATAGTGACAGGCACGTCTGATCGTCACTTGAGGTCTTTATGTGATTACATCATTGAAAAAGTCAAGGAACAGGGCTTTAGACCGTTAGGAGTTGAAGGTGATTTGGGTTCAGACTGGATACTGTTGGATCTGGGTGATGTAATTGTTCACGCGATGACAGCCCAGGCACGCGAATATTATCAGCTTGAAAAGTTATGGTCGGTCGATCATCCGAAAGAAGTTGCAGAAGAAGCAAGCTGAGCACGGGGAAAGTAGCTGACTTAAGCAAACAATCCCGGTGATATCCAAGATTAAACCTTCCGGCAATTTATCATAACTGCACTGCAAAGGAGATTCTAATCCGGGAATCTCTGCCAATCTCGGGTTCAATTAACGCAACACCTTGCTCCCAGGTTTTGACGCATTCGAAACCGGCGCTTCAGCTACCAGCCAGCCATTTAATTGTACCAATTCATCGGCAATCAATCGTCCTGCCTGATAATACAAGGAACTGCGAGCTTTGAGGTATCGGTAACGCGCCTGCCTTTGCTCTTTACGAGCCTCGGAAAGCTGTTTTTCGGTACTGAGCAAATCGATAATGGTAACTACACCTAACTCATAGCCTTTTTTCATGGCGTCCCGGGATTTCTCACTGGCAACCAGTTGCTGATCCGTTGCTTTGTTGCGAGCTTGCGAAGTCGCCATCTCAAGATAGGCAGCACGGGTCAATTGCTCCAGTTCACGCAGTTTTTGTTCGAGCTTGGCTTCACTGTATCTCTTCCTCGCTTCAGCTTCCCTGACCTGGGCGCTGACGATGCCGCCCCCGTAAATCGGCACGGTGGCATTAACTCCAACTGTGCCAACATCATAAGGTGCAGTTTGTTGATTATTGTAAACAGTATTACTGTAGGTACCATTCATTTGCAGTTCGATTCGAGGAAGATGACCGGCCTGATAACCGTTAATGCTTCGCCGCGCTGATTCAACAGCATGTTTGAGCGCTTGCAGTTCCGGGTTAAGTGAGCCTGCTTGCTGTACCCAGATTTCGATGCTGCCTGCCGGCGGTGGCTGATCAGTATCCAAACGGGCGGGCTGAATACGGGTGACGGCCTCACCAGTCAGTTCGCGTAATTTTTCCAATGCAATACGCGCATTATTTTCACTGTCAATCAGTTCGGTACGGAGTGAGTCAGTGCGTGCCTGGAGTTGATAGAGATCGGTAACTAGGGCTAGCTGACGCGCCTGCATGGCGGTGACCCAATCCAGTTGCTTTTCTGTGGAACTGAGTTCATCGGCGATAATCTGGCTGTTATCGGCGGCCTCCAGGGCTTTGATATAGCGATCAACGAGATCGGCGATAAGTCGTTGATGGGCGGCGAGCAAGTCTTCTTCACTCTGGGAAGTTAGTGATTCCTGACTTTTCATCAGCAAATAGGCTTGTAAGTCAAACAGAGGTTGGCGGGCAATAACACTGGCCAGTTTGCCCGGGTAATTGTTCGTTTCGCCATCTATCGGTAGCTTTCTCGAATCTAGAAATGATTGCCTATGTTGTTGGTTATAGGAATAGTTTCCAGTGACATCAACTCTGGGCAATAGCTTGCCAAACGCCTGATCTTCCTGGGCACGGGCAATTTCCAATGCGTATTCGCTACTGTTGAGCTCAGGTGAAGACAGCACTGCACGCTGATAAAGCGACAGCATATCATCAGCAACCGCAGGCAAACTGAATGTTAAGAATACCAGCAGATATAAAAGTCGAGACATCGTTCTAATCCTCGATCAGCGAACGGGCAAAGATATTGCTGAGAGGCTGCACCAGGTATTCAAAAAAGGTGCGGTCACCGGTATTAATCAAAACCTCTGCGGGCATCCCGGGGAGGAGAATCAAGCCACGCTTGCGCAGTTCTTCCAAGCCGGCTTTATCGACTTCCACTCGGGCCAGGTAGTAACTGATCTTGTTTTGTTCGTCGGTAAGCCGGTCGGCTGACAGCGTTATCAAACGGCCTGAGACCTTGGGCGTTTTAGCGCTCTTGAAAGCGCTAAAACGAATTTCACAACTTTGGCCAGTATGCACCCTATCAATATCAATAGGCGAAACTTGTGCCTCGATAATCAGTTTTTCTTGTTGAGGAACGATGTCCAGTAAATGTCCGCCTGGTGGGATAACTGCGCCCAGAGTATGCACCGTAAGCCCTAACACCATGCCTGATTCAGGCGCCTTGATAATGGTACGAGTGACTGTGTCATCCAGCCATTGGGTTTTCTCATTTAATTCCGAGAGTTCAGATTGCACTTTACTGAGCTCTTCAATAACTTCACGCTGAAACTCCTTGTCAATTTGCAGAATTTTAAGCTCGATTTCACTTATTTGCGTTTGCGCTGTAGCGATATTAGCGGCGAAATCCCCCCGATCACCTTCAGATTCCGCCAGACGCCGCTCCAGTTCGCTGACTTTTTGTTTTTCAACATAACCTTCTTTAAGCATGGCGCGAAAATCCAGCAGTTCTTTATTTAAAGAGTTTGAAAGACTGCTGCGGCTGGTTCTTTGCGCTTTAATGCCTTCAATCTTGGCCAGCAGTTGTTGACGTTGTTCCTTTAAAATCTCTATTTCCCCGGCACGCGAACGTTTACGTACCGCGAATGATTGATCCTGCACACGCATATCTTCATGAGCGCGAGGGTCAGCGGCTTTTGTGAGAGTTGCCGGATAGATCACAGTTGACTTGCCGTCCCGTTCGGCGATAAGCCTCGCCTCACGCGCCAAAGCAGAAAACAACTGTCCACGTAATGTTTCCAATTGAGCCCGCGAAGACGTATCATCCAGTTCTATAAGCACTTGCCCTTTGCTGATGGTATCACCATCACGCACATGGATCGCTTTGACAATTCCGCCTTCCAGATGTTGGACGGTCTTGCGGTAACCTTCGACGGTAACGCTCCCGGGAGCCAAAGCCGCACTTCCGAGCGGCGCCAGCAACGACCAGCCGCCAAAAAAAACGAATACCAGAATAACAATCAGATAGCCCAGGCGCCGGATCGGGCGATCATCAGCGAACCGTGCAAGGTCATTTTGAGCTTCGTCTTTTTGCGGTGCTAAAAAGCTCATGAATGCCTCCCTTGGACAATGCTTACCGGTTGCGGCGGACGTTGATTAAGCTTCGCCAGAACCTCATCACGCGGCCCATCCATAGCTAATAAACCTTCGTTCAATACCATAATGCGGTCCGTCAGACTTAAAATGCCTACGCGATGAGTAATCACCACTACAGTGCTGCCCCGTTGTTTTAATTTGAACAAAGCTTGCGCTAACGCTTGTTCGCCGGCATCATCCAGATTTGAATTGGGCTCGTCCAGTACGACCAGCACCGGCTCGCCATAAAGCGCACGTGCCAGACCAACACGCTGCCTTTGTCCAGCTGATAAAACACCGCCGCTACCGCCAATCTCGGTATCGTAACCCTGCGGAAGCTGCAAGATCATGTCATGTACACCGGCTGCTTGAGCAGCGGCAACGACCTTGTCAGCGTCCAAATCCCCAAAGCGGGCAATATTGTCGGCGATGGTGCCGTCAAACAGTTCGATGTCTTGCGGCAGATAGCCAATGTGTGATCCGATAAAACTGCGCTCAAATTGCCCAACATCTGCACCATCAAGACGAATAGCGCCATTGGCGACCGGCCAGATACCTAAAAGAGCACGAGCGAGTGTTGATTTACCCGAACCACTAGCCCCTATCAGGGCAACAAAACTGCCTGCTCCTATGTTGAAATTGAGCCCTTTAAGCACCGCCACTTTGGAACCGGGCGGTGCCACCACAGCCTGCTCTGCGCGGAGCGCACCCTTGGGGGCTGGCAGAGGCATACGGTCAACCTCGGCTGGAAACTGTGCCAATAACATATTGAGTCGATCATAGGCGGTACGGGCGCTTAAAAATTGTTTCCAACTACCAATCATCAAATCAATAGGTGCCAAAGCGCGACCCAGCAAAATGGAGCCACCGATCATCAAGCCCGGGGTAATTTGTTTATCAATCGCCAGCCAGGCACCCAGTCCCAGGATCAATGATTGCACGGTGATTCGGTAAGTTTTGGATGATGCTGCTATCAATCCAGCTTTTTGACTGGCCACCGCCTGTAACAGGATTAAACGCTGTTGTTTATCTTTCCAGCGTGCCATCAAATCAGGCAGCATGCCCATGGCGTGGACCACTTCGGCATTGCGTAAATTACGCGCGGTCATATTGGAACTTTCTACAGAAACCCGATTAGCTTGTTCCAAATCATCATGAGTAGCGCGTTCGTTCCAGATGGCCAGTAAAATTAATAAAACTGCGGATATAACAGCAACGATACCGAAGGCGGGATGAAACAAAAACAACAAACCTACATAAACAGGCATCCAGGGAGCATCAAAGAAAGCAAATAAGCCGTTGCCGGTTAAAAATTGCCGCAAAACCAGCAAATCACCCAACGGCTGAGCACTAGTTTTACCGCCACTCACCAGGGCTTGCCGGAACAGTACCCGATACAGCCGCTCATTTAGTAACACATCGAATCGAGTGCTGACCCGTATCAGGATTTGCGAACGTACCCATTCCAATGCGCCCAGCATCACAAACAACACCGTAACCAAAAGTGTCAACATAAGCAGTGTCGAGGTACTATTGCTCGACAGGACCCGATCATAAACCTGCATCATATAAATGGATGGCAATAGCATGAGCAGGTTTATGAATAAGCTGAAAATTGCTGCCGATTGAAATGAATCTCGGCAGTAATGAAGTGCCTGGGCGAGTTCTGAGGGGGGTAAACGCATAATTAAGTGGACTTCCTGGAAATAAAAATACAAGGCCCGCAAGCGGCTTGTTGATATATGACTTTTAAATATAACGAAGATTAAGCAATCCAGACAGCATGGATCTCGCTACCCGTAAAGCATGTTTGGATGCATATACAATAACATATTCTGATCTACGAAGCGTAACAAGCAGCGCGATACGCTGACGAGATAACGAAAACTACTAAGTATAGAGTGTTATTCAGGAAAACTTTCAAAGCCGCTTAATAGTTTATAAGAATTAGGTTATATAATGACGTTACTCGTTAGCCCTACCGAAATTGACAACAACAAAAATCGCTATGAAACAAGCACTGACTTTGCCACCGGTGACAAGATCAATCTCGCCGGTTTGATCGCTAACTCCAATCTGTCAGGCGACCAAGACTTTAGCTTCGTGGGCGCCAATGCCTTTACGGATGTGGCGGGCCAATTGAGATACCAATATGGCTACCAGCCGATAGGGGATGTCGATGTTTACGAGCAATATCAAAAATATGCAATAATACTCAAAAAACTTCATGCGTTGAGAAAAACAGGTTCAGCCTCTGTTTCCTTCGCAGTACCCTCATTTATTAATTCAAATTTCAAAATTAATCAGGTGATCAATATGAAAAGCAAATTATCAACTTTGTTAGCGTTGTCCCTAGCGATGCTGGCTTATATTCCTGTAGCAGATGCGCATAGCATAGGGGCGGAAGGGGCCGGCTTTATAACCGGCCTGGCACATCCGTTTATAGGTCTGGATCATTTGCTGGCAATGATTGCAGTAGGCATTTGGGCAGCACAAACAGGCGGCAGCGCCGTCTGGCGTTTGCCCTTGAGTTTTGTAATGATGATGGCTGTCGCTGCGTTAATCAGTGCCAGCGGTTATGGCTTGCCAACATTAGAACCTTTGCTTGCCGGCAGTGTCATAACACTCGGGCTTATGGTTGTTTTCGCGATCCGTATGCCGGTTAATTTGAGTATGTTGCTGATCGGCCTCTTCGCCGTATTTCATGGCTATGCGCATGGTTTGGAGATGCCTCAAGCAAATTCAGCAATCCTGTATGGTAGTGGTTTTGTTTTGGCGACTTCATTATTACATTTGATCGGCATTGGTCTTGGCAAGGTTACCTATCGCAAACATTTGGTATCCCGTCTAAGCGGCTCGATTATTGCGCTAGCCGGTTTGTATCTGGCTACTACAGTTTGATGACTAACATCGCTTCGGAGAAAGGTTAATGTGTCTTGCCGTCCCCATGCAGATTACGAAAATTGATGGTTTTAATGCACATTGTGCCGCCAAAGGTGTTGAACGGGACGTAAGCCTGTTTTTACTGCAAGACGAAGATATCAAGGTAGGCGATTACCTGTTAATTCATGTCGGCTACGCCATTCAAAAGATAAATGAAGCAGAAGCGCTTTCAACATGGGAACTTCTCGATCAAATGTTGGCCGAGGATGAATTAAGTGCATGAACTGTCCTTGTGTGATGATCTGTTAGGTCAGGTTGTTACTATTGCCAAGAAAAATAATGCGCAATCAGTCGAGAGTATCACTGTACAAATTGGCGCCTTATCGGGCGTGGAGCCGATCTTGCTTGACAGTGCCTTTAGCATGATCAAAATAGGTACCGTAGCAGAACATGCTCAATTAATTATGCAATCCTTACCGGTAACTGTGGTTTGTCAAATATGTGGCACTCAATCCGAGGTAGCCGCAAATCGCTTGTTGTGTACTGCTTGTCAGAGCCATGAAACGACTTTAATAAGTGGTGATGAACTGATATTAACCAGCGTGGCACTCAATTGTGCGGATTAGAAGCAAGCATTCAT
>CAYVFT010000115.1:0-10109 GCA_964450225.1 uncultured Crenothrix sp. | reverse complement strand
GTTCCTCGCGCGCATAACCGAACAGCTTCTCGGTCTGCGAGTTCACCAGCACGATTCGCCCACTGGCGTTGACGATTACCATTGCATCCGGAGCCGACTCCAGGAGACCACGAAACTTCCTTTCGGCGCGCCGCCGCTCGGTAATATCGCGCACAACACACAAAACTGTGGCTTCTACCTCAACTCCAATCGGACTGAGCATGATATCAACCGGGAACTCACTGTTATCCTTACGCCGCCCGAATAACTCCAACTCAGCGGCCATAGGCCGGGATCGGGGTTTATCAAGGTAGCCGGAACGATGCTCAACGTGGCGCACCGCAAAACGACTGGGAATCAGAATTTCGATTTCTTTGCCTATGAGTTCATTTCGACGATATCCGAACATCATTTCCGCTTGGGCGTTTACCTCAGAAATACGCCCCAGTTTACTAATAACCAGCAAACCATCGGGGGTAGACTCAAAAATACGTTTATAGATGTCCATTGGGTGATGGGTTTTACAGGCCGGTAAAAAAGGTTATATCTGTGCTAATGATGAGGCCCTTAAATTTCCGATCCATACTAGATGCTCCGGAACGAAATATTTATAAGCTGCATATTTGACTGACTTGTCTTGGCAAAACTTTTTGCTCCACACTCTGGCTACGTCGTGCTCCTACTTTGCGGCTGGTGCTTCTGGACGTGAGGGCAATCGATCCGCCGGCTTGAAATAACTGAATCGCGTTACGCACCACTGTCGGGTAACTTAGCACGGTCAGTTCTACGATCCTCATAAACCGATGGTCTTGTTGGTGCAGTCGGAGAACCGGCTTGCGACAGGTATAAAGCTGTTCTCGTGATTGAGTTCTGGTATCTTCTTTTTCCATATGTTTAGATAGAATTACTATAAAGGCGCTATTTTGGCCGATTTTTTGGTCAAGAGCTTTTCAGAAAAATCTATCGCAAAAATAGCGACTCATTTGCCTAGCTCGATTCCAACATAGCTCACTTCTAGCAACTACTGGCCAGAGGTACTTGCAGCGAAACCGTTTAATATACTACAAAATAAGCAATTTAAACTATTTCAATATTAGTAGAGACTTGCGCGTTGCCTGGACCTGTGGGGGATGAGCCAGCATTCTTACCCAATCGGTTAGCCCTCCTAAAGTGTTCTCATATGTGCGTGTTTATGGTGATTTTGACGTGAATCTAGTTTTTTAATCCGAGCCAGTTACTGAGCAAGGTGTTCTTGTCTATGTATGAACTGAACCAGGTTGCTATTGCTTCGCTGGAATTATCTTTCAAGTCAGTTTCAACGATTTGTTCCTTGCCTACGAAACCCAGCAAAGTTATGTCGGGCAATAACTCCGGCAATCTTCTTGTTACATACTTTTTTATCTCAGCAATATCCGCAAGTGGTATTTTATTGTAGATAATACCTATGTTTGTCAGGCCCTTGTTTTGCATAAAGGATACGCACAGAACCGTATTGTCTATGGCCGCACCGATACCGGGCTTACCGACAAATATAACACTGCAAGGTAATGATAATGCCACGTCCACGTTGGATACGCCGACTACACTGCCTACAGAAGGATCACCAACGCCGTCGATAATGACTACATCCTTGTCCTTGCCGATTCTGTGTATCGAGGCCAGAAGGTCTGCTGTCAACTCATCGGAGCGCTTTGTTAAGCCATCGATAAAGTCTCTGCTAAAGCCCTTTCTAAAAACCAGATTACCTATGTCCAGGCAGGGGATTTTTGCGTGTTCGCAAAACAGGGCTACTGTTTGTTTTGCTATACATTGGGTAACTGGTTTGATGTAGGCCAACTTGTTTGGAGCATAACCCGACGCTAATAATTGCGCCAGAATACCCATGCATACCGTGCTTTTTCCTGCTCCAGATCCGGCTCCCATCACATATAGATATTTAGTATCCACATTAACATCCCGGCTCGTCTGTAAAAGACGCATGGAAGATAAAAGCAAAGATTGATACGCAAAAAATCGTTGCCAAGTTGAGCTGAAGAGTTGAGTTCTTGCTCAATTATTCAGATTTTTAGGGAAACAAATGGTAAAGCAAGCTCCATCACCCGGTTCAGACTCTACAGACACTTTGCCCTGCATCGCTACAGTAACCATATTGCTGACAATGGCAAGCCCCAGACCTGTTCCTCCCTTGCTGCGGCCTGTGGTAAAAAAAGGGTCGAAAATCTTGCCAATATTTTCATGGCTAATGCCGGCGCCATAATCGCGTATAGTCATAATAAATTGTGCGGATTTATTGGGTGCTTCCTGATCAGTCACGGTAATTTCAACTTTACCTCCGTTACCACCAGGGTATGCGTAGCGTTCGATATTTTGCAGGAAATTCATTATGATTTGAGTCAGGTAACCTGGATAGCCGTGCCACTCTTGCTCATGCTGTATACCTGAAACATCGAGTTGAATTTCAAGCTTTGCCTGCCTGGCACTGACTTTAAAAAGGTCGATGGCATCTTTCAGTAAAGCTGGTAAATTGACCGTATCTTGATGCTCTATAATCTGATCTACGGCAATTTTTTTAAAGTTCTCGATTAAACGATGCGCGGTATTGACATTTTTTATCATCAAATCGGAACATTCCAGGATATCCTGAAGTTGCTCTTTGCTTTCGTGGTCATTTTGAAATAAAGAATGTATTTTTGGTAACGACAAGCGATTTTTTATTACGCTAAGTGCTGTTTTAACGATGCCCAAGGGCGTATTGATTTCGTGAGCAACACCCGCCACGGCTTGAGTTAGCGCTCGATGTCTTTCCAGCGAAGCTTCAGCTTGCATCGCTTGGCTTATAAGCTTAAGTTCCTGTTCCCGCAGTCGCCTTTTTTCCAGGGTTGCACTGATTCTGGCTTTCAACAATGTCGAATTAAACGGTTTTGGCAAATAGTCTTCTGCACCTATTTCAATACAATTGATGACATGATCAATATCCGCGCAAGCTGAAATCATGATCACCGGAATCTTAACCAATAACGAATCGGCTTTCATGCGCTGAAGCACTTCGTAACCGTCCATATCCGGCATCATGACATCAAGTAATACCAAATCAAACGAGTCAATACTCAGCTTTTCCAGAGCTTGTGAGCCGCAATCGGCCAAAACGATTTGATAACCCTGGTTTTCCAGGCGTCGAGATAATATCTCCTGGTTGGCGGGATTATCGTCAACCACCAAAATCTTTCCGCTCACTGCTCTATCCGGAAACAGTGTTTTGTTTTTATTCAAATCCGTTCGCGGTACTTCTTTTATTTCCAGTGGCCCGTTAATGCTGCTCTGGATAGAGTAGTCATAGGCACAGGAAAAAAGAGTTTCCAAACGCTCCAGCATTTGCTGTGCAGCACTGTTAATATTGCTCAAATCCCTGGCCAGTCTTTCCTGACCGCTACTGTCAGCTTCCTCGGTAAGCATTTCGGAATAACCGATGATTTGATTTAACCAATTCATCAGGTCATGACGGGTTTGAGGATTAATCGCCAAACACGACGCAGTTAAACTTTCACAGTTTGCCATGATTATTCCAGAAATTTATGAATTTTCGACAGCAGCCGCGGTAACTCGATAGGCTTGGTATCGTACTCATCACAACCCGAATTCAGCGCCTTTTGCCTGTCCTCACCCATGGCGTGTGCAGTCAAAGCGATCACGGGAATATGCCGGGTTAAAGGGTCGGCCTTAATCAGGAGTGTTGCTTCCCAACCATCCATAACCGGGAGACTCATATCCATCAGAATCAAATCCGGCAAATGTGCTTTTGCCAGTTGCACACTCTCGACGCCATCAACGGCTATGGCGATTTCAAAGCCGTTTTTGATGAGCCTGCGTGAAAGCATATCGCGATTAAATTCATTATCTTCAACAAGCAATATTTTAGCCATTTTCTTCATGACCCCTAAATTACGATATTAATAACCAATCTCCGCCGGTAGCTTGACAATAAAAACGGAACCCACTGCGGGGACACTTTCAACCCATATGCTTCCGCCCATCATTTCACAAAATCTTTTGGTAATCGTCAAACCGAGACCTGTACCCCCGTACTTGCGCGTGGTTGAATTATCTGCCTGAGTAAAGGCATCAAATATTTTGTCGACCTGTTCTTTGGACATGCCGATTCCGGTATCGCTAACTTTAAAAACTATCCAGCTGGCGTCCTTCGTCTTCTCTTGCATTACCGTAAAAATTACTTCCCCGCCATGAGTGAATTTTCCGGCATTACTGAGTAAATTCAGCAAGATTTGCCGCAGTTTAATTGAATCTGCTTTTATCATCGGAATGGTTTCAGAACATTGGATCGATAACTTATTGCCGTTTTTATCGACGATCGGCTGGACGGTATTGATGACTTCATTAATCACCGAAGGCAAATGAATTTCTTCCAGAAATAAATCCATTTTTCCAGCCTCGATCTTGGATAAATCAAGTATTTCATTAATTAGCGATAATAAGTGGACTGCCGATGAATGTATTTTTAATAAATCACTGACAAAGTTATCCTGTTTCGATGCCTGAACGTCTTCCAATAACATCTCGCTGTAACCAATAATTGCATTCATTGGTGTGCGTAATTCATGGGACATATTTGCTAAAAAGGCACTTTTGGCATTATTAGCCTCTTCGGCAATGGCGCGCGCCTTTTGAGCTTCAGCGATGGCCTTGGACAACTCGATCTCAGTTTGCTTGAGTCCGGTAATATCCGTGCGTATCGCTACGGTACCCGTATTCCATACCCTGCGCTCGCTGACCCGCATCCATCGGTCACCCCTGAAATGTTCAACGAAGTTTTCCCTGGGTGTACGATGCCGAGCCATGCGTTCAGCCAGCCATTCTTCAAGACAACCATCGGCATCTAGAATCAAACCTGCCTGGCCTGCACCACGCATTATCGCTTCAAAAAGCATGCCCGGCACAATGGGTATGCCGAAATTCATGATTTCCCGGTAACGCTGATTACACTCAACCAAACGGTCTTCCATATCAAATAAGCAAAAGCCATCAGCAATACTTTCTATCGCCTCCCGCATCCTGGAGCGGCTAACCGCTTCCTCGAGTGTTGCCTGTTGAATCCGGCTATCGACGATGGTGATAAATATAGACAGTAAGGCGATTAATACGGAAGTGAATGAAACCCAAAAGACTAATGCTGTTGTATTCAATGCGCTTTCGGTCAAAACCGGTGATACGTCACCAGCAAAGAAATAAGTAGCCGCCATGCCCGTATAGTGCATACCTGAAATAGCACAACCCATGATCACCGACGCGCCTATTTTTGCCCATATGGCGCCGTACCCCTTCTTATTGCGACCAATTAAAAAGTCGATAGTCAAGGCAATTCCCGAGAGCACCACCGCCGTCATAACGGAAAGTACCAACAGCCTGGCTTCGAACATCATAATCAACTGGCGGGAAATGCCTTGCATGGCGGCCATACCGATATAATGCATGGCTCCGATGCCGCCACCCATAACTACGCTGGCCAAAAATATTAATTTACTGATTTTGGGCCGGCTGATCACTTTAAGCATGACATAGCTCGCCAGTATTACTGGCACTGTTGATACTATAGTGATAAGCACATCATAGCTCACCGCAATCGGGAGCTTTAGCGCCAGCATGGCAATAAAATGCATCGCCCATACGCCGCCGCCCATCGTAAATGAGCCGGCCAGCAGCCAAATGCGGCGTTTATGGCCTGAATCCGCAGCACTGATGCGGCCTGCTACACTCAGTGCGGCATAGGAAGCCAGGATAGCAATAGCAACGGACAGAACAACCAGTCCAACATCATAATGGGTTTCCAAGGCGGTGCTTAGGTCCCTGCCATCATAGAAATAATGATCCATGGCGGTATTTCCAGCAGTTATTTCTTCGTTAAGTATCCTTACGACTTTGCCGCCATATAACGGCTAGCTGTTTAACAAAGCCATGCATCAAATTAACGATAAGATCGGGCGGAGTAAAACGGCTTTTAAATAAAAATGATACCTGCGCTTTAGATGGACTACCTACCACATCAATGAGCTGGTAGCCCTGGTTATCCAGAATATAGCGATCACCTTCCGGATTAAGCGGCATTCCTTCATTTGCACGTAGTCGGTCCAATAACTGCAGTCCCCGGTCCGCATCAATTTCATCGGCAAACAAAACTTGGTCGTCAATTATTAGCCAACGTGGAGTTTCTGCCTGTTCAGGACTCAGCCCCCCGATCGGGGAGAGGGTATAAAGGAGTTTTCTTTGTGAACCTGCTGCCTCGATAAGATTATTTGACAATTCGATAGTTGATAATGCCATTCCGTAAGAAAGGTATTGCCGGATACTGCTTTTTATCAAGGAATACAATTTATCTTCAGTCGCTTCAACTTTAGTGAAATATCCGTTAATGTCATATTTATCGATGACTTCCCGTTCCGGAGCAACCCCCGGTTGGCCGGTGCGGATATAAATTTGAGTCAGTTTGTTACCCAGGTTGTTGCGAATATAATCGCAAAGCTCAAGTCCCGCGCGTTCGGTTTCCATTACCACATCAAGAAATGCCACCGCCAATGAACAGCCAACCTCGACATCATCGTTCATTAAATAAATCGCATCTTCTTTACTGTTAGCAGTGTAAATTTTCAGCGGTAAACCATAGACCTCAAAATTTTTCATCGCCAGACGGGAAATCGTCAATACATCAGGTTCATCATCAACTAACAATACCGGCCAATATTTAAAAAACATGGCGATTCTCCTTTTAGTAAGTTAAAGGCTGTCTTAATTCGCTCAGTTTGGCGGCGTCAAGACGCATATGCTTGGCTAAATAAGAGGCTGTTTCCTTTGGTCTGACTTTATGGACAAAATTGTAACGGGCTTCATGATAATTCACTTCGCCGCCATAAAATTTACCGGAAAAATTAATTTTCATTTTTTGCAGTTCTGCAGCGCGGTAGGCTGCCAATGGTTTAACACGCTCATCTTTTTGCCTGATCTTTTTCTTTTCCTCGAGCACACTTGAGTATTGAGGATCCATGGCCATCGTCTCTGCTTTTTGTCTGACTTGTTCCAGATACGCTTCATAGTCATCCGGTAAAATTTCATCAATATAGCCAATAGCCTTGGCCTTTTTCGTACCGATCGGTAACGGGGTTTCCGTCAATTCCAGCGCTTTGACAGGGCCAACCCGCCTCGGCAAAGAATAAGTCCAATACTCCGAACCGTATAACCCCATCGTTTTATAATGCGGATTAAAAATCACCCCCTCGCGTGCCCACACCTGGTCGGCGGCCAGAACCGCCATTGCACCGCCAGCGCCACATCCGCCCCAAACCGCAGAGACCGTCAATTTGGTTTCTGTTGTCAGTATTTCCAGGACAATGTCGTCAATCGCGTTGATATTTCGCCAGGATTCATTGGCCGGATTTTCTGCTGCTTCGATCTTATTTAGATGAATTCCGTTAGACCAAAAATCGCTTCCACCCATTAACACGAGGACCTTGGTTGGCCGAGCTAGCGCTAAACGGTAGGACTCCAGTAAACGGCGACATTGTGCGGTAGACATCGCGCCGTTATGAAAATTGAAATGCAGATAACCAACGTGATTTTTTTCTTCATACCAGATTTCTTTAAAGGTAAGCTCCGTTCCCATGAATAATGGATCAATTGGCGACTCGGGCGTTTCATCGAGTAGGCTACCCAAAACTTTTGCCGCCGGTAATTTGAAATCGAATTGTTTATCGTGAGAGAGAAAGCGCTTATAAAACGGTATTTTTACAATATTTTTGCGTTTGAGGTGCGATATCCAGACGGCACCGTCGATAGCCGCCCGGCAAATGGCGCCGTGACGCTGGGCAATAATTGCCCCTGGCTGCCAGCCTTGTAATAGACTTTCTTCATGGGCACCGTATAGATAATATTCCTGGTTATCAATGACATCCAATACGCCTGGTGCACTATCGGCGGCATTAATTTTTTTTATGATAGTAGCGACATGGTCTTTGGCCCAATCGATTTTTCGATCTTGCTGCTTCATTAAGGGGCGAAGCATGCCTCGCACATCGGGTTTCGAATAATCAAGCGGCTCGGGTTTAAAGCTCTTGGATTCGACACGCTTGACGGCCTCAAGCATCGCCTTGATAGCTGCTTTGGTTACTTCACGGCGATAAATCGCGGCCTTGCTGGCTTGTCGCATTTTAAAGGTCTCGCATGCCCAAATATCGCCGGCATCCATTTCTTCCACAGCCTGTAACACTGTGACCCCCCATTCCTTTTCGCCGTTCATGATAGCCCAGTCCAGAGAGGAGGGTCCACGATCGCCTTTAATGCCTGGATGAATAATGAAACAATGATGCTTAGTCCAGACATCTTCCGGTATCTTTTCTTTTAAAAACGGGCAAATAATCAAATCGGGCTGGAAAAAAGTCACGCCTTTTCTAACATCGTCGGGATTAAGCGCCAATGTGATCGAAATATCATGGCCCAATGTTTCCAGCTCCACATGAGCTCGTTGGCATAAACCGTTATACGATGAGGATATTAATAAAATACGCATATTTAGTCCTTAACTATTGTTTTAGATATAACAGCACTCTTCAATATGTAATAGTGCCAATTCTTAATCCTTATTGATTTAAGCTCTGATTGGATAAGGATCAAAGTCACTGAAACGGTCATGACAACTATGCGGATTAATACCTGACAGGCAAATGAAAACACAACGTATGAGCCCCGCGACATAAAAACCGAATTTGCAGGCCAAAAATTCAATCGATTGCTTGGCACTTCCGAAGGATTAATTAAGAGCCCAAAGAGAACGAATTTCTTCTTTTCAATACCAACAATTGGGTAATTTAACTAATTCGTTAACCTGATGGGACACCGGTATGAGGACTCTGACCGTACCAGATTTATTGATTATGCAGATTTCCCATTACACGAATTAAATCGATAATTTAATTGTGGTTCGGATATTTTGTGTTGGATTGTCGCTTTTAAACGCGATAAATGGCTAAAGTATAGATGTGATGCACGCTCGCTTAAATCGGCATCTTTGAGGGTTGCTTTGAACATTTCATTGTAAGTGGACATTTGTTTCTCCTCGATTCATGATAAATAGGAAATTCCGCTTTATTATTATCAATACGTCAAAATGATTTATGACACTTGATTTAATTCTTTTTTCCTTACCGGATTTAGCAGACTTCTTAAATTAATGGGTCTTTTAATAATTTTCCTCAAATGACAATGGTTGATACTAATATATATTCTTCAGATATTTTTGTGCAATGATATACTTCCCTCATTTCCTGCCAAAAAATCATTTCAGTTTGATTTTTCAGGCGCCATCCTTCATGTAATTGATCCCTACCTGGAAGGCATCACGCCAAACACGTGCGACATCCTGATTAAAGTACGAATCGCATTTTGCGACGGCCAAAATAAGACTTTGCATCCAGAGTTCGTAATGGTGGGGCTGGATTTTGAGTTCACGGTGGCGTTGCGTAAGCGCCGAGAGAGCTGAAGGGTCGGCAGTACGTCTAGCGGAGACAGCAACCATTTCATATAAGGACGCTTTTAAAACCCGGCGTTGTTTTGCAAAATCTGTCCCAACAAAAAATGCGGGAATCTCTTCTGAGGAACCGATGAAGATTTCATAGAAGACTTTTATAAACCGCTCGTTTTGAAGGCAACGTTCGAAGCTGTCGAGAAAAAGTGCTAAATCCGTTTCGTTCATAGCAAGTTCTTAAGTTTCAGCCCCCGCCTCCGATATTCTCCCAAGTATTGCTGCTGGAATTTTCCAATTTATACAATATGCTAGTGGTTTCTCGTTGTTTGGCTCGCAACTCTTCGAGTTCTTGCTTTACATCTGCCGCTTCTTGCCGGGATTTCACTACCAATTTATCGATCTTGGCACTCCGTTCAATAAGTTCGGCCAGCTTTTGACCGTATTCATCTGTTGTTTTCATGGCTTATTTCCTCGGGTTGTTTAGTAAACATAAGTTCCTGAATATCGTTTTGCTTCCATTCGCATAATAGCCTCCTAGGTTTTGAGCGCTGTTTGAAATTCAGCTGAAATCCTGTGACCAAAACGATCGCGATAATTTTGAGGGTTG
>CAYVFT010000114.1:0-10160 GCA_964450225.1 uncultured Crenothrix sp. | reverse complement strand
ATACGCGCGGTTCGTGGGTTTTATCGCCCCGCTCAATATGGCGAATAACGCTTGGTTCGGCCTTTTTAACAACACCCCGGCTAATGCGAGGTGTTGCTTCTGCATTGACACCTTGATCACGCAACTTTTCCGCAAAACCCTCTCGCCACTGCTGCAAGTCAGCCTTGCGCGGATTTAAGCGTTTACCGTTAAACCCGAGTAGCTTAACGGTGACATGACAATGCGGATGCGGCTCGTCAGTATGCAGGACAAATACGTATTCATAGTTTTTGCCAAAGGTGGTTTGGGCGAACGCTCGTACCGCTTTCCTGACCGCTTCCGGGTCTGTGCTTTCCGGCATGGACATAACCATGTGCATCGTGTCGCGTTGGTTCTTGTGCCGTTTACTGGCGGCAAAATCATTTTCCCAGTCTTTAAACAAGGTTTTGATTTCTTCTTTTCCAGTGAAAATTTCTCCCCGGTCATTTTCCATTTCAAGTTTCCCCTTCCGGGTGATGTAATCAAGATGGGCTTTAACGTGGCCTGCACCTTTACCGAAACCGGTGATTTTTACCATGACCTCGGGTGAACCGGCGGCAACACGCGAAGCTTTAGCTCGAACGTCGGCCGCTCGCAATTTCTGGGTGTTATTGGCCTTACGTTTGACCGCCGCGTATAACGCATTTCCTAACTCGGCTTCAATCAATGCCATTTTCAGCCTCCCACGCCTGTTGGCTGGCTCTCACTAAGGAACGGATAGCCGCCCGGTTTTCGCTAATGGACTGGCTTAAGACCGCCAAGGTGTCTAGCCGTACCCGTTCGGTTTCATGAAAAGCTTCATTGAGTGCCTTCGCAATTTGGTTGATGTTGCGGCCTATGGCGGCGAGCTCGCGGTTGCTGGCTTGCAATTCCGCCAATTCCTTGTCGGTCATGACTGGTTTGCCTGTGAGGTTGGCTTGTACTAAAGCAGCCACCCAACGGCTGGCGGCCATGCCCTTTGCTTTACCTCGCTGTTTGGCTGCTTCCATTAAAAAGCCAGGTAGACGTACCGTCATGCGTTCTAACTCACTATTTTCGGCTTCTGGCTTTATGGGCTGATCGGCGGCGACATCTTGATCGGTGACGACCAGGACCACCGACCGTAGCAGTTCGGATTCTGACAGCCCGCGCGTCTTCGCCAGGTTGCGAAAGCGCGTTTTGGTTTCTGTCTCTACCAGAGTTTTTAGTACGGGCATAGGAAATTCGGGGCGTGGTAAGAAGGATTATTGGGGTACAGTGTACCATATAGCAGCGCTGACGCCTATCCTGCCTTAATTTCTTACTCCTCATTCTTCTCCTTTAAAATAAATGGCACATAAAAATGACTTAAAACAAACAAGTAACATATAATAATAGGACATATATAAAACATTAATTAAATATTTTGCGGGCGAGAAAATTTGATAATAAGACATTAGTGGGACATAATAAGTTATAATACAACAACAGGTGTTTTCAGAATGGATAAAAAAGCCATAGCAGAACGACTCCGTGCGCTTGCTTCAGACGATAACAAACGATCTAAAGCAGCCCGCCTGAGGGATGTGATTGATGATGTAGAATTTGCTTTGGCTGCCGGTGTTACTCGCTCTTCAGTGCTTGAAGAACTTGCCTCGCACGGCCTTGAAATGACACTTGCTACCTTCGATACAACCCTGAAAAGGATTCGCCAGAAACGCAATAAAACGTCAATTACTTCGCTTAAGTCAGTTAGCCAGCATCAAGGCCAGCCGACGAAACCACGCGAAGCCCCGCCAGTTGAGGAAACAGAAACCGAATCGGTAAGCTCGGTAGTTGGTTCTCACAATCCAGCGGATTTAGACAAAATTATCGGCAGTAAGCCCGATCTCGAAGCATTAGCAAAACTCGCAAAAAGGACAAAAAAATGAAAGTAGCTGTTATGAATTTCTCTGGGAACGTTGGTAAAACAACGGTAGCCGGTCATTTGCTAAAACCCCGCATGGATAATGCACCAATTTTCTCTATTGAGTCAATCAACACCGGTGCGGATGCGGATGGCCTTGAAGTTGAAAAAATGAAGGGTAAAAAATTTGGTGAATTGGTCGATGAAATAATGCCTCTGGATTCGGCAATCATTGATGTAGGTGCCTCCAACGTTGAAGACTTTTTGAAGCTCATGCAACAATATGACGGTTCACATGAAGAGTTTGATTATTTCGTGATCCCCGTGGTCAAAGAAAAAAAAGTGCAGGCCGATACGGTGAACACTATTCGTGCCTTGCAAAAACTCGGTATCGAGAAAAAGAAAATCCGCATGGTGTTCAATAAACTCGATGTCGATGAATCTGTAACCGATGAATTCGCAGCACTGTTCGGTCTCGCTGAGTCCGAAAAATCCTTTGTCGTTCGATCTGAGGCGGTGATTTATTTAAACGAAGTCTTCGAGCGTCTCAAGGCAGTCGGTAAGTCGCTTGGCGATATTACCGCCGATGAAACCGACTATCGCGGCCAACTCCGCCAGGCCACGGATGATGACGAAAAAGAATTGTGTATTCGCATGGTGGCCTTAAAGCGCTTGGCAGTGACGGCCAACAAGAATCTGGATGATGTTTTTAAAATTCTGTTCAAGTAAGGCGGTACCGTGAATTCGCCACGCACTACCCGCGAAGCTTTGATTGCGGAAATGCTCGGTGATCTGGATACGCTGCTTGCCCGTGTTGAAGCTCTCCCAGCGCTGGTTGCCACTGCCGAAGAAAGACTTACCGGCACGGTCACGGCGCTGGATAACGCAGGCGACAAATACCGCATGGCTATTACTGTGTTCACGGAACAGGCCAAAACGGAACTGGCGGAATACCTTGACCGCAAAACGATCGAGGTATCATCAAAAACAGTCGAGGAACAACGCGCTGTACTTCAAGAAGCCGTGCGTGTGGCCTTCCGTTCCGAAGCATCGGACAAAGCCACAAACCTGGGTCTGGTATTAGGTGAAGCGGCCAAAGAGTTTCGCCGCTCGATGTGGTCCAGGTTGATGGAACACGCCATTACCGCTTTAATTTCATCAGGCTTTACCGTCGGCCTTCTCTATGTATTTGTAAAAATTCACTGACGCGCTACGCTTATCGCATCTTGGTTTGGCATTGCCGGCAAGCGGCCAACATCAAACCAGGATGTTGATTTTCATCGCTCTGCTGTTCGGTTTTTATGTGCTTTTCTTTCTTTCTGAATCTGAACGCTTGGGTATATCGCCGCACTTAATGCGTTCGGCGGGTTCAAAATGTCGTGATCATATCCTGTGGCGAAATCAGCATCAGGATAAAAATAAAGTCGTATCGCATACGTTAATTGTGTTTTATTATGGCCCAAAAATGAAGGAATCGTTGTCGTACCCCTTATTCACAGGGGAGGCCGCCACAACCCTGCTATGAGGGCAATCATGTGATAACTAATCAAATAATAAAGCCAATATCCGGTGCATTATTTATTTTATACGTAACCGATCAAGAAAGATGTGCAAAATTTTATGCACAGGTGCTTGGTATAACTCCTTCTCTACACGTACCAGGCATGACAGAATTCACTTTAGGTGAATGTTGTAAGTTGGGGCTAATGCCGAAAAAAGGTGCCAAACATCTTTTAGGGTCAAGAGTACCAGACCTTGAAGCGGCAAATGACATACCCCGTGCGGAGATTTATTTGTTTGTTGACGATCCAGAGATTTATCACAAAAGAGCACTAGCTTGTGGTGCTAAGGAGTTAATCCCTTTTTCCATACAAGAATGGGGGGATATGACAGCTTACAGTTTAGACCCCGAAGGGCATGTGTTGGTTTTTGCCAAGCCTATTGATATTTTGCATTCGCAGTAAATTGCTTCTATTGATTAATCGAAATCAATTTATAATCGTTGTGTTTGGTCGCGGTATCAGTAAGCAACCAACAACGAGGATCTGAATCCAGATAGTTTCCAGTTTTTGCGTAAGATACCGCCCGACATCCACCACAACGGTTCTTAACTCCACATGTTGAACATGCCCCGATAAGATTACCGCGATTCCGCAGTGCTTTTATCACAGGTGACGATTTCCATATTTCGGAAAACCGCTGATCACGGATGTTCCCTACAGGAATTGGTAATAGCACACACGGTAGAACTGTTCCGTTTGCAGTTACAGCGCCTTGTCCAACTCCAGCCTGGCAGCCTATAAACCCTGGCATATCAACGACTTCGTGATCCACTAATATCTGCTGTGCGAGATGGCTAACGATTTCCAATTTACCTACATAACGTTCCTTGAGTCGTTGGCATAAAAAAACAACGGATCGCCACTCATCTGGGGAAATATCTAGTACTTCAGTTCCTCTGCCTGTGGGGACGTAGCGGGAAAAATTAAGGCGTGCAACACCTAGTTTTTCAACAAACTCAGTAAAGGGTTCTAATATCTTCCAATTCAGCCGATTGATCGTGCAACACACATGAGTTTTAAGACCAGCATTTTTTGCCACTTCAATAGTGTGTATTACACGTTCAAATAGACCTGGCCATCTGCGCAATGCATCATGGATGGGTGCTGGCCCATCCAGACTAACCTGAAATCGGGTGATGCCGCATGAAGCTAAACGCTGCGCTTTTTGTTGGGTTAAAAATGCGCCATTCGAACCAACGCCGACAAAAAGGCCTAGGCGTGTGGCATGGTTGATGATATCAAATATATCCTTACGGAAAAGGGGTTCTCCACCGGAAATTGCTAGGTCCACTACGCCACAATCAGCCAACTGTTCCATGAGGGTGAACGCTTCTTCTGTGTTCAATTCATCTGAAGAACGGGTGGTAGAATTAGAAGAGCAATGCGCACAGCGCGCATTACAGAGATTGGTGGCAAGCCAAACCATATGGAAAGGGGTTTTGGGGTAAAAAGTACCTGGCTCGATTTGTCTTTTCATAAATATTTCCCCCTAAAATACTCAACTTTATGAATATCAATTCATTGCATGCCAAATCTGGTTGATGTCTTTAGGAACAAGGTGCGTTTGCGCACCTTGTTAAATTATAGTTTTTATACCACTGGCCATGCAGCTAATGCCAAGCGACCAATATCGTTTACAGTTAAGGCTTCCATTCTAAGATTTGGGGCATCATCGGGCTTTGGTGATATGACGACTTTCAAGCTGGATATCTTCCCATCTTTAAAGGAAAACGTATGACTTCCAGAGACGTTGAAGCCAATCCCTTGATCAGTGCCAATCCGTGTTGACCAGCCGGCAACCAATTTGCCATCATGCGCCCTGACGCGATTCACGTCAGTTTCGACGTCACTCAATGTGACATCGCCGTGCCCCAAGCTTTTTGCAGACACCTTATCCAATTTTACCTCCATGCCGTTTGCCTGGAGTCTGTTTTTATACAATGTTTTTATTGCTGTACGTCCACAATACTTTGCGTTAAGCGGCGGCGCACCACAGAATTCAAACACGCCATCGTCGTCCCACATATCAGTCAGTTTTTCAACCGAGGAGTTTACACCATTTCGAAGTGCATGTATTTGCTCAAAATACTCGGTAACGAGTTTTTCGTCGGTCGGATTAGGTTTACTCATAACTCACCCCCATTGGCATTTGCCGATAAAACAGCAACCAAAATACTTAATGGCTGCTAGATAATGTATAACTCGATCCTCGAGTTTCTTAGCTTGACTTTGAAGATTGACGATAAACCAGCACATTACAGCCAATGCAAGTAGTTGCTTGATGATATGCATATAAAAGAATGTTGCTTTAATGCCTGGTTTAGGTGCCTTTCCTGAAATCAAGAATTAAAAATTTGAAGATCGAGTATAATTTTGTGTATTCGAAATACTAAAAATAAACGCATCACTTAATCTAAGTAACGCATTCGGCCTCCAATATTCCACGTTTCACTAGTTTTTCAAAAAAATCCATTAATTGTGCATTAAGCACAGACCTGTCATCCTTCAACACACGAAAAAACGTATCTTCTATATCTCCAATCGTTGCCAAGCCATCGCATAATTCATACAGATAAGCGCCCGTTTTAGGCACCAGATACATTTCATCGGTTTTTGTGTTGTAAATTAAATACTGCTCTTCCTGTTCACGCACCGTGCAGTAGGGTGTACGGATTAATACTGTTTCACGAGACAGTATTGGAGCTTGCGATGCCTGTGCCCTTTGAACTAATTGCATGTCATTCACCCCTAAAAATGTCTTACCAGTTCTCATACCGGCAAACCTTCGCCTTCTATCATGCTTGTCATGGTTTTTATTGTTTCCTTTTTGACCCAACAATGTGGGTCACCCGCAAATGGATCACCATTACTATATGCATAAGCAACTGCGCGGCAACCACCGCAATTTTGAAGATGTTCGCACTCGCCACAATTCCCCTTTATGTTCGTTCGGCTACGAAATTGTGAGAGTAAGCCAGCTTGTCGCCATATTTTATTAAACGATAATTCAGGAAACTTACCAATAGCTGTGGGCAAAAAGACACACGGAGTTATCGTGCCATTTGGCATAATACGAGCGAGAAGACGACCGGCACCGCAGCCTACATATTCACGTTTATCTTTTTCAGGAACCAGCATACCGACTCTACAATCGTGCCAAATAATCGTTATGCGTCCACTATATTCTTCGCGCCACTTTACCCAATCTTCCAGTACACTGCGTAATTCATCAGGCTCAAGTGCTAAATCTAACCCCCCGCGTCCCGCAGGTACGTATTCTGACAGATTGACTGCTTCGGCACCTAGTTGATAGGCTAATTCAATCACTTGCCTACCATCACACCAATTCTTACGAGTCGGTGTAAATCCAACTACCACACGCACGCCTTGATCAGATAGGAGCCGTATTGCCCGAATAGTTTTCTGATATAAACCAGGTAATTGCCTAAAATCATCATGTACGGCTTCCAGGTGACTATCTAAGCTGACGGTAACGCTTTTAACGCCAAGGTTTTTTAGCTGAAGGGCAGTTTTTTCCGTTATAGAAGATCCATTTGTTCCAACATTTACACTAAGTCCCCTACGAATGGCGTAACCAACTAGAACTGACCAATCTTTCCTTAGCATAGGTTCTCCGCCTGAGAATGCAAGAACTAGCAACCCAGCATCAGCTAACTGGTCGATAAGTTCCAATCCTTCTTGAGTAGAAAGTTCTTCTACACTTGTACAGTCTGGGCTAGAACTTGAGTAACAATGCTGACATCTAGCATTACACTTATGGGTAATTTCCCACGCCACATATAATGGCGCCTTAAATGCCGTAACAAAATTTATTATCTGTTCCATACACAACACCCTCTTGCATGACAAAAAGATAAAGATAAGGTCTTTACATCTTTAATAGATTCAGCTATTCGCTGTTATTTTTTTAAGTTTTTTGCAGTAGATCATAAAAAATATAATATTTCAACTGAGTAAATTAGTAAGGAATTAATAGTAAAATCAATATAGTATCAAAAGAGTCATATAATTGAGGTTGTATGATTGAGGTCGAAATAAATACAATAACTAATATTGCGTTCAACCGGAGTGCACTCATATGATCTTGCCCGGATTTCACGGACACTTAATTAAGCGACTTTTTAGCTTCAAACGTTTCTGGGCTGACATAGCCTAATTTAGAGTGGAGCCGTTTGCGATTGTAATACACTTCAATATATTCGAACACTTGATACTTTGCTTCCGAACGCGTTAAAAAACGTTCACCATGAACCGCTTCGACCTTAAAACTATGATTCCAGCTTTCCATTGCCGCATTATCGTAGCAGTCGCCTTTCTTGCTCATGCTGCAAATCAATTGGTGCTGCTTAAAAAGTTTCTGATAAGCGGCAGAACAATACTGGTTGCCCCGATCTGAATGCACAATGACACCCTTCGGCATGTGACGACGCCATAATGCCATTATCAAAGTATCACAAACCAAAGCGGCTGTCATACGTTCACCGATAGCCCAACCAATCACCCTGCGGGAATAAAGTTCAAGCACTACCGCCAAATACAACCAATCTTCTTTCGTCCAAATATAGGTGATGTCCGACACCCACTTTTGATCAGGCGCATCCGCAGTAAAATTCTGTTCCAACAGGTTGGGCGCCACAGGCAAGGAGTGGTTGCTATTGGTTGTGGCTTTATATTTCTTAGCCGCTTTCGCACGCAAGCCATTGTCCTTCATCAGTTTGGCTACACGGTGCCGACTGGCCGACTTGCTTTCTTCTTGAAGTCGCCGGGAGATTCTGGGTGAGCCGGGCCGGCTTTTTTTATCCTCAAAGACACGTTTGATTTCAGTCAACAGCTCTTGGTTGGCTTGATCCCTGCCAGAGAGGGGCCGATTTTTCCAACTGTAGTAACCACTGCGTGAAACCGATAGCAGGCGGCACATCATGCCCACGGGAAAATGATCTTCGTTACCTTTAATCATGGCGTACTTCACTTGGGCATTTTTGCAAAGTACGCTGCCGCCTTTTTTAAAAAGGCTACCTCTTCCTCAAGGCGAGCGTTTTCTCGTTTAAGGCGCGACAACTCAGCTTGTTGGAGCTTTTGCTCTTCAAAAGGCTGGCCTGTCTGACGGCGTTTTGACCGCCATGAATAGAGCATTGATTCGGCAACGCCCAAATCCTGAGCTACCTTAGGGATACCATCACGATCGGCACGTTCCAATGCCTGTTCTTTAAACTGGGGTGTATATTTGTTTCGAACAGTGGGGGAAATTGATTCTTTTTTTGTTTTCATTATTGACCTCGGTTTTAGAGATTACTCTCTTAGCCGAGTGTCCGCTAGATCGTGGCAAGATCAATATGACCATTTTCCATTTTTGACTTTACGTTAATTTTGGTACGGGGTGTACACAGGGTTGTTGGCTTTCAATCAATGGTGGTTGCTGAATGACTGTTATCTGCTCGTATGCTGCATTTGTCCTCTCCCCACTAAAGGCTTACAAGGATAGGTTTTTTTACACCCAAGACTCTAGCGTGCAAATAATTAAAGATGAATCGTTAATTATTTGCAATATAGGTCACACTTCCGGTTGTCCTGGTTTAATAATTTCATCTTATTGATTTTGTTTTTAAAAATACCTACACTTATAAGTCCCCTAAAGGGTGGAAATATTTCCGCGACTGGAGATAGTTAGGAGCGCATATTCATTTGCAATTAAAGTGAGCCCACGCATATGTAATGCGAGCAGAGCAATTTTCAAATATAAGCTGTTATAAGTAGTGCCTTGTATATTAGGTTTGAATTATCCACAGCTGCAACGACAAGAATAAAATAAGATTAAATATAAAGATTAAAAGAAGAAAAGAATAGGGATTTTCTGAAAACTTAAAAATCTTTTATTATCATGTTATTAAGTGTGTTTTTCTTCATCTAACTGCGGCTTTAACCTTCTACTTTGCTTTAACTGCGGCTTTAACCTTCTACTTTTTACTTTAACTGCGGCTTTAACCTTCTACATGTGCGGCTTTAACCTTCTACTTTTTACTTTAACTACGGCTTTAACCTTCTACTTTCTTTGCATAAATAGCAGTTTTTATCTTTATAATCGTACCCGGAAAACCATGTGCGGCTTTAACCTTCTACTTACTGCGGCTTTAACCTTCTACATGTGTGGCTTTAACCTTCTACTTACTGCGGCTTTAACCTTCTACTTCCACCCAACTTATCCACAATCTGCAAACCTTCATTCAAAGCCTTTGCCTCATTGTCAGTTACCCGCTTGCCTGCCGCCTTTTGTTCTTTAATAAAATCATTGGAAGGGTAAACCGTATATTTGACATTGACTATCTTTCTTCCCTCTTTGCGCTCCATGGAAGAGTAACGAACTAAAACGCCACGGCTTACAAGTTCATCCAGGGCTTCTAATGCTGTCCTGCGATTATCAGTTTCCCTGGATTGTTGTAGCAAGCCGCTCCCTTTTAAATCCTCATACATAAAATGATAATCATTAAAAAGATTGGCTTGTTTGAATCGGTGAATAAGCTGCTTGTAAATCCAGCGGGAAAGCGGACTATTGCAATTCATCAGGCGAGTATAATTAAACTGGCGGTAATCAAGGCAGTTTATGGCGTGAGAAATAAAAACCGGTAAACGAGCGATATGTTGTGCGTCCGTATCGGCTAGATAATCCTCGCGGCCTACGGTTACAAGGTCTTGCAATA
>CAYVFT010000113.1:0-10232 GCA_964450225.1 uncultured Crenothrix sp. | reverse complement strand
TTAAAAGTAAACCGGTATCAGCGGAAGCATTTGCCGATTTATTGAGTAATCAACACTGTGTTGGGAATGATGCGCGATTTGTACACCGCCAAGAAGCAGATCAAGTGATCTGCTCAGTAGGGGGGGGGCTCTAATAATCCATAAAAACCTTTTTCCGACATTCCGTACCCCCCGGGGATTGAAAAATTTTGCAAGGAACTTAATGCAACAGAAACTCGGTTTCCTCGTACAAATTTGTGCATGATATTCAAAATAGGGTCAATTTAAAATCCTAGAGGTCTGGGTGTCTGATCCTACAGCTTGGCGCATGGGCGCATTGAGTCGGGCTCGATCTGGACATTTACGGCACTCAAGACTGGCTCATTCAATAGGAGATTTTACCTGCCTCATCGATGCAAAATCAGCTCCAAAACCAATTTACTGCCAAAATAAGCCAATAGTAGTAATACAAAGCCGATTAAAGTCCATTGTATTGCTGTTTGACCACGCCACCCGTAGAGGTGGCGCCCTATTAAAAGACAGGAAAATATTATCCATGCCAATATCGATAAAACTGTTTTGTGTACCAGGTGCTGTGCAAATAAATCTTCTATAAAAAGAAAGCCGCTAACTAATGATATGGTCAGGAACACAATCCCTGTGCCGAGCATTTGAAATAGCAGGGATTCCATGGTTTGTAGCGGTGGTAAAGATTGGATGAAACGTTTGGGTGGATGGCTTTTTAATTGTTGGTCTTGAATGGCGAGCAGGATAGCTTGCAATGCGGCGATGTTTAACAAGCTAAAGGCAATGATGGATGTCAGAATATGAGTGCTCATTGCCAAGTTGTACTTCGACACGAGTTGTGTTTTATCAGAGAAGTTGAGATCCAATGCTAACATGATGGCAGCAATGGGAAATATAGCGATGCCTAATTTTTCAACGGGTTTATTGAGTGCTGCTATTAGTAGAAGTAGAGCAACAATCATGGCAACAAGTGAGCTGGTGCTAAAAAAACTAAAGTTAAAGCCGCCGTTTTGATGGAAAACAATGGCTGTATATATAAGGTGTGAACAAGCCGCAGTCCATGCCAGATGAAGGGCTGTGCGTTGCATACGATTCTGGTCAAAATCCCTGACAATAATTAGGGTGCTTGCCAGGTAGGTGCAGATTGCTAGGATGGCGAGTGCAGTCGTGTTCATTGGTTTGTGTGTGAGAGCTGGAAATGTGTCTGGTAATGCTGCGTTAATCCAATCTGCTGAGTTTAAAATTGTTCAGTAGTTGCAACGGGTGCAAAGGTCTTAAAGGGTATGGTAATATATCAAATTAAATAGTCCTAGTGCATTTGCACTGGTTGGTAGTTTTCTTAGATTAAACAATAAAGACATAGATATGTTTGATAATTTAACCGATCGATTAAGTATTACTCTTAAAAAACTTAAGGGTCAGGGGCGCCTGACTGAAGATAATATCAAGGAAACACTTCGCGAAGTACGTATGGCTTTGCTTGAAGCTGATGTGTCTTTGCCCGTTGTTACGGACTTTATCGAGCATGTCAAAGAAGGTGCTTTAGGGCAGGAAGTGCAGACCAGTCTGTCGCCGGGCCAGGCAATGATCAAGCTGGTACAGTCTGAGCTGATTAAAGTCATGGGCGCGGCGAATGAAGGGCTAAATCTCAAGGCCGTACCGCCCGCTATCGTTTTAATGGCTGGTTTGCAGGGCGCGGGTAAAACCACTACCGTTGCTAAATTAGGCCGCTGGCTGCAAGAAAATCAAAAGAAGAAAGTCGGCGTGGTCAGTGCTGACGTTTATCGCCCTGCAGCTATTAAACAGCTGCAGATGCTGGCGAATGAACTTAATCTGGATTTTTTTGACAGCGACTTGTCGCAGCAGCCAATTGATATTGCTAAAAATGCAATAGAGGCCGCCAAGAAAAAGTTTCTTGATGTCATTATTATCGATACTGCCGGTCGTCTGCATATTGATGATGAAATGATGGGCGAAATTAAAGCGTTGCATGCTGCAATCAATCCTGTTGAAACATTATTCGTTGTTGACAGTATGACGGGGCAAGATGCCGCTATAACGGCAAAAGCCTTTAATGATGCCTTGCCGTTGACGGGTGTTATCCTAACCAAAGCCGATGGTGATGCTCGCGGCGGTGCTGCGCTGTCTATTCGCCATATTACCGGCAAACCCATCAAATTTATTGGCGTAGGTGAAAAGACTAATGCTCTTGAGCCTTTCTATCCTGATCGCATTGCTTCCCGTATCTTGGGAATGGGTGATGTGCTGGGGTTGATTGAAGAAATTGAGCAAAAGGTTGATAAGGAAAAGGCCGAGAAACTGGTTAAAAAAATCCAGAAGGGTAAGGGTTTTGATCTGGAGGATTTCCGTGAACAATTGCAGGAAATGCAGCGTATGGGTGGGGTTGGCTCCCTGCTGGATAAGCTGCCCGGCATTAATGCTGTACCCTCAGAAATGAAAGAAAAAGTTAATGATAAGATGCTGGCACGTCAAATTGCGGTGATTAATTCAATGACGATGCAGGAAAGGCGCTTTCCAGACTTGATTAAAGGTAATCGCAAAAAGCGGATCGCCACGGGTTGCGGCCAGGAACTGCACGATGTTAATCGTATGCTAAAACAATTTTTGATGATGCAAAAAATGATGAAGAAGTTCAAAACCGGCAACATGGCTAATATGATGCGTGGTATAAAAAGTAATGTACGCAGCATGAGAAGGTAGTTTTTTGTCGTTTCAACAGATGCTTATGCGAGAAAAGTGAAATATCATTTGATTTTTTTTCATTTTATTCTTCACTTAAATTTAAAATCGCGTAAAATAGATCGATTAATTTTGATTAAATGTTTTGAGGAACTTAGATGGTAACCATTCGTCTTTCAAGAGGCGGCGCGAAGAATCGCCCTTTTTATCACGTTGTTGTAACAGATAGTAGAAGCGGTCGAGATGGCCGTTATATTGAGCGAGTTGGCTTTTTTAATCCGTTAGCTCGCGGTAATGAGGAAAAATTGCGATTGGATAGTGAGCGGGTTGAATATTGGAAATCCAACGGCGCGCAACCTTCTGAGCGCGTTGCAAGATTGATTAAAGACGCACTTAAAGCAGCTGCATAAACTGTTGTCAAAGCAACAGCAAATAAACGTTGGGAGAATTTCCGGCGTTTTTGGCGTAAAGGGTTGGGTTAAGGTATTTTCTTTTACCGAGGTCAGAGAAAATATTCTGAATTATTCGCCATGGTTGCTAAAGAAAGACAGCGAAGCAAAGTTGGTCAATGTTATTGACGGCAAGCTACAGGGTAAAGCGGTAGTCGCTAAACTTGATGGTGTTAATGATAGAGATCAGGCCGCCGGCCTTATGGGTTGGGATATTTTTATAACTCCTGACCAATTGCCGAAAGTGGCAAAAGGCGAATATTACTGGTCAGACTTGATTGGCTTGAATGTTGAGACCAGTCTGGGTGTACAGTTAGGCACAGTTGACAGTCTGCTGGAAACCGGTGCGAATGACGTCCTTATTGTTAAAGGAGAACGGGAGCGGGCGATCCCGTTTTTGCAGGGACAGACGATAATTGATATTGATCTGAATATCGGCAGGATAGTGGTCGATTGGGATCCAGGCTTTTAATTATCATCATGCGCTTTGACGTTATAACATTGTTCCCAGAAATGGTAACAGCGGCTGCAAGTTACGGTGTAACGGGCAGGGCAATAGAGCGAAGCTTAGTAAGTTTGTCAGTATGGAATCCCCGAGACTATACGCACGACAAACACAGGACAGTCGATGATCGTCCCTACGGTGGTGGTCCGGGGATGGTAATGAAATACCAGCCCTTGCATGATGCAGTGAAGACCGCAAAGCAGGCCGGTAGTGGCTCCGCAAAAGTGGTTTATTTGAGTCCACAAGGCAAGCAGATCACACAAGCTTTATTATCAGAAGCTTGCGATATTTCGCAATTGATTTTGGTTGCAGGGCGTTATGAAGGTATAGATGAGCGCTTTGTCGAGATGGATTGTGATGATGAATGGTCTGTCGGTGATTATGTAATCAGTGGTGGTGAACTTGCTGCATTGATAATCATTGATGCCGTAACTCGTTTGTTGCCAGGTGTACTTGGCGATGAAGAGTCTGCCCAGCAAGATTCCCACATGAATGGCTTGTTGGATTATCCGCATTTCACCAGACCGGAACAACTGAATGGTTGTTCAATACCAAACGTTTTATTAAGCGGTAACCATGCGGATATAGATCGCTGGCGCATGAAGCAGGCGTTGGGTAGAACTTGGCAAAGACGGCCGGATTTGTTAAAAAATAAGAATTTAAGTGCAGAGCAGGAATATCTGCTGCAACAATTTAAAAATGAAGTTGAATAGGGTGTGGTAATGAGCAATATTATTGATGTATTGGAACAAGAACAGCTAAAACAGATTCCTGAATTTAATCCAGGTGATACGGTTGTTGTACAGGTTAAAGTAAAAGAAGGTGAGCGTGAGAGAATTCAGGCTTTTGAAGGTATTGTGATTGCAAAACGTAATCGCGGATTAAATTCGGCTTTCACGGTAAGAAAAATTTCTCACGGGACAGGTGTTGAGCGGGTTTTTCAAACTCACAGTCCTATTATTAGCGAGATTACTGTTAAGCGCCGCGGCGATGTACGTCGTGCCAAGTTGTATTACTTGCGTGATCTGACCGGTAAAGCGGCTCGGATCAAAGAAAAACTTTAAGTGGTTTTGTTTTATGTGGTTGAAAAAGGCAGCTAATAGCTGCCTTTTTTATGTTTGAAATCTTATTCAGGCTCTCATTTATAAAAACCACTTCAAAAAAGCGAAATAACGACGTGATATTAAGTGTCATTCGTTCTATTTTTTTAGAAATTCCCAACGTAAAAACGCTTTAAATTTAACTCTATACATACCAATTCCCGCTCCTTATATTGAGGATCATCTTTGGCGTACTTGGCATCTTTAAGATCTTCTCATACCTCAAAATTCATACGGTAGACAACATTCACTTCATGGTTTCGTATTCAAGAAAAATGTGTAAAACATCAATACATCACAGTTATCGAGCAGACGATTATCATTTGGATTAGCTGGCTCAGCTACTGACAATGTTCGCGGATTACCTTATAGGCGTTATAATCCACGGTTGGAAAGAATAGCGTAGCTCGGAACTCATCGGCACAATGTCATTCTTTCGATTAATTCGTAACTATTGCGAAAGCAGTTAATCAAGTGGGCAGCGAATAGACAAGATCATCCAAAAAACAACAGGAACAAGAAAATAGCATAATAATAACCGAAGGCGATGATACTATTTTACCGTATAAGAATAAATGGCTACAAAGTAGATATAGAAACATCAAATGATCTCTAGTGAGGTTCTTGCAAATAGCATGTGTGCGATTCGGTAGACCCACTACGAACGGAAAAAGTGAATAAATTCAACACAATCACCTTTCCCCATAAATCCTTCGGCTATGTTTAGAAGAGCCCTGTCGAAGGGTTTTTGCAAGCACATCCAGTTTTTAGCCAGTTTTCCATAGACAAAGATGTTTATCAATATTTCCCATAAAAATGACTAAACAAGAAAAAACCTTAACAATGACTGTTCTGATGACCCCCGATATGGCGAATTTTTCGGGTAATGTACATGGCGGTTCTTTATTAAAATTACTGGATCAGGTGGCATATGCTTGTGCGGCAAAATATTGTAAAAATTATGTGGTGACGGCCGCGCTTGATCAGGTTTTCTTTAAACAACAAGTAAATGTAGGAGAACTGGTAACTTTTTATGCACGTGTAAATCATGTTGGTCGTTCATCGATGGAAATCGGGGTGAAAGTGGTGGCCGAACATTTACGTACTTATGAAAAAAGACATACCACCTCTTGTTATTTTACGATGGTTGCGATTGATGAAAACGGTAAATCCGTTGAAGTGCCGCGATTGGAACTGGAGACAGAATCTGAAAAAAAGTTATTTGCCGCTGCGGAAATGCGCAAAAGAATGCGCCAGGAAAGTTTGGAAAAAAATAGTGCGTTACAGATTGATATAGAGGATGAGTTTTAAGTGGGATTGCAAGATAATTTTGAACAACTGCCGTTAAAGGATTTTGCCGAGAAAGCTTATCTGGATTATTCCATGTACGTGATTCTCGATCGGGCCTTGCCACATATAGCTGATGGCTTGAAACCGGTGCAACGGCGTATTGTTTATGCTATGTCCGAATTGGGTTTGACGGCCTTGGCCAAGTATAAAAAATCCGCTCGAACTGTCGGCGATGTGCTGGGAAAATATCATCCGCACGGAGATTCAGCTTGCTATGAAGCCATGGTGTTGATGGCGCAGAATTTTTCTTACCGCTATCCATTGGTTGACGGACAGGGTAACTGGGGATCGCCGGATGATCCCAAATCGTTTGCGGCCATGCGTTATACTGAATCGCGCCTTGCCGCATATGCTAATGCATTGCTAAGTGAATTAGGACAGGGCACGATTGAGTGGGTGGATAATTTTGACGCGACATTAAAAGAGCCGGTGTTATTGCCGGCTAGATTGCCGAATATTTTGCTTAACGGTACGATGGGAATTGCTGTGGGTATGGCAACAGATATACCGCCGCATAATCTGCGGGAAGTAGCTAATGCCTGTATTCAGTTATTGGATGAGCCTGATAGCACAATCGAAGCCTTATTCAAGCACATCAAAGGTCCTGATTATCCGACTGTTGCTGAAATCGTCACTTCTGCCGAAGATATACAAAAGATGTATCTGGGCGGTGCGGGCTCGATAAAAATGCGTGCAGTCTATGACCAGGAAGATGGCAATATAGTCATCACTGCTCTACCTCATCAAGTTTCCGGTGCTAAATTGATGGAACAAATAGCAGCACAAATGCTGGCGAAAAAGTTGCCAATGATTGAAGACCTGAGAGATGAATCAGATCATGAAAATCCGACCCGTTTATTAGTTATTCCAAAATCCAGACGCATCGATATCGATGCTGTCATGTCACATTTATTTGCCACAACTGATCTGGAAAAAAGCTATCGCGTTAATATGAACATGATAGGAATGGATGGCCGGCCGCAGGTTAAAGGACTCAGAGAAATTCTTGTTGAGTGGCTGGCATTTCGTACCGAAACCGTGCGTCGTCGCTTACAGTATCGACTGGATAAAGTTCTGGCCCGGCTGCATATACTCGAAGGTTTATTAATCGCCTATCTGAATATTGATGAAGTTATCGTCATAATTCGTAACGAAGAATATCCCAAGCCGGTTTTAATGGAACGGTTTGGGCTTACCGACATTCAGGCCGAAGCGATATTGGAATTAAAATTAAGGCATCTGGCCAAGCTGGAGGAGATGAAAATCCGTGGTGAGCAGGATGCGCTGGAAAAAGAATGCGCTGCACTGGAAAAAACCCTGGGCTCTCCACTTTTATTAAATCGCTTGATTAGAAAAGAAATTGAGCGCGATGCCGAGCAATATGGCGATGATCGTCGTTCACCGATTATTGCAAGAGACGCTGCACAAGCACTGGAAACGACAGCACTAATAAGTAATGAGCCCTTAACCATTATTCTGTCACAAAAAGGCTGGATTAGGGCGGCAAAAGGCCATGATATTGATGTGGAAAGTTTGAGTTACCGTTCGGGTGACGGGTTTCTGGATGCTGTAAAAAGCAGATCAACACAGCCCGTTTATATACTTGATTCCACGGGGCGCGCTTACAGTACCTCTGCACACGATTTACCTTCAGCGAGAACACAGGGCGAACCTTTAACCGTACGACTTAATCCACCACCGGGTTCATTATTCACTTATTTGCTTACGGGTAATCCCGATGACTGGTATGTGTTGGCCAGTCATTTTGGTTATGGTTTCAGAGTACAGCTAAAAGAACTATTGAGTAAGAACAAGGCGGGCAAATTGCTTATAACCCTGCCCGATGGGGCGAAAGTCTTAAAGCCCGCGCCTGTGCACAATGAGTCTGATTTGCTGGCAGTCGTGACCTTGCAAGGCCGCTTGTTGATTTTCCCTGTGGCCGATTTACCCGCATTGGCGCGTGGCAAAGGCAATAAATTAATGCAGATTCCTCCAGCAGATCTGGCAGATGGCAAGGATTGTGTTGTTGCTATACTGGCTATAGCTGAACACAGCCCATTGAAAGTGGTATCAGGCAAACGGTTTTTAACGCTGAAAACAACAGATTTAGAACATTACACCAGCAATAGAGCTAAAAGAGGATTGGCTTTACCCAGAGGCTTTCAGCGGGTAGATGGTTTGGAATCTGAGTAGCGAAAGTACGGCGCGCCGCACGCCTATTATCGACGTTTATAGATTTAACGTCATCCTTCTTTCTATCCTCAGGTGCGCGCGGCGCTCCTCCCTACGCATCAAATCTCTCGAGCCAATTTTTCAGCATAACCCGTGTAATTACGTGGCGTTAATTCCAGCAAGGCAGCTTTGGCTTCAGACGGAATTTCCAGCTTTTCAATAAACGCCTGCATTTGTTCAGGCGTTATGCGTTGGCCCCGTGTGAGTTCTTTCAGTTTCTCATAGGGTTTTTCAATACCATAGCGACGCATTACAGTTTGTATCGGCTCTGCCAGGACTTCCCAGTTTGCATCAAGATCGGTTTCAATAGTTTCTATATTGAGCTGTAATTTTGAAATACCTTTTAAACTGGCTTGTATCGCTATGCTGGTATGAGCGATACCAACACCGATATTTCTCAGTGCGGTGGAGTCGGTTAAATCGCGTTGCCAGCGAGATACGGGTAATTTTTCCGCCAGAAAGGAAAACAAGGCATTGGCTAACCCTAGATTACCTTCCGAATTTTCAAAATCAATCGGATTTACTTTGTGTGGCATAGTGGAAGAGCCGATTTCTCCGGCGATTGTTTTTTGTTTGAAATAGCCCAAAGATATATAACCCCATATATCCCGGTCAAAATCCAGCAGAATGGTATTGAAACGTGACAGGGCGTGGAAAAATTCGGCAATGTAATCGTGCGGTTCAATCTGGATAGTGTAGGGATTCCATTGCAGTCCCAAGGATTCGACAAAGCTTTGAGAAAATTCCGCCCAATCTACATCAGGATAAGCCACACAATGCGCATTATAGTTGCCCACAGCGCCGTTTATTTTGCCTAATAAGGCTACGGCTTGTAGTTGTTCTTTTTGGCGCAGCATACGCGCAGCGACATTGGCGAATTCTTTGCCTACTGTAGTCGGAGTGGCCGATTGGCCGTGAGTACGTGACAACATGGGCTGATCCGCTGTTTCTACGGCAATTTTTTTGATTGCAGCTATGCAGTCGCTGATCTGTGCCAAAATAACTTTGCGGCCTTCTTTCAGCATTAGCGCATAAGACAGGTTATTGATGTCTTCTGAAGTACAGGCAAAATGAATAAATTCACTGACCTTTTCCAGTTCGGCACAGCCGGCAATTTTTTCTTTAAGCAAATATTCAACCGCTTTGACATCATGATTGGTGGTTTTTTCGATATCTTTGACCCGCTGTGCGTCAGCTTCTGAAAAATCGCTGACGATGCTGTTTAACAACTGCGTTGCAGAAGCACTGAACGGGCGGACTTCAGCAATCAGCGGATGCACTGCCAATGCCTGTAACCAGCGGACTTCAACAAGCACACGAAAACGAATCAGGCCATATTCACTGAAAATGGGGCGTAGCTCTTTTAGTTTGTTGGCATAACGGCCGTCAAGCGGGGAAATTGCGGTTAGGGCGAAGTTAGTCATAGGTTTGTTACGTAATTAAAGTTATCCATGGTGTGTTGGTTTTTTGTATTTTGTCACTATACTTGCGTAGCCAAAAATTCATGGCTGTCTGGGGAAATATTGTAACTTGAATTGGCAATCTTAAAGAATATTGTCGTCTGCGAAGGAGAGACTTAAGAGATCTCGTCTAGGGGGGTATAAGTGTAGGTTTTTTCATTCACCGGTTTCCACCAAGCAAGCAGCCGAGGCTGTCTCGTAGCTATCGTGCAACCTGGTCCATGCTTCCGGTCGACCGGTTTAACAGGGAAAAGCTTAAGATTAAACAACCCCGCTATAATCAAAGACCAACCTTGCTGGAAAATACCAGCCATCCACCATCTTTTTCCGCGCCGCCGTAGTGCACCAGGAGCCAGTGCCGGATTGATTTTTAAAAAATAAATCACCTGTTTTCATGCTGACTTTTTTAAAAAGCGGTTTTTTCGTTCAG
>CAYVFT010000112.1:0-10384 GCA_964450225.1 uncultured Crenothrix sp. | reverse complement strand
TATTATGCTGAACCTGATTCAAACAAAAGTTTCCAGAGAAGAACTCGTCAGTGTTGCACTGGGGAAATTAGCAGCTGACTTGGTCATCAAAAATGGTCAACTGATCGATGTGTTTAGTGGGGAAATCCGGGTTGCCGATGTGGCTGTCAAGGGTGAGCGTATCGCCTTTGTGGGCGATGCCGGCCATACGATTGGTAAAAATACGGCCGTTATCGATGCTACAGGGTATTTCCTGTCACCGGGATTGATGGATACCCACGTTCATATCGAAGCGAGTATGGTCGCGCCCACGCAGTTTGCCCGTGCTGTTTTGCCTCGAGGGAATACTGCCGTTAATTGGGAGACTCTGTGGACAGCTAATGTAATGGGGGTTGAAGGCATCAGGCTTTTACTGGAAGAATGCCAGCGCACCCCGTTAAAATTCTTTGCCACAGCCACCGAAGGTGTGCCTTGCGCTTCATCCGAACTGGTCACGCCTAATCACGATTTTTCTCTGGAAGATACCGGCAAAATGCTGGTCTGGGAAAAAATTGTCGGGCTTGGCGAAGTGGTTTTATTCAATGAAGTTTTGCAAAACAACCCAAAAGTGCATCAGCAAATCCGGCTTGCCTTGCAAAAGGGCAAAACCGTTGATGGCAGTGTGCCAGGGTTTAAGGGCAAGAATCTCAATGCCTATGTCGCGGCGGGAATTCAGTCTGATCACGAGGCGATTGACCTTGAGGAAGCAGTCGAGCGTATCCGCTTGGGAATGCGCCTGGTGATCCGCGAAGGTTCGAGTATGCGCAATTTGACCGACTTGATCAAAGTGATCACTCACAAAAAACTCAATTCACGCCGTTGTTGTTTTTGTGTGGATGACAAGGATATTCGTGAAATCGAGCAGGAAGGCCTGATTGATGATCTGGTCAGAAAAGCGATTAAAGCGGGTGTTGATCCTGTCGTTGCCATTCAAATGGCTTCACTAAACCCGGCTGAATATTTCGGAGTCGATCGCGATATTGGTAGCATTGCCCCGGGTAAAATCGCTGATATTCTGTTGATCGAGGACCTGGAAAATTTTGTCGTTCATACCGTGATTGTCAATGGCGCAATTATCGCTGAAGCAGGAAAATTGGTGATTGAGCTGCCTGAAACCAGTTATCCCGAATGGATGTTGCAAACAGTCAGGCTAAAACGCGCCATTAGCGCCGATGATTTTGTCTGTAAAACGACCAGAGAATCTGAAACCCGGGTTCATGCTTTGCAGGTTTTCAGCGAACAAATTATCAGTGTTGAGCAAACGGTAACACTTGCGGTGCAGAGTGGTGAAATCCTGCCCGATATTGTCCAGGATGTTTTGAAAATGGCGGTGATTGAAAGACACGGTAAAACCCCGCCGAACATCGCCCAAGGGTTTGTGAAAGGCTTTGGTCTCAAGCAAGGTGCGATTGCTTCGAGTATCTCGCCGGATATTCACCAGATTGTGGTGGTCGGCGTCGACGATCAGGACATGGCGGCCGCCGTAAACCGCTTGATTGAGCTTCAGGGCGGCATTGTTATTTGCGTGGATGGCAAGATTGTGGCGGAGTTATCTTTGCCAGTGGGGGGCTTGATGTCCCCGAAAGCCTATGAAGAAGTGATTACTGATTTGGATCGTCTGAACGGTGCGGCTAAAGCCATCGGCTGTGGACTGCAATCCCCCTTCATGACCCTGGCCTTTGCTGCCTGCCCAACGCTGACAGAATTCAAGCTCTCCGATAAAGGACTGATTGATGTTTGTGCGGGTAAACTTGTGCCCCTGGAAGTTATTTAATATTTTCGTCTCTTGTGCCAAACAGAATCAGGGCCAGCACGGCAAATACGACAGAAATCCAGTCTTTCGTGGTGAGTTTCTCCTGAGAAAGAAAAATTGCCAGGAATATGGTGATCACGAAACATAAACTTCTAATCGTTGATGCCACAGAGACATCGATGAATTGAACCGCATAATTGAACGTCCAGACACTGATGAACAGGAATATAGCGAGCAAGGCGGGCCAGAGCAAACCGGGGGCAGTCACACGTTCTTTTTCCCTGAACAAGAGCCAGACAATCACCGCCAGCACACTACTAAACATATAATAAAAGAAGGTGGTATTCGTTGGGCCTAAAAATTCAGTGCTGCGTTTGTACAGATAATTACTCACTCCCAGCGTAACCATCGACAACAATGAGAATATCAGTCCCGCATTGTTTATTTTCATGCTATCTCAATTAATAATTCTTTGATGGATTTAACTTCGAAGTGCAATCCTGGTACTCAGTCAGCATTACTATGTTGTGTAAAATGAGCGTTAGTCAAAAATCGCAGTTCACCTCCCCCTTTGTAAAAGGGGGATTGAGGGGGATTTATTTTAAAAATCTCTCCTAACCCCTCTTTTTCAAAGAGGGGGACTGAACCTTATATTAATCACTTCCTCAACCTCGTCATCGGTTATGTTCTCAAAACTACTATCTTTGGTAAAGTATTGTCTAATCGAACTATATTAATCTACAGCCTATAAACAGCATGCTATTGTCTCAACATCCATCATTCTGGCAGCACTTGGCAAATGCCTTGGTAACCACAGATAAGCTCATGCTGTTGTTGGTTGTAGACAGTCAAGGCAGTTCGCCAGCTAAAGTCGGAGCCAAAATGTTCCTGACTGAGCAAGGCAAGAGCATTGGCAGCATTGGTGGCGGTGCCTTTGAACAAAAAATGCTGCGAATGGCCAGGCGGCTGATGGACGATGACCAGTTTAGTCTGCAATTAATTCGTCAACAGCATCAGCTTGATGCAACAGCAGAGGCTTCCGGAATGATCTGCGGCGGTGAACAGACACTACTGCTCTATAAATGCCAGAGGGGTGATAAAACGCTGTTTCAGTACATAGCCGCCCGTCCGTCCGGGCTGCTGATGTTTTCGCCCGCTGGACTACAGCGGCTTCATGAGATGGAGTTGGCCGCACCGTATCAATTTAGTTATCAGAGCGAAACCGACTGGTGCTACCAGGAAAATCTTGCCTGGCAACGTCAGGCTTATATCGTAGGCGGTGGCCATGTCAGCCTGGCGTTGTCGAGAGTTCTTGCAACGCTCGATTTCGATATTACTGTCATTGACGAAAGAGATACTCCGGAGACCCTGGCGCGCAATTATTATGCGCAAACAAAACTGATGGTTCCTTACCGGGAAATCCATGACATTATTCCTGAAGGTGACCAGGTTTTTGTATTCATCATGACGCATAGTCATAAAACCGATGAAGAAATAGCCGCGCAGCTGGCCGATAAACGAGTACGTTATCTGGGTGTACTGGGCAGCCGGAAGAAAATTGAGCAACTGAAAGCCAATCTTGCGCCTCGACTCTCGGTTGAATTGCTCCAGCGCATTCGTGGCCCGATCGGGCTACCAATAAAAAGCCATACACCCGGCGAAATTGCCGTCAGTATCGCCGCTGAGTTAATACAAATTCTGAATACATAGCCACATAGTCCTTCTTTCATTTTTCAGATCACAACATCTTCGTAGTCGTCAAGCTGGATGACCATTCTCCGTATTAAGTACCCGTTTACCTTTTGGTAATTAAACTTATTACATTGCTGCTTAATTTGTTAACATTTAGGTTCATTATCCTACATGATCGAGGCCCTACAAGTGAAAGAGCAATCCATGAACAAGCTAGACAGTGAATCGATAAAAATCATTGAAGCAAGACATCACGATCCTTTTTCTGTATTGGGTCGCCATCCACACGATAAGCTAATCAAAGTTAAGGTTTATTTACCGTATGCTGAATCTGTCAGTTTCGCCAACGGCGGCCCCGACATACCCCGCATAAGCGGAACAGATTTTTTTGAATACACTGCAAAACAAAACGAATTGCCTGAGCATTATCAATTAGCCTGGATTGATAAAGACGGGAGTAAACATACTAATTACGATCCTTATGATTTCGGCGTCCAATTGCCCGAATTTGATCGACATTTGTTTGCTGAAGGCAAACACTGGCACATTTACCAAAAACTGGGCGCGCATCAGCATACTGTAGATAATATCGATGGCGTTTTATTTAGCGTATGGGCTCCCAACGCCGGACGAGTCAGCGTCATTGGCGACTTTAATCGCTGGGATGGCCGTTGTAATCCCATGCGTAGCCTGGGTGGCAGTGGGATTTGGGAATTGTTCATCCCGGGACTTGCAGCGGGTTGTTTATACAAATTTGAAATATTAAACCGGCAAAGCAATCAGGTGCTGGTTAAAACAGATCCTTATGGACAACAATTTGAATTGCGGCCCAATACCTCGTCCATCGTAGTGCTAGATAACACCTACGAATGGCAAGACCAAAAGTGGCTGGCAAGTCGAAGCAGTCATGACTGGCTGCATGAACCCATGGCAATTTATGAGGTTCATCTGGGTTCATGGAAACGTGACAATCTGGGCAATTTCCGGAACTATCGCGACCTGGCTGATGAACTTGTTGAGTATGTTAAAGAGCTTGGCTTCACTCATATAGAGCTCATGCCCATTACTGAACATCCGCTGGATGCCTCCTGGGGCTACCAAACCACGGGTTACTTTGCCCCTACCAGCCGTTTCGGTAGCCCGGATGATTTCCGTTATTTCATTGATACCTGCCACCAGAATAATATCGGCGTTATTCTTGACTGGGTACCTGCGCATTTCCCCAAGGATTCATTTGCGCTGGCAGGTTTTGACGGCAGTGCTCTTTACGAACATGAAGATCCCCGGAAAGGCGAGCACAGGGATTGGGGTACTTTAATTTATAACTATGGACGCAATGAGGTAAGAAATTTTCTACTCGCCAGTGCCGTCTTCTGGTTTGAAGAATTTCATCTTGACGGCTTAAGAGTGGATGCAGTTGCTTCGATGCTGTATCTGGATTATGCGCGTGAAGAGCATGACTGGATTCCCAACATGTACGGCGGTAATGAAAATCTTGAGGCGATCGCGTTTTTTAAAGAACTCAATACCGTTACCCATGAGCAGTTCCCCGGAACGGTAATGATGGCTGAAGAATCAACAGATTGGCCGCAAGTTACCAGACCGGTATGGGTCGGGGGGCTGGGTTTTTCGATGAAATGGAATATGGGCTGGATGAATGACATCCTGGCTTATATGAGCGTGGATCCTATACACAGACGCTTTCATCACGACCAACTGACTTTCGGTATGCTTTACGCGTTTACTGAAAACTTCGCTTTACCTTTTTCGCACGATGAAGTGGTGCATGGCAAAGGCTCGCTACTCAGCAAAATGCCCGGTGATGAATGGCAAAGGTTTGCCAATTTACGCCTGCTTTATACCTTCATGTTCACTTATCCGGGTAAAAAACTGCTGTTCATGGGCTGTGAATTTGGTCAGGGGACACAATGGAACTCTGATCAGACGCTGGACTGGTATGTATTGGATTATCCGCATCATAAAGGTATCCAGACTCTGATAAAAGAACTGAACCATGTTTACAAGGCGCAACCCGCCCTGTTCAAACAGGACTTTGTTCACGAGGGCTTTGAATGGATAGACTGTCACGATGTGGAACAATCCATCATCAGTTATCGCCGTAAAGGAGATAATGAAGAGTTGCTTGTCGTTCTCAATTTTACACCGGTAGTCAGAGAAAATTACCGCATTGGCGTGCCCGAGGCCGGGACCTATGATGAAATTTTTAATTCCGATTCAAGTTTGTACGATGGCAGCAATGTTGCCAACGGCGAGGTGACTTCTGAGCCAATACCCTGGATGCACCAGGCAAACTCTGTCAATCTGACCCTGCCACCATTAGCGGGAATTGTTTTGAAATTACAATCCGTTTAAAACATGATGATGAAAAAAATTCTGTTTGTTACCAGTGAAGCGCATCCTCTGATTAAAACCGGGGGGCTTGCTGATGTTTCGGGCAGCTTGCCCAAGGCATTGGCAGGGCAGGGTGTGGATATTCGCCTGATCATGCCCAAATATCAGGCCATTAAAACGGCTGAGGAAATTTATTACAAAAGCACGGTGCAGGTGAATAATACTGATGTCAATATTCTGGAAACTCGCCTGCCGGGAACCCAGGTGCTTGTATGGCTGGTAGATTGCCCTGAGTTTTTTGATACTCCAGGTAATCCTTATGTGGATGAACAAGGTAATACCTGGGCGAACAGTGCCGAACGCTTTGCCCTGTTCTGCCGCGTCGCCGTTGAAGTGGCGATGAACCGGGGCTATCTGGACTGGATGCCCGACATCATTCACTGCAATGACTGGCAAAGCGGCCTGGTTCCCGCTTTACTGTCCCTGGAAACCAGCCGGCCGGCTACCGTCTTTACAATACATAATATGGCCTATCAAGGCCTATTTCCAAAAGCCACCTGGGCATCGCTGAATCTGCCCAATCTGCTTTGGAATTCGGACGGTGTTGAGTTTAACGGAATGCTGTCCTTCATTAAGGGTGGCCTGGCATATGCGGACCATATCACCACGGTAAGCCCGACTTATGCACAGGAAATACAAACAGCCGATTTTGGCTATGGTCTGGAGGGCTTATTAAGTCACCGGAACGATGTGCTGACTGGCATTATTAATGGTATAGACGCTGAGCAGTGGAATCCCGAAACCGACACCCATATTAGTGAGCGTTATAATATTTCATCGTTAAACAAAAAAAAGCTCAACAAAAAAACGCTGCAAACCAAACACTCTCTACCCGTTGATAATAACATCCCCATGTTCGCACTCATCAGCCGATTAGTGGAACAAAAAGGCATAGACATGATATTAGAGTGTCTCCCCGAGATGCTGACGCTGCCTCTGCAATTTGTTTTACTTGGCAGGGGCGAAAAGCTTTTTGAACAGCAGTTGACCGATCTTGCTGAAATGTATCCCGACAAAATAGCTGTTACTCTCGGTTATGATGAAGCTCTGGCTCATCTGCTTGAAGCGGGCGCGGATATTTTCCTGATGCCATCGCGATTTGAACCTTGCGGCCTTAACCAGCTATACAGTCAACGTTATGGTACTGTTCCCATAGCCAGAAAAACCGGTGGTCTGGCTGATACTGTCATCGATACGTTACCGGAAACCTTGCGCAATAGAACCGCAACGGGCTTTGTTTTTAATGAAGCGACTGCTGGAACGTTAATGGAAACCATTAAACGCGCACTTATTATTTATAGCCAACCTGAAACCTGGAAACAATTACAAACCAGCGGCATGCAAAAAGATTACTCATGGAATAAAAGTGCCAAAGAGTATATGGCGTTATACAAACAGTTGTAATTGACAGATAAAACCTAAATCAACGGTTAGAACTCCGCCAAGTAACCAATTATTGCAGTGGCTATCAGCTTTAAATATGGCTGCTGATCCAGCGAATTATTTCTGCTGTGCTCATGGCACCGGCTTGGCGGGCAATCTCTCGGCCGCCTTTGAATATAACCAGGGTCGGTATGCTGCGAATATTAAATTGAGCTGCGATACCTTGTTCCTGCTCAGTGTTGAGTTTGGCCAGGCGAACCCCTGGTTCAAGTTTAACAGCCGCTTGGGCATAAGCTGGTGCCATCATCTTGCAAGGCCCACACCATGAGGCCCAGAAATCGATAACGACAGGAATATCATTGCGAGAAATATGCTGTTGAAAAGAGCTGGTTGTTAATTCCACAGGATGGCCGTTAAATAAAGCCTCCTTGCATTTGCCGCAACGCGGGTGTTGCGCCAAACGCTCTGAGGGAATTCGATTTACGGCATGGCAGCGGGGACAGACAATGTGCAGTGTACTCATGAGATGATTTTTTCATTAAGGTTTAGGTTAAATCGATATAAGGTAACCAGAGTAAAAAATCAACTTGGAACTTCTGGTCACATGATTTTTGTTTTTGTGCAACCTGTTACAGTCTGGATTCATTATTTACTGGAAATTTTCTTGCAAGTGCCTCAAACAATTGCCTTAATCGCATTAGCCAACAGGGTATCGAGCTTAATACAGGAGGTCGGGTGGTCTATGCTGTCTGTACTCCAGATGGTCTTGACTCCTGCTTGCAGAATATGTGTTTCTGCGTCATCGCAAAAGAGAGGATGCGTAACGACGGCGTAGATATCGCCGGCTCCGGCCGCTTGCAGCAGGTTGGCCGCCTTGCCCAGAGTTCGGCCGGTGCTGGCCATGTCGTCAATGATAACTATGGTTTTATTGAAGAAGTTGTTATCCGGCAAAGCCATTTCAATTCGTTTGTCACCCTGTCTTTCTTTATGAGCAATGCAATAGTCGAAACCGATTTTGTTGGCGATAGTGGCGACCCATTGTTCTGATTCAGTATCCGGGCCTAAGAGCAGGGCATAGTCGAGCTTTTGTTTCAGGAAGCGTCCGATTTCATCAGCCGCGGTAAGGCTGATGGCGTTTTTTATCGGAATAGCCTGATCCAGTGACGATATGCGATGCAAATGCGGGTCCACGGTGAGTACATCGTCAAACAGGCTGGCAAGCATTTTGCCGATAATACGCTGGCTCACGGCAACACCCGGCTGATTGGCGAAATCCTGGCGCATGTAGCATAAATAGGGTACTACCAGGGTAAGACGCTTGGCGCCTAAGTCCCGTGCCGTTGTGGCGCACAGTAACAATTCGATCAATTTGTCATTGGGTTGATTAAGACTGCGGCAGACGATGACGTGCTCGGGTAATGACGGCGGCAGGCATATGAAGCTTTCACTATCCGGAAAATGATGCAGGCCGACTTCAGCCAGCGGCACATTAAGCCGGTTAGCGAGGCGCTGCGCCTGATTCAGGTAGTCGGGGAAGGCAAGTATCATCATAAGCAGCGTCAGTCAGGATTAAAAGGCAATCAGAGACTTGATAATTTGTTCTTCGGTGCCAATGGCGTAGCCGTTATTGTGAGCGGCCAAATCCTGGGCGAATTTGAAATCGGCCGGGAATTCGGCATAGATGCGGTATAAAAGTTCACCTTTTTTTACCGGGTTTGCCACTTTTTTTAATAAATCGACGCCTGCTCTCCTCATCATCGGCGCACCGGCAAGACGGGCGATTCTTGCCATTTGGAAGTTATCGATACCTGTGACTACGCCGTCGCAATCGGCAAAAACTTCATGACAAAGGCTGCCGGGATGCAGGTCGATCACTTTTGGCCCTTGCGCCTGAATCAGGGCATCCATTTTTTCCAGGGCCCGGCCTGAATCGAGTATGTCACGGGCAATCGCGTAGCCTTGACCGCCCCGAACATCGGGATCAAATTCAATAACCCTGCCGGCCAGTTGCAAGGATTTTTGACGCAAATCGAACGGCGCATCAGGGTCATTTTGCAGCACCTGCATGATATCCCTGGCTTCCAGCACCGGACCTATGCCCCGGCCTATCGGTTGGCGGCCATCGGTAATCATCACTTCCAGGTGAATATTGAGCCGGTCGCCGACAAATTCAAAGAGTTTACGCAAGGCCAGCGCCTGATTCATGTGCCGCACTTTTGCGGTGGGGCCGACAGGAATATCAATAATCAGATGCGTGGAACCGGCGGCCAGTTTTTTGGACAGAATCGACGCCACCATTTGTCCCTGTGAATCAATGCCCAGCGGACGTTCAACAGAAATCAGCATGTCATCGACCGGCGCCAGTCTGGCCGTCCCGCCCCAGGCCAGACAGCCGCGTTCCTGGCGCACGATGTCGAGCATTTGATCCGGTGTCAGATTGACTTCAGCCAGCACTTCCATAGTGTCGGCCGTACCTGCCGGCGAAGTGATGGCGCGGCTGGAGGTTTTCGGTATCAGCATGCCGTGTGCGGCAACGATAGGCACGACCAGCATGGAGGTGCGATTGCCGGGGATACCGCCGATGCAATGCTTGTCGGCTACCAGTGATTCATGCCAGTTCATGGTGTCGCCGGATTTCAGCATAGCGCGGGTAAGGAACAGCAGCTCATCCCGGTCAAGATTGTTTTGCCCGGTCGCAACCAGAAATGCCGCCATTTCCATTTTTGAATAACGGGTTTCAGCAATATCGTTGGCTATATTGCTGAAGTCATCCTGATCGAGACGTTCACCATTGATTTTACGGCGCACCGCATCCATGGAGTTGGGCGGTTCAGCATGATTGACAGTAACCAGGGAGCCTTCAGCCACATTCAGCTGCTTGAATGCCTGTTCAGACAGGCCTAATTCCCCGGGCTGAACAATAGAAACATCATCTATTACGTTAAGAACGGCAAGTACTCTGGCGCCGTTGGCGTTGACCTGAATTTTAGAAAGCGCCTGAAAGCCCTCGGCACGATAAATGCCGCATTCACGGTTCATATAAGCGACGTTTTCATGATAGGTATCAATACCGATACGGCGTACTTGCAGTGTGTCATTACTCATAGGTAGACTTGTCATTAGGTA
>CAYVFT010000111.1:0-10911 GCA_964450225.1 uncultured Crenothrix sp. | reverse complement strand
TATTAAAACAAGTTATAAAAATTTTGTGCTGACTGGTCTGCTATTTTATTTTTTGAAATTCCACGCAATTCGGCTATTTGTTCAGCCACATAGCGCACATAAGTTGGATAATTAGGCCTCCCACGAAAGGGCACTGGAGCCAAATAAGGCGAATCAGTTTCAATAAGAAACCGGTCAGCAGGTACTTTTTTCGCCACTTCTTTTATTTCTGTGGCACTGTTGAAGGTAACAATACCGGAAAAGGAAATATAAAAATTCAAATCCAGTGCTTTATGGGCAAATTCCCAGTCTTCAGTAAAGCAATGAATAACACCCCCTACTTCACTTGCATTCTCTTCTTTCAATATACGTAAAGTATCGTTTTTGGCTTCACGTGTGTGGATAATCAAAGGTTTTTTTAACGCCTTTGCGGCACGAATATGGTTTCTGAAACGTTGATGCTGCCAACTCAGGTCACCTTCACTGCGAAAATAATCCAAACCAGTCTCTCCAATGCCAATGACTTTGTCTGGCAAACCTAAAGATATGAGCTCATCGACACTGGGATCTTTACCATCCCGAACATTTGGATGCACGCCAACACTCACCGATATTTGTGGGTAACCTGCAACTAAATCCAGCATATCCGGATAAGACTCCAAATCAATAGATATGCACAGCAGGTGTTCAATTTGATTAGTTTTTGCTTCATGCATAAAACTGGCAAAATCATTTTGATAGGGCTTCAGATCAATACGATCAAGATGGCAATGTGAATCAATCAGCATGAAAGAGGGAGTTACATGGTATGAGTTGATCGATCAGACGTCAAAGCGCCCGCCAAATAGGTTTCTATTTTATTTCGCGCTATGCCTCCATCTTTATCACTGAACTGCACACCAATACCACTCGATCTATAACTTCCTGAACGAGGAGGCGTTTTCCAGATCACTTTTCCGGCAATAGGTATCCGTTCAGTTTCTTCCATTAAATTTAACAGCAGAAAAACTTCTTGCCCCATTTCATAATCCCGATTGGTGGGAATAAACAAACCTCCATTGACAACAAAAGGCATGTAGGCTGCGTATAAAGCGCTCTTATCCTTAATTGAAAGTGTCAATATCCCTTGTCTGGGCGTTGATTCTGCCATAGTCACTTACTCAGGTTAAGTTCAAACCATCTTATTAAAATGTCTTCGAACATTGTCTGCTTATTTATTTGGGTATTGAGTCGTTGCCGACTTAAAAGCATTAAATCATACAATTTGTAAAGTTCCTTTAATTCCAACTGTTGCGACAGCTCTTGCAAAGGTTTTTTTAGATCCGGATTATATAACCAGTCAGCCTTTATTTGGCAACAACATTTAATTATGTCGATAATCCAGGACGTTATCCAGAATATTAAAGGTGATTCAGGCAATTTATGCCAGTCCTCGGCAATAATGGCAGGATGCCGGCGCTGTTTTGCAACATCCATCCATGCTCTAAAACAATCATTACGCGATGCTAAGGTGCCGTCATTGGCATAGTCCAGGGCCAGCAAAGGGGAACCCTGCGCCAAGCCGAATAATAACTCCGAATTATCCTGTACCGCCTGCTGTTTTAGCCAGGCGGAGACAATTTCTTTATTGGGTTTGGCAACGACAAGCTTCTGACAGCGACTGACGATAGTCGCAGGTAATTGAGTCGGCTTATCGGTAATTAATAGTATCACTGTACGTTCTGTCGGCTCTTCCAGGCATTTTAGAAAAGCATTAGCAGCCGCGTTGTTCATATGATCGGCAGGATTGACAATAACAACACGATAAGACTCAAAATGTGGCTTTAGAGTCAAATGAGTTACCAGACTTCGAATTTGCCCTATAGTAATGGCTTTTCCCTGCTCATCGGGTCTTATTTGGATAAAATCGGGATGCGTTTCAGCATTAAGTAATAAACAACTATCACAATAGCCACAACCCAAACCGCTGTCTTGCGGCTCTGCACAAAGCAGGGATAAAGCAAACTGATTGGCTAAATGTTGCTTACCCAGACCTTTATTTCCGGAAATGAGTAAAGCCTGAGGAACACGACTTTGGATCCTGTAATTATATAGTTGATCCCAGTTTTCTTGCTGCCAAGGTAATATACTCATCTTAACAATGTACTAATAACATTAACAATTGCTCTTTGCACATCGATTAAAGACTGGTTAGCCTTAATGAGTTTGATGCGCTCCGGGTATAACTCTGCTTGCAACAAATAAGCTCGTCTGACAGACTCAAAAAAACTGATTTTTTCTGCTTCAAACCGATCGAAAACTCCTCGTTTACTTGCACGCTCTATTCCTATTTCAACGGGAGCATCCAGTAACAATGTTAAATCCGGTCTCAGCGCGCCTTGTACCAGATTTTCCAGCCATTCTATAGTGCTAATGCGCATATTTCGCCCTCCGCCTTGATATGCATAAGTTGCATCGGTAAACCGATCACATAGCACACACTTTCCTTGAGCCAATGCGGGCTCAATCACATGCTTGATATGCTGGGCACGGGCAGCAAAAATCAACAATAACTCGGCGTGTTCTGAAATTAATTCACTACCATTCTCCAATAATAGATAGCGTATTTTTTCGGCTAGAGCCGTGCCTCCCGGTTCGCGAGTAACAACAACAGGAATATTATGCTGCTGTAAGTAGTTTTTTATAAATACCAAATTAGTGGTTTTGCCGACCCCTTCCCCACCTTCCAATGTAATAAATTTGCCTCTGATCATTTTTTCTTCTTTTGAAAGCTATCGACAGCCAGATTATGATCTTTTAATGTTGACGAAAACTCATGAGTACCATCACCACGAGCTACAAAATACAAGGAATTGCTATTATCAGGGTGAAGGGCTGCATAAATTGCATCACGTCCCGGCATGGCGATTGGTGTTGGGGGTAAGCCTCTAATAACATATGTATTGTAAGGGGTCACTGTTTTTAAATCATTAAAACTGATATTTCCGTAGTAATTTTCACCCATGCCATAAATGACCGTAGGATCGGTTTGCAGCAACATACCTGCTTGAAGTCTGCGTATAAATACCCCTGCTATTAAGGATCTCTCAGCAACTACCGCAGTTTCTTTCTCCACAATCGAGGCAAGAATCAACGCTTCATAAGGCGTTTTGAAGGGCAAGGGCTCAGCTTTACGCTGCCATTCCTGTTTCAACACTGACTGCATTTTATTATAGGCCCTTTTTAATATAGCAACGTCAGCAGTATGCTTTTCAAAAAAATAGGTGTCGGGAAAAAACATACCCTCAGGATGTTTTATCTCTGCTCCAATCAGGTGCATTAATGCTTCAGAATCAACGCTACGCATAGTATGTTCAAGATTAGGATTTTTCTCAACCTCCTGAAGCATTTCTTTAACACTCCAGCCTTCTGGAAAAGTAATCGCGTATTGCCTAGTTTTTCCGAGCACAAACTGGTTCAATATTTCAGGTATTGTTAAACCAGGCGCTAACTCATATTCTCCTGTTTTAAGTTTTGTGACTGCATTTTCCTGAACGGCAATAATTTTTAACCAGAGTGGCTTAAAATCCACTTTTTGGGCCAGCAGCTTATTGGAAATTTGGTTCAACGAGTCACCCTTTTCGATTTCTATAAGAATCGGTCTGCTGATTATAGCGGGTGTGTTTAATGCTCTTTGATAGTCATGCCAACCCAAACCGCCCGCGACACTTATAATTAATAAAATGCAAACGATGACTTTAGAGACCACCGCTAATAGTCTCATTTTGAAATTGAGCAACCCAGGATTGTAATTGCCTGGTTATCAAGCCTACTGGAAAAGATGTGTTTTCGATTTGCTTGATGGGCCAGATATCTATAATCGAATTACAGACAAATACTTCATCAGCCAATAACAGTTCGCCCTTAGTAAAGGTGTGCTCTATTACAGAAAGGTCGTGATAAGAAGATAGCATCATGATAATGCTGCGCATAATACCGGTGACACCTGATTGTATGAGCGATGATGTATAAAGTGTATTATTTTTTATATAAAAAAGATTAGTCATTATTCCTTCAATAACATGGTCATTTATGTCGAGCATAATGCCTTCCTGAATGGAGGGATTAGTCCATTCTGCACGCGCCAATATCTGTTCAAGCCGATTCAGATGTTTAATGCCGGCCAACGCTGGATTTAGCCCTAAACGGGTATCGCAAATACGGGCCACTATACCCTGTTCTTTGTAGCTATCAGGGTAATCGGGAAAGGAATATAAACTTAATACACGGGTAGTCTGGACCACATCAGGTTGACGATAACCTCGCCCACCAGAACCACGAGTAAGTATCAGCTTAAGAACGGCCTTGCTTGAATGTTGAGAAATCTCCTGAACTTCCGAGGTAAGTAGTTTAGCGCCCGGAAAAGGAATATAAAGACGTTGGCAACCTGCATTTAATCGCTCCAAATGCCGATCAAGAAAAACAGGCTGCCCGTTGATAACCGCTATTGTTTCAAATAATCCATCACCGTATTGAAAACCACGATCCGATATTTCAATATGCTCACTGTATACGCCATTAACCAGCATCATAAAAAATGACGCGAGTACGCATTTTTATTGGTAGCGTTTAAACACTAATGAACCATTAGTACCACCAAAACCAAATGAATTGGACATCGCTACTTCGATTTTCATATTTCTTGCCGTATTCGGAACAAAATCAAGATCGCATTCAGGATCTTGATTTTCAAGGTTGATTGTCGGCGGGGCAATCTGGTTTTGGATGCTTAATGCCGTGATCACTGCTTCAATACCTCCAGCTGCACCTAACATATGCCCAAGCATAGATTTTGTGGAACTGATTGCAACTTTATAAGCATAATCACCCAATACAGATTTCATTGCATGAGTTTCACCTATATCACCAGCAGGGGTCGATGTTCCATGTGCATTGATATAATCAACATCGCTAACATTTAAACCAGCATCACGCAAGGCATTTCTCATACACCGTGCAGCGCCTTCGCCGCCAGCTGAAGGTGTTGTAATGTGATAAGCGTCACTGCTCATGCCATAACCAACTACTTCGGCATAAATTTTTGCACCACGGGCTTTGGCATGTTCCAGTTCCTCAAGAACAACTACGCCGGCACCATCACTTAACACAAAACCGTCTCGATCTCTATCCCATGGACGACTTGCTGCTTGCGGATCATCATTTCGTCGGGATAACGCCTTTGCTGATGCAAATCCTCCCATAGCCGTAGGTGATGTTGTACAGCGCTCTGCTCCGCCGGCTAACATTACATCGGCATCGCCATATTTAATCAACCGCGCAGCATCGCCAATGTTATGCGTACCTGTAGCACAGGCTGTAACGATGGCAAAGTTAGGCCCTTTTAAGCCATATTTGATTGAAAGATTGCCTGAAATCATATTGATAATGTTGCCAGGGACAAAGAATGGCGATATACGGCGAGGACCGCCTTTCTCATAGGTTGCATAGCACTCTTCAATACCAGTAATACCGCCTATTCCTGAACCAATGGCCACTCCGATGTGCTCAGCATTGGCATCGGTGACTTCCAATCCCGAATCTTCAATAGCTTGACAACCAGCAGCAATACCGTAATGCATAAATCCATCCATACGTTTAGCATCTTTGTCGGGAATATAGCGGGTAATATCAAAATTTCTTATGACGCCGCCAAATGTGCTGGCAAAAGAAGAGATGTCAAAAGAATCTATTGGAGATATTCCGCTTTTGCCATTAATGAGACCCTCCCAGGTTTCCGGGACAGTGTTGGCCAGGGATGTAACCGCGCCTAATCCAGTTATTACAACTCGACGTTTACTCAATGTAATGTACCGTAAGATAAAATAAAGAGGGAATGAAGAGGTAGCGACCTAAAGATAGCCTTTAAACAATTTGAACAATCTATACTAAACAATCCAGAATCGCACTGGATATTTGCGTGCATTTTGAACTTTGTAATAGCAAATAGCTACTGAAGTGGATGAACTTATAAGTTCACCCACTAAAAATCAGTCTTACGCGTTTTTTTGTACGTAATCGATAGCTTGCTGAACTGTTGTTATTTTTTCAGCTTCATCGTCTGGAATTTCGCACTCGAATTCTTCCTCAAGAGCCATAACGAGTTCAACTGTATCCAGAGAATCAGCCCCGAGATCATCTACAAATGAAGCATCGTTAGCGATATCTTCTTTAACCCCTAATTGCTCTGCAACAATCTTTTTTACTCGTTCTTCAATGTTACTCATAATTATTATCCTCAAACAATGTAAATTTTCCTATCTATGAAACTTACAATAGTATTGTTATTAATTTTACTAGAAATCCCGTCTCCGGCAAATCCAGACGGCCGGGCAATTATACTTAATATTACAACAATGTCACCAAATTAAGGCATAAACATGCCACCATTGACATGAAGGGTTTCACCCGTAATATAGCCCGCACCTGCCGAAGCAAGAAATGCAACGGTATGAGCTATTTCTTTAGCCTCACCTAAACGAGACAAGGGAATCGATGCTAAAAGGGTACTTTTAATGTCCTCACTCAATTCCTTGGTCATATCGGTATCAATAAAACCTGGCGCGACAGTATTAACTGTAATATTGCGAGAACCGACTTCTTTCGCCATTGATTTGGCAAATCCAATCATGCCGGCTTTTGCTGCTGCGTAATTTGCCTGCCCTGCATTACCTGTAAAACCGACCACGGATGATATATTAATAATGCGACCTGTTTTAGCTTTCATCATGCCGCGCAATACAGCCTTGCTCATACGAAAAATGGAAGTTAAATTGGTGTTAATTATGTCATCCCATTCCTCATCCTTCATCCGCATCAATAAATTATCCCTTGTGATACCCGCATTATTGACTAGTACAGTCGGCGCGCCAAATTCATCGTTAACCGTTTTAATCACTTCTTCAATAGATTTGACATCAGCCACATCAAGCTTAATGCCTTTTCCATTTTCACTTAAATAACTGGAAATTGATTCAGCACCAGCATCCGATGTCGCGGTACCCACAACAAAAAAGCCATCATCAGCCAATCTTTCTGCAATTGCTCTGCCAATACCCCTACTGGCACCCGTTACTAAAGCTATTTGCTTAGCCATTGAATTGCTCCAATACTTTATTTAAAGTTTCAGGATCATGCATAAAAAAATGCTCGGCATCTTTAACAATACGCTTGTTTAACCCAAACAGTACCCTGCCAGGACCACACTCAACAAACTGCTTAACACCCTGATCATGCATGAATTTAATACTATCGACCCAACGTACTGGCTTATAAAGCTGCTCCTTTAATGCGTTACGAATTACTTCCGGCGCACTATGAGACGCAACGTCCACATTATGTATCAGCGTCATTTTCGGCATATCGATATCTGTATTTTGCAGATATTTATCCAGTTTTTCTGCAGCTGATTGCATCAAAGCACAATGAGAAGGCACACTAACTGGCAACAATACCGCTCGCTTAGCCCCCGCCTCTTTTGCGGCAATCATTGCTCTTTCAACTGCGGCAAAATTACCTGCAATAACCACTTGCCCTGGTGCATTAAAATTGACTGCAGAGACCACCTCATTTTTGGCAACCTGAGCACAAATATTAACGACCTGATGATCTTCAAGCCCCAAAATTGCTGCCATTGAGCCTACGCCCGCAGGCACAGCCTCTTGCATTAATTGCCCTCTTACTGCAACCAGCTTTATACCGTCTTCAAACGATATCGCCCCCGAACATACCAGTGCGGTATATTCCCCTAGACTATGACCTGCCATCCAATCGGGTCGAATAGCGCTGTGCTTGCACCAAACTTCCCAGACAGCGACTCCAGCCGCTAACATTGCGGGCTGTGTATTTTGTGTTTGATTGAGAACTTCTTCCGGACCCTTTTCAACGATAGACCATAAATCCCTCCCCAATGCATCAGATGCTCGTTCAAAGGTATGTTTTACCGCATCATAACTGGCCGCCAAAGCTGACATCATACCCAAAGATTGGGAACCCTGACCTGGAAAAACAAAAGCTAAATTATACATTTGCTTGCTCATCTTCGAATACGCTTGATTTAGTATTTAATTAATGCAGAACCCCAGGTAAATCCTGCACCAAAGGCTTCAAGCAAGACCACTTGGCCACGCTTGATACGCCCATCACGAACCGCTTCATTGAAAGCAATAAGTACTGAAGCTGAAGAGGTATTACCCTGATTTTCAAGAGTCACCACAACCTGGTCCATGGACATTTTTAACTTTTTTGCAGTTGCTACAATAATCCGTATATTCGCCTGATGAGGAACCAACCAGTCAATTTCTGACTTATCCATATTATTAGCCTCTAGCGTTTCATCGACAATCCGGCCTAGCGTATTAACAGCAACCTTAAACACCTCATTGCCACGCATGCTGATGTAGCCAGGTTCGTGCTTATTGGTATTTGTCGCAACCTGAGGGTTTGGGCAATACAGCAGATCTTCATACTCACCATCGGAATGAATATGCGTAGACAAAATGCCTGTTTCGTCTGAAGCTCCCAGCAAAATTGCTCCCGCACCATCGCCAAATAAAATACAGGTACCCCGATCTGTCCAGTCGACAATGCGTGAACAAATTTCAGAGCCGACAACAAGCACCGTCTTGGCAGCGCCCGACTTAATATATTGATCGGCAATACTCATGGCAAAAATCGCACCTGAACAAGCTGCCTGAACATCAAAAGCAACGGTGTTTTTAATGCCTAACCGCTGCTGCAATAAGCAACCTGTACTCGGATAAACTCGATCAGGCGTACCAGTTGCAACAATTATTAAATCAATTGAATCTGGATCAATTTGCGCCGCATCAATTGCCTGCCTGGCAGCAATTTCAGCCATACTTGCAGCTGTTTCATTAAACCCTGCAATCCGACGGCTTTTAATACCAGTTCGTTCATAAATCCAGCTATCTGACGTATCAACAGTCTGCGAAATTTGTTCATTAGTGCGAACTTCCTCTGGTAGATAACCACCGGTACCGATTACTCTTGAATAACGAATCATACGCTTTCTCTCAGAGCCAGTATTTTCTCAACTTGCTCGCTTATTTTTCTAATGACATCTTTTTTGACTTCAATTTCAGCAAGCTCTATGGCCGATTTAAAAGCAAGAACATCCGCTCCACCATGACTTTTAATAACGAGACCCCGGAGCCCTAAAAAACTTGCGCCATTATATAAACGAGGATCAATGCGCTTCTTAAACGACTTAAGGATCGGATAGGCAATCAACCCAACCAGCTTGGTTAAACTGTTTTTGCCAAAAGCCTCCTTTAACGTGGAGCCAATCATTTTGGCCGCACCTTCAATGGACTTTAGTGCAACGTTACCGACAAATCCATCAGTAACAATCAAATCGACTTTGATATGCCCAGCATTTAAAGAATTGCCTTCTACATAACCAATATAATTTAACGACGAACTTTCCAGTAATTTTGCGGCTGATTTAACCTGCTCATTACCTTTCATATCTTCTTCGCCAATATTTAACAAGCCCACTTTGGGACTTTCGATGACCTCAACTGCTTTAACCAATTCATTACCCATGATCGCAAATTGAAAAAGGTGTTCAGCAGTACAATCAACATTCGCGCCCAAATCGAGCACATGAGTATGTCCGTAAATCGACGGTAGCGTGGAAATAATGGCGGGCCGATCAATTCCCGGAATCATTTTCAATACAAAGCGTGCTGTCGCCATTAATGCGCCGGTATTTCCAGCACTCACGCAGGCGTCTGCATGGCCATCCCGAACGAGATTGATAGCAACCCGCATTGAAGAATCTTTTTTGTTTTTCAGCGCTTTGGATGGAGACTCATCCATACCAACGCACTGCGATGCGTGATGAATAGTAAGTCTATTTTGATACCCGGCTAATTCCTGCGGCAACAGTTGCTTTATAACTGCTTCATCGCCTACTAAAATCAATTTTAAGTCTGGATTGTTTTTTAAACAATCCAATGATGCTGGAATAGTGACCTCAGGACCATAATCCCCGCCCATTGCATCAATTGAAATTATTAAACTCACGCTGACGAACAACTCCGCAGTTATTGAAGAAAGCCGAACCAGGCCGGTCCGGCATAGCATCATTCCAGAGCAAACAGATTATTAATCTTCGTCGCCTGTGGTGACTATTTGACGACCTTTGAAATAACCGTCCGGGGTAACGTGATGACGCAAATGCGTTTCACCAGTGATTGGATCTTGCGACAATGCCCTGCCTGTCAAGGAATCATGTGAACGACGCTGACCGCGTCTTGATCGCGATACTTTACTTTTTTGTACGGCCATTATAAATCTCCAGTATTTTTAAGTTTGGCTAAAATGGAAAATGGGTTTTCAGGGGATGACTGCGCGTCATTCACTAATGGAACTACGTTGTTATTGTCAAACTTCGGGACACAACAAGTATGTTGGTGCTTGGGAAATGCCGGCAAAATGAGTAATATCTCGTCTTCAATAATATTTTTAAGAGAAATTCTCTCTTCCTCAACTAGCAAGGGCTCATAATCTTCGGGCAATCTATCAACTTGATCTATTGAAGAAACGATGCCTAATTTGATAGCGCAATCAATAGGCCAAGTAACAGCCTCCAGACAATTTTGGCACTCAAGCTCCAAAACGGCCTCTATATGCCCCTCAACCTTGGCCAGCCTTCCTTCTCGCCCAAAAAAAAGATCAACATTAATTATACCCGTGTCGTTAACCAGCATTTCCGCCAAACGATCCAGGCTTTTTAATGGTATTTGACCCTTCACAACACCATGCTTTTCAGCCAAGTGCACAGGATCAATATATTCAGGCAAACGATTTAACATAACCGCAGAATGATATATGGAAAAAATAAACTCGTCAAACTCTAAATATAATTGC
>CAYVFT010000110.1:0-10967 GCA_964450225.1 uncultured Crenothrix sp. | reverse complement strand
CAAGTCTTGGCTAAATACCGCAACAATCATATCAAAGCCAGTGAGGAACTCATTACAAAAGCCTTACAAGGGAGCTGGCGGAAAGAACATATTTTCCCCTAAAACAGGGGGTTGACTTGTACGATGCCTATGCAGAACGCCTGCTGGCTGGAAAAAATGCCTCAAGATTTAGCACGTTACGATCTAAAGACCGACAAATCCAAGCGACGTCGGGGCAAAGCCAGGAATGCCCCCAAATTTGATGCTCGCACACTGCTGTTACAAATGTGTGGTGTGGATTTGACGCGTATTGATGTTACCACCGCGTTTACAGTAACTTTTTCAAAAGATTGGCGATCTTTAAGTCGATTAAAAATTCCAAACCCCAAGTATGGCTTCATATCTAATACACCACTTTCACCGTTACTAAAAGTGATATCAAGCATGAAATCTTCTCGGGGGACAACAGCTGTTACTGATGGATACATTTTATTTCCTCCATTGTAATGGTTGAATTATGAACGGTTCCTCACCATTCATAACCAAATTCCAGTCACTCATAAGTTCTTCATATGGTTGCTTGGAAAATGATATCAGAAACAACACTCAGCCCAACCGCTCATACAAATGGTACCCGACCTCTCCCGCCACTTTACTTTTCAGCTGCTGCCAGTTTTCAGGCATGCCAGCTAGCTTAAGCGTACTTTCCACTTCAACATAGATTTTTGCGTGTTTGCTTAACCAGCCTTTTTCTTCCAGCCACTGACAGGTTTGAACAGCCAACCCCATAGCAAAAGGCGGATCAATAAACACCACGTCAAAAGGTTCGGAATCACCCGCCAGATAGCGGAATACATCCGATTGCATAATTTTTATCTGGTCGGCGGCCAATTTGATAGCATTTTCTTTTAAAGCTCGGCAGGCCAGAGGATTATTTTCAACCTGAATGACTGACATCGCTCCCCTGGAAGCCGCTTCAAACCCCAAAGCGCCACTGCCGGCATATAAATCCAGACAGCGTCTACCCAGAATGTCATTTTGCAACCAATTGAATAAGGTTTCGCGCACTCTTACGGGTGTCGGTCTCAAGCCTGGCGCATCGACAAAGGTTACATTTCGACTGCGCCAGTCTCCTCCAATGATTCTGAGTTTATTTTGCACTTTTTTCTGCCGATTTGCCGACGGTTATGGTTTGCAGCAGTTGTGGATTAACTCGGCGTTTAAAAGCGTCCGTTATTGAAGCGGCTGTGACCTGCTCAATTTTTTGTTGAAAGGTATCCAGATAATCCAGAGGCATTTCATAAAAACCGATCATGGCAACATAGCTGGCCAGTTCTTTATTGGTATCAAAACGCATGGCAAAACCGCCGGTAATATTTTTCTTTGCGGCAACAAGCTCGGCTTCTGTCGGGCCTTTAGCTATAAAATCCGCCAAGGTTTGATTGAGCACCTGCAAGGCTTGTGCTGTTTGATCATTGCGGGTTTGCAAACTAACCATAAAAGGGCCTGGTTTCAACATGGGTATGAAAGCGCTTGATGCGCTGTAAGCTAACCCGCGTTTTTCCCTGACTTCATCGAAGAGTTTGGAAACCAGGCCACTGCCGCCCAATATGTGATTGCCGGCATACAGATTAAAATAATCGGGATCTTTGCGATAAGTGCCTGGTAAACCCACCAAAATATGGGTTTGTGATGACGGAAACTCGATGTGTTGCTCGGTCGACTTGACCGGCATTGTTACATCCGGTAATGCTTCCGGTTTTTTCCCGACAGGTAATCCACCTATCAGTTTCTCCGCTGTTTGTTCCGCTTGCTGTTTGGTTAAATCACCAACAATGACGACAATCGCATTGGCGGCAACGTAATATTTCTGATAAAAATTACGTAGATCGGCAACCTTAAGAGCAGCCACAGTTTTTATTAAACCTGGTTCTGGATGTGCGTAAGGGTGATTTCCATAAAGGGTTTTATAAAAGGCTATACTAGCCAATTCAGCGGGCGATTCCTCCTGCTGTTTTAAACCTGCCAAAGTTCGATTTTTTTCCCGTTGAAAGTCGGCCTCATTAAAAGCCGGCTTGGCCAAGATGACTTGCATCGTTTCAAGGGCTTTATCGAATAGGGGTTTGTCGGTCAGGGTACGTAACGAAACAGTGGCCATATCAATTGAACTGCTTACGCCAAATAGCGCACCAACGCTTTCAAAACGTTGGGCGATTTCATCGGCATTCCATTTTCCGGCTCCGGTATCCAGTAAATCAGCCGTTAATGCTGCCAAGCCAAATTGCTGTCCGTCTCTCGCACTACCTGCATCAAAAACTACCTGGATATCTACCATAGGCAGACCTTCGGTATGCACATAATAGACGCGGGTGCCTTGCGGTGTTTGCCAGTTTTCAATTTTTGCCGCGGAGTAAGCAAACTGGCTAAATCCCAATAAGACAATACCTAACCAATAAAAAGCTTTGGACTGGGTTGGTGCTTTTTGCGATCCCATATTTCTGGCTTTATGGCGTTGAGTTAAAAGACGAATACGCATTACTTGGCTCCCTTTTTTTCAGTACTTGTATTGATTGTTTGTGGTTCCAGATAAGCAATACTCAGATGATCTTCAATTAAATATTTTCGCGCGACGTCTCGCACTTGCTCCGCTGTTACCTGATTGATTTTAGCTACATATTCATCGGCTTTTTGCCAGCCCAAGCCGACGGTTTCCAGCGTTCCGATTTCCATCGCCTGATAAAATCCGGAATCCTTCTGGTAAATATCGCTGGCTAACACCTGCGCCTTAATACGTTGCAATTCTTCATTACTGATCAGATTCTGTTGCAGTTTTTTAATCTCATCCTTTAATGCGGTTTCAAGCTCCGATACAGTTTTTCCTTCGGCGGGTGTCGCTTCCAGCTCAAACAATCCGGACATTCTTGAAGTCATTCCATAGCCGGCACTGGCAGAAACTGCTATCTGTTTACCTCGTACCAATCCTGAACTTAATCTGGCGCTGCTACCGCCATCCAATATACCCGCCAAAACCTCCAGTGCGTAAGCTTCCCATTCATTTGCTGCTGTTTTCAGTACCGGCACTTTATAACCCATTAAAATTGAAGGCAGTTTTGCGGGTACTTTGACTGTCATTTTGCGTACACCCAGTTGTTCTATTTCAGTTTGCGGCTTTAACGGCTTGATATCACTGGGCTTGAGTGCGCCGAAATATTTTTCTGCCAGTTCAAAAACAGCTTTGGGTTGTACATCACCGACTACGACTAAAGTAGCGTTATTCGGTGCATACCAGCGTTGATACCAGGCTTGCAGGTCGTCAACAGTATAATTTGCGATATCCGCGGGCCAACCGATAACAGGATGCTTATAAGGACTGTTGGAATTGGCAACGCTCATAAATTGTTCTTGCATCTTTGCTTGCGGATTATCATCGGTTCGCATTCTGCGTTCTTCGGTCACAACCTGAAGTTCTTTTTTTAATTCTTCAGGGAGCAGGTGCAGATTACGCATTCTATCCGCTTCCAGTTCAAAACTGACGGCCAGTCTTGAAGCCTCCATGGTTTGGAAATAGGCTGTATAATCCTGGCCGGTAAAGGCATTTTCATCACCACCATTTTCAGCAATAATGCGGGAAAATTCACCCGCCGGATGTTTATCCGTACCCTTGAACATCATGTGCTCCAGCATGTGTGAAATACCGGTAATGCCCCCTGGCTCGTAACTGGAACCCACCTTGTACCAGACTTGAGATACTACAACCGGTGATCGATGATCCTCTTTTACCAGAACTTTAAGACCATTCGCCAATGTATGTTCAAATACTTTTGTTTCTGCACTAGTGCTAAACACGGGCAGACATAGTAAGACGGTACACAGTAATCTGTTATTCATAACTCCCTCATTCATGATTGTAAGCGCGTCGGACTATTTCAATAATCAATAGTTCACGGTATTCTATACAATAATATAAAAGTTGGAACTTATTAAACAATGCCTAGCGAATCCACTGTGCTTTCATGGAAGAATTACTACATACTCTGTAAACCCAATGTTGTTGCGGAAATGCTTTTTACCGCAGTTGTCGGTATGTTATTAGCTGTACCAGGAATGCCACCTATAGAGCCTTTTATATACGGAACTATAGGCATTGCTCTGGCTGCCTCTTCAGCTGCGGCTATGAATCATTTTATTGATCGTAAAGCGGATGCTCTGATGCGCCGTACTGAAAACCGTCCCTTGCCTGCAGGTGAATTAAGCACGACCAATGTCATTACGTTTTCAATTGTGTTAGGCGTAAGCTCAATGCTTTTGTTGATTTTATTAGTCAATACCTTAACGGCTATTCTGACTTTTTTATCGCTGTTTGGTTACGCTTTTATTTATACGCTCTATCTTAAAAGAGCGACTCCGCAAAATATTGTTATCGGCGGTATTTTCGGTGCTACACCGCCGTTGTTGGGCTGGTGTGCCATGACGAATGAAGTGCATCCCTATGCCCTGCTGTTGGCATTAATCATTTATGTTTGGACGCCTCCCCATTTCTGGGCTTTGGCTATAGCCAGACGTGAAGAATACGCCAAAGTCAATATCCCCATGCTACCAGTCACTCATGGCCCCGGGTTTACCCGCTTGCAAATATTGCTCTATACCATCCTGTTGATTATTGTGACGCTGTTACCTTATCTGACAGGCATGAGCGGCTTAATTTACCTGGTGTCGGCAGTGTTATTAGGTCTTGGTTTTATTTATTATGCGGTCTTGATGATGCGTAAAAAAGATAATAAAACCGCCATGAAAACGTTTGTTTATTCAATCATTTATATAACGCTTTTGTTTGCAGCATTGTTAATCGATCATTATCTAAAATTTACTTTATGAACTTAACTCATCACGAGCAAACGCCCCGTCCTGAACATCCTTTCGCAGAGTACATTCGTATTCTCAGCAAAGGCAAAAAAGGTTCAAGACCACTCATGCAAGATGAAGCCTATCAGGCTATGAAAATGATTCTGGCAGACGAGGTGCAGCCAATTCAGTTAGGTGCATTTTTAATGTTAATGCGAGTTAAGGAGGAAACACCTGAAGAATTGGCCGGTTTTGTTTTGGCTGCTAGAGAATCATGCAATCTCTCCAGTGATAAGGCGTTAGTCAACCTGGATTGGTCATCTTATGCCGGAAAACGCCGCCATCTGCCCTGGTTTCTGTTGTCGGCTCTGTTATTGGCAGAAAATGGTATCAACGTTTTTATGCATGGTGCGGCCGGCCATAGCGCCGGCCGACTCTATACTCAGGATATCTTGAAGCACCTGGGACTGGAAAGCGCAAACACTATCGAACAAGCCAAACAGCAACTTGAGCAACAGCACTTCAGTTATTTGTCACTGGAGCATTTTTGCCCGAAACTGCATGAGATAATTGAGCTACGGCCACTATTGGGCTTACGTTCACCTGTTCATACGCTGGTACGTCTGTTAAACCCTTTTAATGCAGAATATAGTATTCAGGGTATATTCCATCCGGGTTATCGCCCTGTGCATCAACAAGCTGCTGCTATACTGCAACAGCCTCATGCGGCAGTATTAAAAGGTGAAGGCGGTGAAACTGAGCGTAATCCCGACATGGAATGCCTGGTGCAAAGCGTACACAATGGCGAATTATCAGACGAAAACTGGCCGGCTTTATTCACACGTCGCCATGTCAAATCAGAAGAACTTGATCCGAAGCAACTGTCTTTAATTTGGCAGGGAAAAATTGATGACGAATTCGCCGAAGCATCAATTATCGGCACAGCAGCGATTGCGTTAAAGCTACTGGGCAAGGCTGACACTCAACAACAAGCTCATGAATTGGCAACTGATTTCTGGTCAAGAAGAGATAAGCTAAAATACGCAGGTTCCTGATATAGACATATCTCCATGGTGATTAAGCGAATGCTTTTGATATTACTGTGCTACCTGCTGCTCTTGTTTATCCTGTTTGTTTTTCAACGAAAACTGATTTATTTTCCAGAAACGCATTCAATTAAACAACAACAAGAACTCGCCGAAAGCTTAAATCTGAAGCTTTGGCCATCAAAAGATAACTATCTCGGACTGATGTCGAAATCGGCCAAGCCTGTTTGCAAGGGCACAATTATCGTATTTCATGGCAATGCGGGTTCAGCAATAGACCGGAGCTATTATTTGCATGCATTGGAGAAGCTGGATTACCGTGTGATCCTGGCAGAATACCCGGGCTATGGCGCCAAAGAAGGCTTTCCATCAGAAACAACAATGATTTCGAATGGGCTTGAAACCCTTAAGCAGGCGCAAAACGATTTTGGTGGCCCTGTTTTTCTCTGGGGTGAATCACTCGGAAGCGGTGTTGTCAGCGGCATTTTGCATACTGGAAAGCTACAGGTAAACGGCATTGTGTTTGTGGCACCTTTCGATAGTCTGGCCAATGTTGCACAACACTATTACTGGTATTTTCTGGCTAAATGGTTAATCCGTGACGAATTCGACAACATTAAAAATCTGCAAAATTACCAAGGAAACATAGCAATTCTGTTAGCCGGCAAAGATGAAATCATCCCTAATAAATTCAGTCTGAATCTCTATGACTCACTGCACAGTCGCAAGCGGCTCTGGACATTCAAGGATGCGGGCCATAACAGTCTGCCGTTGTGGCCGGAGCTGACCTGGTGGAAAGATGTTATGGAGTTTGTTGCTGAGTAAATCGGGGTATGCCTTTGATATTTTCAGCATTGATATTTACATACCGCAAACCCATCAAAGTTTCACCATCAGTGGTAAGATCACTCCATATTACCTCAACATTTCCTATTAATTCCAGCCGATTAAATTCGAAGCTGGCTATTGTGCCCTCTTCAACGGATATTGTTTTATTAAGGCGAATCATCAAACCCTCTACCGAAACGTTTACGGTATTAAACTGATGATATTCACCATCTAATAAAATCTGCCCGGGATCCGGCATATTTTTGCGGTAGGCTTTTCTCTTGTTAAGATGTTGATCTATATCGTAGGCAATATTTTTAAACTCAAGAGCAAGTAACAGATGTTCATCGTTTACATCAACCCTTACTACTTCGGCTTCACCCGCCAGACGCATTTCAGGAAGATACAAATCAATTATTGTCGTCGTCAGTAACATATTGAAAATATCCTTAACATCAATATCTTTTTTATTATTATATAATTCGGCAAGCACACCGGTTATCGAGATGTCTATAACCTTTATTTCATGCTCTGCTTCTCCCATATAAATCAATCCGTATGACATTAACTTCTTGCGACAAGAACGATCTAAATCCGAATACATACTATATCTCCTGATTGCTTATTCGCTTATCCCAGCTCAGACTGTATAAGTTTGTGAAATACAATTATAGTATTTTACAATTGACCTAATTTGTTTTTCTTTAAGGCCCAATTATTTGTTTTATAGCTTTATTATCTCAAGCAGATCGCATCACATCATGAAAAAATCATTAATAATGTTCTTTTCTTTCGCTTTAGCTGCAAGTACGGTGTGCACCACCTAAAAACAGCGACAATATAGGCATTATTCCCTGGTTCAGACCCAGTAGTGCTTATGGCTATGCGCAAGCCATTGATGAAACCTGGGACGATTATCTTGATAAAGCAGGAAGTTGGGGTGCTGATCGCGATGAATTTGCCGATGCCGCTGATTTTATTGGTTGGTACAGCAACGTGAGTCACTCCAGACTAGGAGCTTGTCCGAGAACTAACGTATTTCTAATTCGCCTACTATATATAGTACTTTGTGGGGCTTAAAAAACACTATATATAGATGGCCGGTGATAAGTATGTTAGCTCTCGGACAGCCTCCTTGTACATCGACAGCACTGTCTCCGACATTCAAAGCTTCGACGTTGCTTCGCTAAAACTGCACCGGCCCTTCGGCGTAGCTCAGGACAGATTTTGTGCGCAGCTCGCAAACGTTTGCGGGCAACGTCGCCGAGGCCGGCACCCTGGCAACCCTGTTAACCGGCCTGAACGCGCCGCCCGGCACCCTGGTGGTTAGCCGCGAGCGTGCCCGGCACTTTAATCCCGAGCAGGCGATCGACATTGAAACTGCCACCGGCGACACGGTACGCGGTCAAAAAGTCCTCTTATTTTGCTATTTGAATTTGGTATGCAGCGATTTGGCATGCGACAGCCGACAAGTCGCCACGATCTACCAAAAACGGCGGAAAGTCGAGGAGTTCCATAAATCATTAAAATCCAACGTGGGGTTGACAAAATCACCGACCCGCACGGTCACTATACTCCGCGCGGTCACAATTGTGGATCCTTAAAAGTGTTTAACGCCTTATATTACAAGGGATTAATGTGTTTCAGTTTTCCGCATCCGTGACCGCGCGGAGTATACCTAAAACAACCGCATCTTCATGTCGATCTATGCGGTGTTCCAGCGGGTGTGTCTGAAGATAAAACACAAAGCCAATCATTTTGCGCTAAGGACTAAGCTATTCATCAAAGCGAATCAGATGACTTATGAAGAGTTGCGGAAATTACGGGCTTCGTAACTTAACAACCACCGGCTAAAAGCCAGTGGTTTCGAGTAACGGACTGAAAGTCCGGATACGCGTCGACTAAACGACGCGTCTTAATCGGGTTCCATTTTAAAATTATCATTTGGCTTGGGTTCAAAATGATGTTCCAAATACTGCTTTATCATCCCTTCCGTCATCTGCCCAACGGTGGCGCAAAAATAGCCGCGCGCCCAAAAATGTTGTCCCCAATAACGCTTTTTTAAATGTGGAAACTCTTCAAACAGATAACTCGATGTTCTCCCTTTGATCCACCTCATTATTTCACTTGACGCAAGTGTAGGCGGTGCATTGACCAAAATACACACATGGTCCTTGCTCCACCACACCCCGAATAATCCGTATTTCAAAAGCCTCACAGGTCTGCCTGACCAGCTCTCTGACTCGCTCCGCTACTTCTCCTTGCAAAACTTTGTAACGGTATTTTGTAGCCCAAATAAAATGATACTCAATCTGAAAAATTGTATGACTACCGTATCTCTATTCCATAGAGACGCCTCCTTGTCCTTTATTATCGCAGCTAAAGCCGGTGGTTTAAACCTTGATGATGGAAAATTAATTTAATAAAACACTATACTAGAAGTTACGCATTGACAGCAAAAAGTTTATAGGAAGGCCTTCAATAGTCAATTTTATAAAAATCTAACTGTTTAGAATCAATAAGTTGTAGTTTTAATAAAATTTAAATTAATGGTTCCCTAAAAAAACCACAGCGATACTTATTAAAGAAATAATTAATAACTATTTGTTTTCCATATTAATATATTTGTCAATGCGTAACTTCTATATACATATAGGTAATATCATTTAAGTTGCAATACCTTATTTGCAAAGGACAATAAGAAAATGTTCGGAGAAACCTTGGCACAGCATTTTCAGAAATACTTTTTAGTCCAGTCCGCACACACATCTGATCTAAAAAAGGCCGTCTATAAACTTCGGTATGATGTATATTGCACCGAATTACAATATGAAAAGAACTGCCTAGTTGATTGTGAAAAGGATCGTTTTGACGAGTATTCAAGCCATGTTTTGATAACACATAAAGCTTCAGGTAATTATGCTGGTTGCGTGAGATTGGTAACACCACCATCAAATAATCCGCAAGAGCCTTTACCCTTCGAGCATAATTGTTTGCCGTCAATAGATCCAAAAAAAATAAAATTCCTTGAAAATCTAGGTAGAACCTGTTTTGGGGAGTTATCAAGGCTAGCCGTGCACGGAAACTTCAGGCGGAGGTTAGGTGAAAAATCAAACCTTCACGGTGCTAATATAATTGAAGTAGGAAATGATGAAATGCGCTACTTTCCTTATATTGCAGTCGCACTTTACATGGCATCAGCCAGCATAGCCATAAGACGAGGTATAAAATATATTATGGTAATGATGGAACCCCGGCTAGCAAAACATTTATCACGTTTCGGAATATGCTTTATCCAGCTGGGCGAAGTAATAGACTATCATGGTCAAAGAGCATTGTTTTACATTGATGATCATATTTTAATTGAAAATTTTAAACCAGAGTTGGAAGAGTTTTATCAGTTTGTCGATAGTCAACTCAAACTTTGAATAAAGAATATCCAGCTATGTATAAACATTTTTCATACAAAGAAGCTTTCTCAACAAATATTAGTTGGCTTACAGAAACTGAGCAGGCAATTTTTCGGACAAGTCAATTTGCTATCGCTGGCTTGAGCGGTGTGGGTGGTAGTCATTGATTTACTTTGACGGGTCTAGGTGTTAGAAAATTTAGCATTTCCGATTTGATTATTTTGAACTGCCTAATTTAAATATCCGAGTAGGCGCTATACTCCGCGCGGTCACAATTGCGGATCCTTAAAAGTGTTTAACGCCTTATATTACAAGGGATTAATGTGTTTCAGTTTTCCGTATCCGTGACCGCGCGGAGTATATCTTGCCTCATATCAATCGCCACAAAGTCGATGTGTTGAAGAAATGGCGCTTGATATAAATCCAATCATAGTCATCAAAAATTTTCCGGAAGGTGCAAAATCCGATAACCTGTTAGAATTTTTAACTGATGTGGATGGTCTTTATTTTTTCGTTACCGCCTGCGAAACGGTATTCGCTGCCTGCGTGAAACGCGGATATTTGGTTGCCAAAGAGCTGCTATGGGCTTTCTAAATCACAAAGACCCTTCAACACACCGATGGCGTGTGAAATCTGTGTCGGTTTTGCCGCTACCTAAGCGTTAAAAATTTTATTGCAACGGGGAGGCATTCTATACCCAGAGCGGTCACGGATGCGGAAAATATATTGCGTAAAATGGCCGAATTTACACCCTCTATCAGACATGGTCAAAATTGAATTTAACAAAGAGGAAATTGAACGGCTCTATCAGTGTCAATGGCCAACAGAATTGAGCCATTTTCGGCCATTAATTTTGAGCCAC
>CAYVFT010000109.1:0-10985 GCA_964450225.1 uncultured Crenothrix sp. | reverse complement strand
CCGATGATCAGTCGGGGATTCTGGACTTTTGGAAGTCCAGAATCAAGATATAAGGTTGGGTTAGGCGATAGCCGTAACCCAACACATCGAAATCAAATGTTGGGTTACGCTCTTGTTCGGCAATTGCTCCTGCATTGCTCTACCTCCTGCATGCATGCAGTCGTAACCCAACCTACATTTAAAACAAATCATCTATTTTATGGCTTGGCATCAAATCTCCATTATCACCAATGAAAACACCGCACCCAAATTGGCTGATTTTTTCAGCAATCTTGGAGCCGTATCCGTTACTTATATGGATGCTGAAGACGAACCTGTTTATGAACCGGGTATCGGTGAAACCAAAATATGGAGTAACACCCAGGTTATCGCACTCTTTGAATTGGATGCTGAACCGGAACTTATAAAAACCCTGGTATTCCGGCAGTTTAAGAACGATGAATTGCATGACTGGCAGCATGAAGCCGTTGCCGATCAGGAATGGGAACGCGCCTGGATGGAGTATTACAAGCCGATGAAATTTGCCGACAAACTTTGGGTTTGTCCAACGAATCAGGAACAATTCGAAGCCGGTACGGTTTGCCTGACGCTAGACCCGGGACTTGCATTTGGCACCGGCACGCACCCGACTACTGCATTATGTCTGGAATGGCTGGCCAGTCATGACTTGGCGGATAAAACGGTCATCGATTACGGCTGCGGCTCCGGCATACTGGCCGTTGCCGCGATATTGCTTGGCGCTAACATCGCCCACGCTGTTGATATTGATCCGCAAGCCATAACAGCCACTCAAAGCAATGCAATAAAAAATAATGTGCAGGATAAAATTAAATGCTATTTACCCGAGCAATTACACCCTTTTCAGGCTGATATTGTATTGGCCAATATTCTGGCGAAACCTTTAATTGATATGTCAGAACAGATTTGTGCATTGCTTGTTTCAGGCGGACAACTGGTATTATCAGGTATCCTGCGCAAACAGGCCGAATCCGTTATCAGTGCTTACCAGCAAAACATTAACTTTAACCCTTTAATTCAACAGGAAGACTGGATCCGACTGGATGGAGTCAAGCGTTAGATCACTATGTTTACCCAATGTCCTGAATGTCAAACAATACAGCCACTGACTCTGACGCAATTACGCGCCAGCCGGGGCATGTTACGATGCAATAATTGTTCGGCAATGTTTGATGCATTGGAACGTATCAGCGAAACAGAAAAAATTACCCATTCAGATAAACTGTCGTCAAAACGTTTGCCTTGGGACAAGGTGTCAGGCAATGCTTATTGGCAGACAGGACTGATGATCGGCTTGCTAATATTGATCGGGCAAATCGCCTATTTCGAAGGCTATGCCTTCAGCCAAAACCCAGCCGTCCGCCCAGTTCTGTCAAAGCTGTGTCAGTTGGCTAAGTGTCAATTACCTGTTTACAAAAATCTGGATGAAATTAGCGTTTTGCATCGCTCATTTACTTATTTGTCCGACCAAAATTATGCTTTCAAAGTAGTCATTAGTAATCAGGCTGATTTTTCACAAGATTACCCGAACATCAAACTGACCTTGCTTGATTACAGCGGAAATGCTTTTGCTCACAGGGTTTTCCATCCTCGGGACTATTTAGCTGAAGACTCTGTTGCAACCGTTATGGCTGCTGATGCAATAATAGAAATCAGTCTGAAAATCGCAGCACCGAAAGCCAAAGTTGGCGGTTCTATGTTTGATCTCATTTATTAATGGCATCAGGTGAAAGGTGAAAAAACCTAACTTCAACCAGGCAGCTAGTTGCCTTTAGCCATGAACCTTATAAATCCGGCGAATAGTTGCTTACCTTAATTTTTACATAAACTCATATTCAATGTCGCAACCTGAAATCTATTTAAAAAAGAACGAAGACACGCGCCTGCGCAAAGGGCATCTGTGGGTTTTTAGCAATGAAGTTGACACCAAACGCTCACCTCTTGAACAGTTCTCACCTGGCGACTTGGTACAGATTAAAAGTGATGATGGCAAAATCATAGGTACGGCATACGTCAATCCACAGACCCTGATTTGTGCCCGCCTGCTGTCAAGAAAACCTAATCTGAAATACGGCGTCAATTTTTTTAAAGAACGCCTCACTACCGCTCTGTCCTTGCGTGAAAAACTCTTTGATAAGCCCTACTATCGCCTCGTTTTTGGTGAAAGTGATGGCTTACCCGGTTTAGTCATCGATCGCTTTGGATCGGTATTATCGGTACAGATCACCACTGCCGGCATTGAACAGCGCAAAGAAGCATTGCTTGCCGCTCTGCTTGAGCTATTTAATCCGGCCGCTATCGTCCTGAAGAATGATAATAGCCAACGGCAGTTGGAGGGCTTAAGCATGGAGTCCGAGATCGCCTACGGGCAACTCCCCGACTCACTCATCATTGAAGAAAATGGCGCACAATTTAAAATCGATATTTTGGGCGGACAAAAAACCGGCTGGTTTTACGACCACCGGAATAGCCGCGCTTTTGTGGCGAGTATTGCGAAAAATCAGCGGGTATTGGATTTATTTTCCTACAGCGGAGCTTGGGGCATTCCTGCCGCCCTGGCTGGAGCATCTGAAGTCACCTGTGTTGACACCTCTGAAGGCGCATTGGCACTGGCTGAAGAAAATGCCCGGCTCAATCAGGTTGAAGATAAAATGCACTTTGCCCGCAGCGATGTTTTTGACTTTCTGAAGCAAGCCCGCCTGGAAAACCAGCTTTATGATATTATCGTAGTGGATCCGCCTGCGTTAATTAAACGTAAAAAAGATTTTAAACAAGGCTACGAGGCTTATCGCCGATTGAACCATCTTGCTCTACAGGTTTTGTCCAGAAACGGTATTCTAGTGTCAGCCTCCTGTTCTTATCATCTGAGCCGTGAAAATCTGCATGAAATTTTACGCTCATCCGGGCGACATATAGACCGGCATCTGGTGTTTTTTGCAAGCTTAGGACAAGGGCCTGACCATCCAATCGATCCCGCATCCCCTGAGACTGATTATTTAAAAACCTTCTTTTGCTCAGTCTCTTCAAGCTTATAAAATCGTTGAGACATCTTTATGCCCTTTATAGAATATGAAAAACCATGTACTCTTTACGGACAACAAGCAGTTTTGAGGAGTTTTACCCTGAACACCACAGAGGGCCGCAAAGATTTTGCTGCGCCGGTTGCCTCAGTATTTATCAGCTCCTTAATGAATACAACGCAACTCCATCACACAACAACCATAACAAAATAAATGAGGATATATAAAAAATGAAAGCATGCGATTCCTGTTCTGGCCGGGCTGAAATCGGTAAAAATCATCAACAAGTTCCTGTTCTGCAAAGAGCGATAGGTCTGGTTTTTGTTTACTTGCCAATACTGACATTACCGTTTGTATTTCTTAGCGCCTATCTCACTTACTATCACTTACGCTTGATAGGCGGGAAAAACATTAAAACCCTGGCCGATTTTCTCCCTGAGAGAAACAGCCATCGCTATAATCTGAAAAGCCAAATCACTATGGATGGTTCATTTAAACTCAGTTTGGCTCAATCAAGGCTGTACTGGATATTAAACTGCACCTGGTATTGCCCGGTCAGTGTTGCTCTTTTTGAGTGGCATGCTTACATGGTCAAAATCGTTGAGAATTGGTGGTGTCCTTTCACTCATGAGAAAAAAGAAGGTTACAGCAACGCCAAAATCGATAAATCTTTCTGGCATATCTATCCGGAAGATTTAGCCAAACTGGACCAGGAAGACCGGGATAATCCGATCTGGAATGACTCTATGGATAAATAATTTTCAGGTACAAGGCTAATAGTCAGAATACTCACTTGTACCTTTAGCCTTCCTTATGCAAATCGGACCTTATCAACTCGAAAACAATCTGATTCTGGCGCCTATGGCAGGAATCAGCGACCGTCCCTTCAGGGAATTGTGCAAACAATTCGGTGCGGGTTTGACTGTGTCTGAGATGGTGGCATCCAATCCTGCTTTACGTAAACATAAACGGACCTTATTAAAAGCCGATCATAACGGTGAAACAGGTCTACGATCTGTACAGATTTTAGGCACCGACCCTGCTCAAATGGCCGATGCAGCAAGATTTAATGCTCAACGCGGTGCACACATTATTGATATTAACATGGGCTGTCCGGCAAAAAAAGTCTGCTCAGTTGCGGCAGGTTCGGCTTTATTAAGAGACGAAGTGTTGGTCAAGAAGATACTTGATGCTGTCGTTAATTCTGTCGATATACCGGTCACGCTAAAAATGCGTACCGGATGGGACATTTACAATCGTAATGCCGTGGAAATAGCCAGAATAGCCGAAGACTCAGGTGTTGCTGCCTTGACCCTTCACGGCAGAACCCGTGCATGTAAATTTAACGGAAAAGCTGAATATGAAACCATTAAAAAAGTTAAACAATCAGTCAAGATTCCTGTAATCGCCAACGGCGATATTGATTCAGTGGAAAAAGCCAAATATGTACTTGATACAACTGCCGCAGATGCCATTATGATCGGTCGGGCTGCTCAGGGAAATCCATGGCTATTTAATCAAATTAGCCATTTTCTTAAAACAGGAAAAACCCTTGAAAAACCAACAGATTCGGCTATTCACAGTACACTTCAGAGTCATCTTGAACAACTTTATAGCTTCTATGGCAATGTCACTGGTGTTAGAATAGCAAGAAAACATATCGGTTGGTATTTCAAACATTTTGGGTCAATAAGTCAGGACGCCAAAAACATTATCAATCAGGCTTCAGTTCCATCTCAACAAATAATGCTGGTTAGAACTGCATTGAATCTTTTATTATGAGAGCGCAGAAATAATACTATGGAAACATTTAAAAAAAGCGCCGTTATCGTTAGCTTAGACCGCAGGGATGCAGACTCGGTCGATCGAAGAGATATTAATTTGGAACGCCGAAATCCCTCATCCATACCATTATCAGCCTACATCAGGCAGGCCATCGACCTTTATTTTATACAATTAAAAGGTCACGATGCAGTAGGACTTCACGCCATGGTCATCAGCGAAGTTGAAAAACCATTATTGGAGTCAGCGTTGGAACATTCCGGATACAACCAAACCAAAACGGCTAAGGTGCTTGGTTTAAGTCGCAGCACCTTACGTAAAAAACTCGATCAGTACGGCTTATCTTAAAGCCCGTACGAAATCAGTCTAACTTCATCCGTCCGACCACCTCTCACAAACTAATCTATCAATTCAAAGGTCTGCATGAACAAAAAAATCACTCGCGCCCTGATCAGCGTTTCCGATAAATCCGGTATTGTCGATTTTTGCCGGGAATTGAGTCAATTGGGTATTGAAATACTATCTACTGGCGGCACAGCCAGAGCACTTGCAGAGAATAATATTCCCGTTACTGAAGTCTCTGATTACACAGGTTTTCCGGAAATGATGGATGGCCGGGTTAAAACTTTGCATCCCAAGATTCATGGTGGCATTTTAGGCCGCCGGGGTATAGACGATGGTGTGATGGCGGCTAACAGCATTAGCCCGATCGATATGGTAGTAGTCAATTTATACCCGTTTGAACAAACCGTAGCCAACCCGGATTGTGACCTGGAAACAGCCATTGAAAACATTGACATCGGCGGCCCTACCATGATCCGAGCCGCAGCTAAAAATCATGCAGATGTTGCCGTCATCGTCAATCCAAATGATTACGCCCCAACAATAGCTGAACTCAAAAGCGCTGGTAACAGCCTTTCCGGCCAGACCCGCTTTAATCTGGCCCTAAAAAGCTTTGAACACACAGCGCGTTATGACACCGCGATTGCATCTTATTTAGGTAATATCAGCGGAATCCAGTTTCCGCAAACGCTAAATTTGCAGTTTTATCTTAGTCAAACGATGCGTTATGGTGAGAATCCTCATCAAAACGCGGCTTTTTACCGTGAAAAAGCCCCGGCTTCTGGAACAATTGCCGCAGCCAATCAGCTTCAGGGTAAGGAATTATCCTACAACAACATAGCCGATGCGGATGCAGCCTTGGAATGTGTTAAATCATTTAACGATATGCCTACCTGCGTCATCGTTAAACATGCTAATCCATGCGGCGTAGCCCACGCTGATAATATGCTTGCCGCCTATGACAAAGCCTATGCAACAGATCCAACTTCCGCATTTGGCGGCATTATCGCTTTTAACCGGGAACTGGATGAGCGAACTGCTGCTGAAATAATCAAGCGTCAATTTGTCGAAGTTATTATTGCCCCCACAATCAATCCAGCCGCGCAAACTGTTCTAGCTGAAAAACAAAATGTTCGGGTCATGGAATGTGGCGTATGGAACAATGTTACCCCACATTCTCTTGATTTTAAGCGTGTCGCCGGGGGCCTACTGGTTCAGGACAAGGATTTGGGCGAAATTAATAACGCTGATATAAAAATTGTCAGTAAACGCACACCGACAGAGCAAGAATTGGCGGATTTATTATTCGCCTGGAAAGTCGCCAAGTTCGTCAAATCGAATGCCATTGTTTATTGCAAAAATGGTCAAACTGTTGGGGTAGGTGCTGGGCAAATGAGCCGTGTCTATTCCGCCAAAATCGCCGGTATCAAAGCGGCCGATGAAGGCCTGGTTGTACCCGGCTCAGCAATGGCCTCAGATGCCTTCTTTCCGTTCAGAGACGGTATAGATGCAGCCGCGGAGGCCGGTATAACCGCCATCATTCAACCCGGTGGCTCCATGCGTGATAACGAAGTGATTGCCGCAGCAGATGAACACAATATAGCCATGGTCTTCACTGGTATGCGCCATTTTAGGCATTAATTAACAGGTGCGGCAGGTTTCGTTTCATATGCATCAACTAAAGCATAAAACCACCAAAATCACCGTTGAGGCGACTCTAGTCGCCCTTTGATACGCTCTGGGCGGCTAAAGCCGCCCCTACAAAAAACAAGAGTTCTCATGAAAATCCTTATCGTCGGTAGCGGCGGTCGTGAACACGCCCTCGCCTGGAAAGCAAAACAATCAGCTAAAGTCGAAAAAGTATTTGTTGCTCCTGGCAATCCAGGTACAGCGCTTGAACCTTCTATTGAAAACGTGGACATCGCAGTCGAGAATATTCCCGGCTTACTGGCATTTGCCCAAAAAGAACGCATCGATTTGACCATCATAGGTCCTGAGATTCCCTTGGTAATGGGCATCGTTGACTGTTTTCAGCAAGCCGGACTAAAGTGCTTCGGACCATCGGCAAAAGCGGCACAACTGGAAGGTTCCAAGTCTTTTTGCAAGGACTTCATGATCCGGCATAATATCCCAACGGCCAGATATCAATCCTTTACTGATAAACACTTGGCCAATGCCTATATCCGGCAACAAGGCGCTCCTATCGTTGTCAAAGCCGACGGTTTAGCGGCTGGCAAAGGCGTTATTGTCGCACAAACCGAGCAAGAGGCAATTGATGCCGTTGAAGACATGTTATCCGACAATGTCTTTGGTGAAGCCGGCAACCGGGTTGTAATCGAAGAATTTTTGCAAGGAGAAGAGGCAAGCTTTATTGTCATTGCAGACGGCAAGCACGCCTTGCCCATGGCGACATCCCAGGATCATAAAGCCCGAGATAATGGCGATAAAGGTCCTAATACGGGCGGTATGGGTGCTTATTCTCCAGCCCCTGTTGTCACTCCTGAAATTCATGAAAGGGTTATGCGCGATGTGATCGAGCCCACCTTAAAAGGGATGGCTGAAGACGGACTTCCTTACACGGGTTTTCTCTATGCGGGCTTAATGATCGCTGCCGATGGCACGATTAAAGTGCTGGAATATAACTGCCGCTTTGGTGATCCTGAAACCCAACCGATTATGATGCGTTTAAAAAGCGATCTGGTCGAACTCTGTGAAACCGCCTTAACGGGAAAACTTGATTGCGCTACTTGCGAATGGGACGAACGCGCCGCACTAGGCGTTGTTCTGACAGCCGGAGGATATCCGGATGCATATCAAAAAGGTGCAGTGATTTCCGGTTTACCTACCCCAGAACATAAAGACAGCAAAGTTTTTCATGCCGGTACACAACAAGTCGGAGACGACATAGTCACAGCGGGCGGACGCGTTTTATGCGCTTGTGCTCTGGGACATGATATTCAGGAAGCTCAAGCTAAAGCCTATGCGCTTGCCAACAACATCCATTGGGATAAAATCTATTACCGCACCGATATCGGTTTTAAAGCCATTAAGGCCGATCCCCATTAATGTATAGAGGTTAAGACGCGCGCGAAGTGCCCTACGCATCAATAATAATGAATTCAATTCTTGCGACCAGCAAGCATCACGACATTTACACTACAAAAAAAGTTACCTTCCAAGTCCGCGTGTTCCAGATCTGCCTGCCAACGATGAATCTCCTCACTGGTGATGGCGCCCGCCATAAGGGCTTCCTGTTCGTTTCTTTCAGCCCGCGTTGCCTGGCGTGCTAAAGCGTAATTGGAAGTAGCAACAGGAAACACCTCAAATGTAATATCAGCCAGATTTTGTTGTTTGAACAAGCGGTATAATTTTCGGCCTGAGTAACCATTATGCACAAAGGATTCAGCCAAAAAGCGAACCAGGCGGCGCTCAATATCGGTTTCATCGCTATCAGTTGATAAACTCCCCCAATCAGTGTCTAAGACAACTACCCATCCACCTGATTTTGTTACCCGAGTCATTTCAGATAAAGCTTGTGCAGGATTGGATAAATGTTGAAACAAGCGCTCACTACGACAGGAATCGAAATAATCAGTTTCAAAGGGCAGCGACATGGCATCAACGCGCTCATGTCTGACCCATCTATTTACACCTGCTTGCTCAGCATATTGCACGGCTTCGAAAATCATGGCTTCATCGTGATCCGCGCCAATGACTTGTCCGTTTACACCAACAAAAGGTGCTAAAGGAATCGTATCGGTACCTGGACCACAGCCCAAGTCGAGCACCTTATGGCCGGCCTGAATTTGCATAAGAGCATAGGAGCGTTGCTTGATGTGATTGAGCTGATTTCCAATGACGCGGAGGAATTCCGGGTCTACATAGCCTTTGGCTTTGGTTTGTAACATTGTCTTTCCTTCACAATTTGTGTGTCATATTGAATTTGTATTCAGAAGTTTCAACAATTGAACTTTATATTCGAAAGTTGGGGGGCTAAAGAAAGTTGTACCACCGAATAAACCTTTTCACCTCGTTGAAAAACCAAAAAGTAATGAAATTAAAATATTATTAGCAGTACCGCTCTGGCCGCTGCCAGCAATTTTGTCGAACCCCAACATTTTCTAATGCTGCTTTACCTGATTTAACAAGCTCTATAAGACATGAACTTGTTCATAACTTAATGGCATTACCAGGATGTGAAACTAAATAATGTATGATTAATCAATTTGTTAAAAACAAAACTTGTATATAAATGGCAATAAAGTTTAGCGTCAAACCTAGGGATTATAGACCAGCAAACGAAGCTTTGTTTTTGTGCACAATCTAAAATTTGTTATTAAGCTTCCCTGGGTGGACACTAAGGAACTTATAACCCATTGCTTTATAGCTTTTTTTCCTGATAGAAATTATACTACTTCGCAGTTTTCCTGAAATGGCAACAAATAGTTATTTTTAATAACTTTTTATCGGTTTGCAGCAATACTTTGATAGGTTTAATTACCAATATTTGAGATCATAATAACCAAAAGATCGTGTTTAACATCCAGAAGGCATGTAAGGAAACTTTGTCCTATAAGACCTCTATCCCTATCACTAATGATTTAATATGAGATAAGCACTTGGCTAATAATGATATTGTTGATCATTTTGATCAATATTTTGAAATAGTACCGGCGATTTCTGATGAACTTAAAAATGAGGTGTATAAACTGCGCTATCAAGTGTATTGCATTGAAAATAACTTTGAGTCCCCCAGTCAATTCCCTGATGAAATGGAATTCGACGACTTTGACCAGCGTTCGGTTCATTACCTGATACGTCACCGCAGGTCTGGAGATTATGCCGCAACTGTTCGTCTTATACTTCCTGATGCCATTAATCCGGAAAAATTATTTCCACTTGAACAGTATTGTGAGATTGATAATCATACGATTATGCAGCCTATTGATCGAAAGTATCTGGGAGAGGTATCACGACTTTGTGTATCAAAAGCGTTTAAAAAAAGAAAAAATGAAGCATATACCTTAGCGGCTATCGGTTCTGATCGGCAGGAATATTTTTCACTAGAAGAGAAACGGACTTTCCCCCTTATAAGTATTGCTCTAATCGCTTGCACCGTTAAAGCAAGCTTTGAAAACGATATTCATTATTCATATGGGACTATGGAACCGCCATGGTTCCGGTTAGTATCAGCGTTGGGCATCAATTTTATAAAAATTGGTCCTCTGGTAGATTATCACGGAGAACGATGGCCAGCTGTGATAAAAGTAACAGACATGCTTGATCGCGTAGCAGAAAAAAACCCGGCTATATGGAATTTACTTACTAATAAAGGATGTTTTTTGCAAACTGGGCCCATTATTGAGAAACAAAGCGCCACTGCGGTTCAAAACAAAATTCGTAGAGCGAGTTAAAAATAGTAACTCACTGATTAGTATCACATAAAACAAACTCTAGCGGTTCTTGTCCGGTCTTGTGAGTGTTTTTTATACATCAGCATAGAACATACGCCTATCATCAGGGACAGAGGATTGTCTAATTTTGAGTTTAAAATAATCCATCACGAATGCCTCTGGCCCTTTTACGGATCATTCCAATACTAACATTAGCCGCTTCGATGCGAGCGGAGGTCAATTGATGCTTAGCGTAATTGCAAATAGCTGTTTTATGTTCCTCAATGATTTAGCAAATGACCTGATATAAGTCATATCGGTTTGTTCAGCCAGTCCACACCACTGCTCCAATTGCTGTGCCGTGGTTCCAACTTGAGAAGCTGTCTGGCAAAACGATTTGTATTAAAATCAAGGGTTTTTGATAACAAGC
>CAYVFT010000108.1:1417-11337 GCA_964450225.1 uncultured Crenothrix sp. | reverse complement strand
CGCAGACACCTTGCTGACTAATGGCATCAGCAAGAGTGCCAGGACGAAAACCAGGCTTAAAATTTGAAACAAAGTATTGAGCGTGAGCACTTCAGCTTCGCGCATCACAAGACCGTAAAGCTGTTTCAGCGCGGCAGACTCTGCATCCGGCAACCCCGCACTCTCCATCCGTTCCTGGAAGCCTCCCAAAACAGCCTGTGCCTGCGGTGAGCCGGGCGTCACATGTTCACGTAATACCGCATAATGCTGCTTGTTGAGATGTGTCATCAAGGTGTTGGCCAAGGCCAGGCCGATCGCACCGCCCAGGTTGCGCGTCAGGTTGTAAAGCCCGCTGGCATTCTTGACTTCCTCCGGCGGCAAGGTGCCTAACGCCAGTGAATTGATTGGCAGGAAACAATACATCAACGAAAAGCCCCGAATCGCCTGCGGCCAGAAAAATTCCCAGTAGCCGGACTCAAGCGTGAGATTGCCGTTCATCCAGCTACCCAGCGCAAAGCCGGATAATCCCAACGCCAGCATCAGCCGAGAATCGATGCGTTTCGCCAGGGGGCCTGCGACGAACGCGGACAATAACTGAAACAGGCCGGTGACCATGATGTACTGGCCGATCTGCAAACTGTTCAAACCTTTGACGCTGGCCAGATAGACCGGCATCAAAAACATCAGCGTAAACATACCGATGCCGAGTATGAAACTGAATGTACAGCCGACCGCGAAGTTACGATTGCGGAACGCCCAGAGATCGACGATGGGATGGGCTATGGTCAGTTCGCGATGGAATAACGCAACGCCTGATAGCGCCGCAATCAGACTAAAAAAAACGATCTCCCGGCTCTCGAACCATTGTTCGCGCACCCCCTCTTCCAGCACGAATTGCATACTGCCGAGAAAGACCACGATGTAAACGATGCCGAGAAAATCGATTTTTTGCAATAGTTCCCACTCCGGTTCATCAATCCGGACGAACCGCCAGGTAGCCAAACACACCAGCAAGCCCGGCACCAGATTGATCAGAAACAGCGCCTTCCAGGACACAGCTTCGGTCAGATAACCGCCCAGCACCGGTCCTGCGGTGGGTGCAATCATCACCACCATGCCGACCACAATCACCATCGCCGGCTGCAGACGGCGCGGAAACAGCGTGTAGATCACCGCGAACACGGTCGGTATCATCGCCCCGCCGAACAACCCCTGAAAGGCGCGGAACACCACCATAGACGGTAGATTCCAGGCGAATACGCAGCACAGGCTCATCAAGGTAAAGCCGCCGCAGGAGAACACAAACAAGATACGCGTGGAAAAAGCCCGCGCCAGCCAGCCCGACAGCGGGATGATCACCACTTCCGCCACCAGGTAAGCAGTCTGCACCCAGGTGATTTCATTCCGGGTCGCCGATAGCCCGGCCTGAATCTGTTCCAGCGAACTGGCGACGATCTGGATGTCCAGAATCGCCATGAAAATGCCGAACACCATTGCAAAAAAACCTATCCATTGCTCGGTACTGACCGTTTGATGCGCCGGCGCGACGTCATCATCTATGGCTGAAGATACTGTTGACTCCGTTATCTCTGTCATGTCTGCTTATAGCACCTTGACCTTGATAACCGTGGAAAGTCCCGGTCGCAACTGGCTCAAGTCGCCGTTTGGCTTGAAAGCAATCTTCACCGGAACCCGCCGCACAATCTTGGTGAAGTTGCCGGTAGCGTTTTCCGGCGGCAGCAGGCTGAATTCCGAGCCTGACGCCGGAGCGAAACTATCCAGCACGCCTTCAAAAACCTGATCGGGATAGGCGTCGATTTTGATCTCCACTGGCTGCCCCGGCTGCATCCTGGCGATCTGGTTTTCCTTGAAATTGGCTTCCACGAACAACCCCTTGGCCGGAATTAGATGGCCGAGCACATTACCCGGTTTGATCAGTTGCCCGACCTGCACGCTACGGTTGCCAATAATGCCAGCCATGGGGGCCGTGATGCGTGTGTTCGCCAGATCGATACGAGCCAGTTCCAGATTGGCTTCGGCGGCTTTGATCCGGGCGCGTGTTTCCTGGATCTGGGCATCCAAAGCCGCCAACTGGCTTTCCGCTTCCTGCCGCGCGGAACGGACTTTATCCCGCTGGGCATGTGCCTGTTTATGCGTGGATTCGGCAGTATCGCGGGTTTGCGTCGAAACCGCACCTTCCTCGGCCAGGTTACCAAAACGCTTCAAATCCTTCGCGGCTCTTTCCAGGTCGGCTTCGGAGGCAGCAATGTTGGCGGCTTCCTGACGAATTTTGGCGCCTTGTGTGAGTTTGCCGGTTTCCAAAGTCTGAATGTGCGCGATCTCTGACAACAATTGTGCTTTGGCTTGGGCCACCCTGGCCTGAAAATCGTGATCGTCGATCACTACCAGCAAATCGCCCGGCATTACCTTCTGGTTATCCTCAAACAACACTTCCTTGACATAACCGGTTTCCTTGGGGCTGATCAAGCTGGTGTGTGCCTTCAGATAGGCGTTGTCGGTGGTTTCGAAAGGATGAATCGCCTTCAGCCAATAAAAGGCGCCTGCTGCGATTGCGACCAACAGCATCAAACTAGCCCATACTGTTTTTTTGGAGAGAGTAATTGACATTTATTTTTGTTGCCTAACTAAACGGTGTAGTTTAGTATAATCACTAACCCCTCCTCGATGCAATCAATTTATTCAACGGTGCGATGAACAAACCTTATAATCCGAAACGACAAGCTATTCTTGATGCGGCAAAACGCGCTTTCATTGCCCACGGTTACAGCGGCGCCAGCATGGAGGCCATTGCCGAAGCCGCACCGGTGTCAAAACCAACTCTTTACAACCATTTCAAAGGCAAGCAAGAATTGTTCGCCGCGGTAATTGCCGGACAATGTGAATCCTTGCTGAATACGCTCTCCGGTGTCCAGACCGGGCTCAGCGATCCGGTTGCAGGTTTGAAAGCCATCGCAGGGGCATTCGTCAACCTGGTTTATACTAACGAAGCCATGCAACTTTACCGGCTGATCATCGCCGAGCAGCAGCATTTCCCTGAACTGGGGGAACTGGTCTACCGTTCCGGTCCAATATCTGTGTTGTTGCAACTATCGTCATACCTCGCCGAACTGAATGCACGCGGTATCTTAAAGGTCGACGACATCGAAACATCGAGCCGCTTGTTTTTTGGCATGTTGAAGGGCGATCAACATTTCCGCTGCCTGCTGGGTCTGCAATCAGGCCTGAGCGACGAGGCAAAACAGCGCCTGATCGACGCTGCGGTTTCTTTATTCCTTAAAGGGCATGGTTATGATCTATAAAATCAGCTGGTTACTGCCTTTTATCGGTTTGGCCGGCTGCACGATGGGTCCTGATTACAGAAAAGTCGAGCCTGTGGTTCCGAAGCATTGGCAGGCAGGGCAAGTACCGGAAGCAGGCTTGAAACCTGTCCTGAGCGCTGCCGAAGGGCCGGTCAGTCCGGAGTCGTTAAAAAACTGGTGGAAAAGTTTTGGCGATATCCAGCTGGACAACCTTATGGACCAGGCTTTGGCGGGGAACCTGGATATCAAGATAGCGCTGGCACGTATCGATCAAGCCCGAGCCGAGCGCCGCAGCACCCGCGCAGAATTGTTCCCGACCGTCAACGTGACAACGGGTGCGCAACGTCAAGACAACCCCTTACCTGGCTTGGCGCCAGGTATACGCTACAATCTCTTCGAATTGGGTTTCGACGCCATTTGGGAAATCGATCTGTTCGGTCGCCAGCAACGGCGTCTGGAAGCAGCCTCTGCGGATCTGGAAGGGGCGACAGAACAATATCACCAGTCGCTGGTGACGTTGACGGGCGAGTTGGCGAGAAGTTATGTTGACTACCGCAGTATTCAGAATCAACTGCGAATAACGCGCTCGAATCTAGAGTCGCAACAGCATACGCTGGAACTGACTGAAAGACTCAACGCCGAAGGTGTGGGAACCCGGCACGATGTGATTCGGGCGCGGGCCCAGACCGAGACCACGGGAGCCCAGATTCCTGCGCTGGAAGGAAGGCTTATCGCCACATTGCGGCAAATGGAAGTGCTGGTGGGACGTCAACCCGGTACGCTGGATGCCCAACTGAATTCTACAGAAACAGTGCCTGCAGCGCCGGGCATCGAGATTCTGACTACCCCGGCGGAGACGATACGCCGCCGCCCGGACATTCGCGTGGCCGAACGCCAACTCGCTGCGGCAACGGCCATGCAAGGAGCGGCGATCGCGGAACTGTACCCTAAAATATCGATATCAGCTTTTCTGGGCCTGCGCAATACTGACATGGAATCCTTGTTCAAATCGGCCGCTTTCTCCTACGGCACCGCCGCCAACCTGTTGCAACCATTGATCAACTTCGGCCGCATCCGTGCTGGCATAGACCTGGCCGATGCGCAGCAAAAGGAAGCCTATCTGGCCTTCGAAAAGGCGGTGCTCGAAGCCCTCCGGGAAACGGAAACCGCCCTGACCCGCTATCTCAAGGAGGAATCGCGGAGGCAAACATTGGCCCGCGCGGTAGCTGACTTGCGTGAATCCGTGCGGCTGTCCCAACTACGCTATCACGAAGGAGTGATATCATTTTTGGACGTGCTGGAGTCCCAACGCGCCCTTTATGTTGACGAAATCAATCTGGCCCGTTCCGAAGCAGAGGCTTCCACGAATCTAATTGCCGTGTATAAGGCGCTGGGCGGCGGTGCGAATGCTGTAGCCGATAAGCAAGCAAAAATGTAGTATCGTAGGTCGGGTTAGCGTAGCGTAACCCGACATTTAGGTCCCTCTTGCGTTGGGTTACGGCTACCGCTACCGCCTAACCCAACCTACATAATCTTATCGTTTCTCGAATATGAGGACATCATGAGCAAACAAACCATCTGGACACTCATCGGCATCGTCCTTGCCGTAGCGGTTGCGTTATGGTGGGCCTTGCGTCCGGCCGGTCTGCCCGTAGGCATCGCCAGAGGTAACGGCCGCATCGAAGCGACCGAAATCGACATCGCCACCAAGGCGTCTGGCCGCGTCGTTGAAATACTGGCGCGGGAAGGCGACTTCATGCAGGCCGGCGAGGTGCTCGCACGCATGGACACAGATGTGCTGCTCGCTCAGCAAGCCGAGGCGCGGGCCCAGGTCCGTCACGCCGAGAACACCTATCAGACGGCGAAATCTATCGTCGCTCAGCGCGAGAGCGAATATAACGCTGCGGAGGCGGTCGTCGCCCAGCGCCGTGCTGAACTCGATGCCGCCGGCAAACGCCTGAAGCGCTCGCAAAGACTGGTCGGCGAAGGCGCTACCCCGCTGCAGGAAGTCGACGACAACCGTGCGCGGGTATTGGGCATACAGGCTGCTGTCAGTGCGGCGCAGGCCCAGGTCGCGGCGGCACGTGCGGGCATCGAAGCGGCGAAATCGCAGGTAGTGGAATCGCAATCGCTGATTGAGGCCGCCAAGGCGACGGTCGCGCGCCTTCAGGCGGACATTGACGACAGAGTACTGAAAGCGCCGCGCGATGGGCGTGTGCAATACCGTGTTGCCGAACCCGGCGAAGTACTGGACGCCGGTGGCCGCGTGCTCAACATGGTGGATTTGTCCGACGTCTATATGACCTTCTTCTTGCCCACCGAAGTCGCGGGCAAGGTCGCGCTCGGCAGCGACATTCATCTGGTGTTCGACGCCTATCCGAACTATGTGATCCCGGCCAAGGCCAGCTTCGTCGCCAGCGTCGCCCAGTTCACGCCTAAAACAGTGGAAACCGAGAGCGAACGTCTGAAGCTGATGTTCCGTGTTCGCGCCAGGATCGATCCCGAACTGTTGAAGCAACATCTCGAACAGGTCAAGACCGGGGTTCCCGGCGTGGCCTACGTCAAGATCGACCCGGCCGCCCCATGGCCCGCCGGGCTTGAGGTCAATCTGCCGCAATGAGCCACGGTACCTTAACCGCGCCGGTTGTTCGCATACAAGGTGTCAGCTTGCGCTATCGAGACAACCTCGCTCTCGACAACCTCAGCCTGGACATTCCCGCCAACCGCATGGTAGGCCTGATAGGCCCCGATGGCGTCGGCAAATCCAGCCTGATGTCGCTGCTGACCGGCGCGCGGAAAATGCAGGCGGGACATATCGAAGTGCTGAGCGGCAACATCGCCGACGCCGCACACCGCCGCGCCGTCTGTCCGCGCATTGCCTATATGCCGCAAGGTTTGGGCAAGAACCTCTATCTCACCCTGTCGGTATTCGAGAATGTCGATTTCTTCGGCCGCTTGTTCGGCCACGGACAGGCAGAGCGCCACCGCCGCATCGCCGAGCTGTTGACCGCCACCGGCCTGGCGCCGTTCCGCGACCGTCCGGCCGGCAAACTGTCGGGCGGCATGAAACAGAAGCTGGGGCTGTGCTGCGCGCTGATCCACTATCCCGATCTATTAGTGCTGGATGAGCCGACCACCGGCGTCGACCCGCTGTCGCGCGCCCAGTTCTGGAACCTGATCGACAGGCTGCGCGCGCGCCACGCCGGCATGAGCGTGCTGGTTTCGACCGCCTACATGGACGAAGCGGAGCGGTTCGACTGGCTGGTCGCGATGGATGCGGGCAAGATTCTCGCTACCGGCACCGCCCTGGAACTGCGCACGCGCACCGCCGCCGATACGCTGGAAGCGGCCTTCATCCGGTTGCTGCCGGAAGCAAAGCGCCAGGGCCACAAGGCTGTGGTTATTCCGCCGCGCGACACCGGCGTCGCACAGGAAATCGCCATCGAGGCGCGCGGTTTGACCATGCGCTTCGACGGATTTACCGCCGTTGACAACGTCAGCCTGCATATTGAACGCGGCGAGATCTTCGGTTTTCTCGGCTCCAACGGCTGCGGCAAATCGACCACGATGAAAATGCTCACCGGCCTGCTGCAACCCAGCGAAGGCGAAGCGCGGCTGTTCGGCAAGATCATCGACGCCGGCAATCTGGCCACGCGCAAGCGCGTCGGCTATATGTCGCAGGCGTTCTCGCTGTATTCCGAGCTAACCGTGCGGCAAAACCTGGAATTGCACGCCAAGCTGTTCCACCTGCCCGCCGCCGGGATTCCTGCCCGTATCGACGAGATGGCGCAGCGTTTCCTGCTCGGCGCGGTCATGGATACCCTGCCTGATGCGTTACCACTGGGTCATCGCCAGCGTTTGTCGCTAGCGGTGGCGGTGATCCACAGCCCGGATCTGCTGATTCTCGACGAACCGACTTCCGGCGTCGATCCGATAGCGCGTGATATGTTCTGGGAACTGATGATCGACCTTGCCCGCCGCGACAAAGTGACCATCTTCATTTCCACCCATTTCATGAACGAGGCAGAACGCTGCGACCGCATTTCGCTGATGCACGCCGGCAAGGTGCTGGCCAGCGACGCTCCCGCCAAGCTGGTGGAAAAAAGCGGCCACGCCACGCTGGAAGACGCCTTCATCGGCTACCTGAAAGAAGCCAGCGGCCTCGACGGCGAATCCGCTGGCGAGATACCGGCACCGCCCATAAGCCTGTCTGATCAAACCGTTATCCCGGTATCCGCCGCCCCGTCTCAAGTGAACGTCCGCTTCAGCCTGTTGCGCCTGTTCAGCTATACCCTGCGCGAAGGGCTGGAACTGCGCCGCGACCCCATTCGCGGTTTGATCGCCTTGCTCGGCACGCTGTTTCTAATGGTCACATTCGGTTACGGCATCAGCATGGATGTCGAAAACCTGCGTTTTGCCGTGCTCGACCGCGACCAGACCCTGCTCAGCAACAATTACGCGCTTGATCTCGGCGGTTCGCGCTACTTTATCGCCCAGCCGCCGATCACCGATTATGACGATCTCGACCGGCGCATGCGCAGTGGCGAGCTGAGCCTGGCGCTGGAGATTCCACCGGACTTTGCACGCGATCTGGAGCGTGGCGACAAGGTCAAGATCGGCGCCTGGATCGACGGGGCGATGCCGACCCGAGCCGAGAACGTGCTTGGCTACGTGCAGGCCATGCACCAGACCTGGCTAATGGAACAGACGCGCCATCATGCCACGGGCCACACGCCCGCCCCGCCTATGACGATCGAAACGCGCTTCCGCTACAACCCCGACGTCAAGAGCCTGCCGGCCATCGTGCCGGCGGTGATCCCAATGCTGCTGATGTTGATTTCGGCCATGCTCAGCGCGCTCAGCGTGGTGCGCGAAAAGGAACTCGGCTCCATCATCAACCTGTACGTCACGCCGGTTACCCGATTGGAGTTTCTCATCGGCAAGCAACTGCCTTACATCGCCTTAGGCATGATTAACTTCTTCTTAGTCTGCGCGCTCGCCGTGTCCGTTTTCGGCGTGCCGCTCAAAGGCAGTTTCCTGCTGCTGACCGTGGCCGCGCTGCTTTATGTGACGGGAGCCACAGGGATCGGCCTGCTGATGTCGGCCTTCACCCGCAGCCAGATTGCCGCCATTTTCGCTACCTCGATCGCAACCATCATTCCAGCCAAGCAATTTTCCGGCATGATAGACCCGGTGTCGTCGCTGGAGGGTGGAGCGCGCTTCGTCGGCGAGATTTTTCCGGCCACGCATTTCGTGACCATTTGCCGCGGCGTCTTTTCCAAGGCACTGGGTTTCGCCGAGCTGAGTTCCTCGTTGCTGGCTCTCGCCCTCGCCATTCCGGTGATCATCGCCTTTAGCGTCTTGCTGCTGAAAAAACAGGAGCGTTAGCCGTGCACACCCTGCTCAACATCTTTCATCTCGGCATCAAGGAATTGCGCAGCCTGGGCCGTGACACGCTGATGCTGACGCTGATCGTGTTTTCCTTCTCCGGCCAGGTTTACCTGACCGCGACCGGTATGCCGGAATCGCTGCACAAGGCGCCGATCGCCATCGTCGACGAAGACCGCTCGCCATTATCGTCGCGCATTGTCAACGCCTTCTATCTGCCCCATTTCCTGGCGCCCGCGATCATCGAACCCTACGCCATGGATCCCAGTATGGATGTGGGTCTCTACACCTTTGTCCTCGATATCCCGCCCGATTTCCAGCGCGATGTGCTGGCCGGGCGGACGCCTGTGATCCAGCTTAACGTCGACGCCACACGCATGTCGCAAGCCTTCATCGGCAACAGCTATGTGCAAAACATCGTCAATGGCGAGGTAGCGGCCTTCGTGCAGCGCCATCGTGCAATCGCCGTGCTGCCCGCCGACCTCGAAGTGCGTGTCCGCTTCAATCCGAATTTGAGCACGGTGTGGTTCGGCTCGGTGATGGAGCTCATCAACAGCATCACCATGCTGTCCATCATCCTGACCGGCGCGGCGCTGATCCGCGAGCGCGAGCACGGCACCATCGAGCATCTCCTGGTCATGCCGCTGACGCCGTTCGAAATTATGACGGCCAAGGTTTGGGCCATGGGCCTCGTAGTGGTTATTGTGGCGACGGCGTCGATCGTCTTCGTCGTGCAGGGCGCGCTCAAGGTGCCGATCGAAGGTTCGATAGCGCTGTTCGTGGCTGGCATGACGCTGCATCTGTTCGCCACCACCTCGATGGGTATCTTTCTCGGCACGGTGGCGCGCTCGATGCCGCAGCTGGGCTTGTTGATGATCGTGGTGCTGTTGCCGCTGCAGATGTTGTCCGGCGGGTACACCCCGCGCGAGAGTATGCCCTGGCTGGTACAAAACATCATGCTGGTGGCTCCGACCACGCATTTCGTCTCGCTGGCGCAAGCCATTCTCTATCGGGGCGCAGGTTTGGGCACCGTCTGGCCGCAATTTCTCGCGCTGATCGCGATCGGCAGCATCTTTTTCATACTGGCGTTGAGCCGCTTCCGCAAGACCATCAGTTCGATGGCTTGATCAGGTTCCAATTCTTCAAAAAGCGCTGCTCGGCGCTGTATTGTCCGAGACTACGGATTCATCGCTAAAGCCCACTGTCCGGTTGACGCTACTAAGCTGTCATTTG
>CAYVFT010000108.1:0-1317 GCA_964450225.1 uncultured Crenothrix sp. | reverse complement strand
GCATCTGACCTATGTCATCGCCCAATCGATGGAGTTGTTAGCCAAATTTCAGGCCGAACCACCATTCAAATCCCCATAGACTGTCGTCGATCCTGACTTGCACTGCGATCCCGCGGTTTCCTCCCTCGAGGCTTGTCCGACGCCTGCCCCTGAGCTTTGCCGAGTCCCGACAGCCCAAAGATAGAGGGCAGGCATCTGACAACCCTTAACAATAGTTGACCGTTAGCTGAAGATCATAGCCGGTTGTTTTGAAAAGTGGATTACATTCTTACGTGTTTTTTCAAAAAATTTCGCAGGCGCTTTCAAAAATGATGGCATGATAAACAAATACATTAGAAACCGGAACGGTTACTCAAAATAAAGCAGGCAATTTTTAAATCATGTTACCCGATTTTTCTCATTATCAAATGGTGTCCATTGCACTGGTGTTTGTTTGGACCGGGTTTGTTCGGACGGGACTTGGTTTTGGTGGCGCCGCATTAGGGTTACCGCTGATGTTATTAGTGCATAATAATCCGCTTTTATGGTTGCCAATCATTGGTGTGCATTTACTGTTTTTTTCCGGCTTAACGCTGCTTAACCGCTTGCATAATGTCGATTGGCAGTATTTGCGGCACTCCTCCATTTACATTATTCCTCCCGCTATCATAGGCGTTTTTGGACTGGTGAATCTACCGGTCTTATGGCTAAATAGCCTTATTTATTCGGTTACCTTGTTTTATGGATTTACTTGGTTACTCAACCGAGGTATTGAAAGTCATCATGTTTGGGCGGATAGAGGCCTGCTCGTTTTAGGGGGATACATTGCCGGGATTTCCTTGACCGGAGCACCGCTGATGGTAGCTGTCTATATGCGGAATGTTAGCAAATACAAATTGCGAGATACCTTGTTTGTATTATGGTTCATCCTGGTAAGCATCAAAATGACGACGTTCATCGCTTTATCCGTTGATTTGCATTTTCTAACTGCACTAACGCTTTTACCGATTGCTGCCATAGGACACCTATTGGGTTTGAAAGCGCATAACGCCATTATGCGCAATGATTTGCTTTTTAAACGCTGGATTGGCGGTGGCCTGGTCGCAGTTAGTGTGTTGGGATTATGGCAGTTAGTTAGCAAATATGCTCAGGACTTGTAAAGAAGTACATGTGGGAATACATAAGGGGCGATGGGGAAAGTACGAAGCCGATGCTGAGCACATGGATGAACTTTAATGCTATTTTTTTAAACTGGCATATTTTCCCAACTGTTCGACAAGCCAAAAACCGATGAATTGAATGTCTCAGCCAGGTAATAAAAACGATCAAGCAAAGCTT
>CAYVFT010000107.1:7311-11391 GCA_964450225.1 uncultured Crenothrix sp. | reverse complement strand
GCATCCGGTATTCCTGACTGGCATATTGATTGCCTCGATATGATCGCTATCTGTGATTACCCTATAGCGCTCGGGGTAACGCACATCCAGTCCCAGTCGAACCACTAAGTGACGCGTATATAGCGCCCAGCCTCCATGCCCGCCTTAATCAAAGTGACAGCGAAATATAACCTTTTTCGATAGCTAACTTGGCTTAAATTCAAGTGTGTAGTTAGGTCTTTGTGTTTCGTTTGATTGCTCATATTTCACCTCTAATGACATTATAAATCTGTCTTTAAGAAGTGCCCTGGTTAACTAAACCATTTCAAACTTTGATATTCTCGCATAGATATAACTCTCCTTGCTCTTGGGCAAGTTTCAGAGAATCATCAAGACCGCCTTACAGGTCGAACCTTTGTGAGCCCTCCCCCCGGCAAAGTCGGGTTTACCTTATTTAATCTCTAGCCGCAGCGCAAACGGCAATGCAGGAGCGTAAACCTCGATACTCCGGTAAAATGTAACTTTTGACTCCGCCTGGGTTCTTTTGATATGAATAACGATTTATTTCTCTACGATACCGAACGTTTGAAGACTATTGCCTCGGACGATACGGTCAAACAAGGGTTGGCTTATTTTTCAGAGAAGCGGGTGTTTGCGCTGGATGTACAGGACAATGTCCTGACAGCGCAAGTAGAAGATGCAGACGTTAATGAGCCCTATTGGGTGGAATTGACTCAAGGTGAGAATGATTTGTTCGTCAGCTGTGATTGTCCTGAGAAGAGCAGTGTCTGCAAACATGCGATTGCCGCATTATATAGCTATGCTGAACAATTCGGATATGACGACAAGATTCTAGGCAGCGCTCTCGATGAGGCTATTTTAGAGCGGGTAAAAAAGGGTAGAAATGAAGTCAGTGTTAAATTAATCAGCGGCAATTTAGGTTTTGGCACTTGGCAGGCCACTTCCATTCTTTCGGCTACGCACCGAAAGAAATCTTATCAGGTGCAAATTCGCTCGCTGGATCAACGGATGAACTATTGCACTTGCCCGGATCTGGCGACTAATCGTTTGGGAACTTGTAAACATATCGAAGCAGTTTTGCATTACGCCAAGAACAAACCGGACTATAAACAACTCAAAGAAGCGGGCTGTCCAGTTTCATTTGTGTATCTGTCTTGGGAGTCGGCGACTCGACCAGTTCTACGTTTACAAAAAATCTCGCAGGTAGACACTGATTTGGCAGCCTTGTTTTCAGAATTCTTTAGTGAAAACGGCGTATTTAGTAGGCGTCTACCCGAAGATTTCTTTCGCTTTTCTGAACTGGTTTTGGGGCGCGAAGATTTTTTTGTAGGCGATGATGCTATGCAGTATGTGCATCAATGCGCAGAAGATGCGGCGCAGGCGGTGCGTTCGCAACAGATTACCCAGGAAATTATGCGGTTTAATGGCGTCTTGCCTGGTGTTAAAGCACGCTTGTTCCCCTATCAAGCCGAGGGGGTGGCTTTTCTGGCATCACGCGGTCGCGCATTATTAGCCGATGATATGGGACTAGGCAAAACCTTGCAGGCGATTTCCGCCGCGTCCTGGCTGGTTGATAATGCCGGTATCAGGAAAATTTTGGTGGTTTGTCCGGCCTCGTTAAAACACCAATGGGCCAGGGAAGTTGAAAAATTCACCTCCCACCCGGTGCAGATTATTCAGGGTGCGATAGAAAACCGGTTTGTGCAATACCGGGCAGACGCGCTGTTTTTTATCGTCAATTACGAATTGACTGTGCGTGATCTTGGCGTTATCAGCGAAACGCTGAAACCCGATCTGGTCATTCTGGATGAAGCGCAGCGCATCAAGAATTGGCGTACTAAAATCGCCTCGACGATTAAATTAATCCCTTCGCATTATGTGTTTGTTTTAAGCGGCACACCGCTGGAAAATCGCCTTGAGGATTTATACAGTCTGCTGCAAGTGGTTGACGCACGCGTGCTGGGGCCTCTGTGGCTTTGCCTCCTGGAATTTCATGTGACCGATGAGCGCGGCAAAGTCATCGGTTATCGTAATCTATCGGAATTAAGGCGGCGTATAGCATCAGTGATGCTAAGGCGCAATCGCAGTCTGGTAAGTGATCAGTTGCCGGACAGAACCGAAGTGCGGCTGGATATTCCGATGAGTGCCATGCAGCAGGATATACATGACTCGGCAATGACTGCTGCCGGGCTACTGGCTAAAATCGCCAAGCGCAGACCATTAACGCCCGGAGAGCAAAATCGTCTGATGTCCGCATTGCAACAGGCGCGTATGGCTTGTGATGCAGCGGGCCTGGTAGACAAAGAAACACAAGGTTCACCCAAGTTGGATGAATTATCACGTTTGCTGGAAGAATTATGTCTGCAAAGTAATCGCAAGGCCGTGATTTTTTCGCAATGGGCGTTAATGACCGAAATGGTGGAATCGCTGGTTAGAGCTATGGGTCTGGGTTGTGTGCGTTTGCACGGCGGCATTCCCAGTCATAAGCGTGGCGAACTGATGGATAAGTTTCAGCATGACGATGCAGTACAGATATTTATTTCCACCGATGCAGGCGGTGTTGGTTTGAATTTACAATCGGCAACTGTTTTGATAAACCTGGATATGCCCTGGAACCCAGCCGTGCTGGATCAGCGTATCGCCCGCATACACCGACTAGGTCAAAAACAGAATGTGCAGATTTTCCTGTTGCTGGCTGAAGACTCTTATGAACAGCAGGTAGCAAAGCTGGTAAAAGGCAAGCGGGATTTGTTTGATAATGTTATCAGTCCTGAAGCTTCGGAAGATGTGGTCGGGGTTTCCAAAAAAATGCTACAAACCTTGATAGATGATTTGGCTGGAGAGCCTTCTACGGTTGAAGACATGGTTCCATCGGAAACTCTTGAAGTGTCAGTGCCGGATGAAGTTGAACAAGCACATGCCATTAAAAAACCGGCAGCTGCAGAAACGGACGATGACCGTCAGATTCGACAGCTGATAGAAAAAATCCAGACTGCATTTAACACCCGTATTGTGCGCATTCTGGGTTCCGGTGGCGGACTGCTGGTAGTTGTTGATCAACAAAGTGACCATGATGAGAATTTTGCACGACACCTATCCGAGCCAGATGTTCCGGTTGTTGTCATTGACTCCCGAACCTTGACCGGATTGCAGCGTTTAGGCGTTGCCTCCCCTGTTGCTGAATCGCAGTTGTTGTTTGAACCCGAAGTAAAAGATCAGAAAACGATAAATCCCCTGGTTAATGTGGCCGAGGCGAAATTGCGCTCTGCGGAAATTTTACTTGAGCAGCAATCGACAGCAGGCGTGATGGATTTACTGGCGTCATCCATGCTCACCACGGCTGCCGCCATGGCAGGGCTTAGCCAGGTCCCAGCATCGGATACAGCGGTAATATGGTTGTACAGTGAAGTTTTGCCGCAACAGTTATTAACTCAGGAACAGGTGGCGGCAATTGTGCGCGCCTTGTCTTTAAGCCAGAATCAGGTTGTACCCCTTAACCTGATTGAACAATCCCTTGCTGATGCAAGATTGCTGCACTCATTCACTAATAGTTTATAGAGCCCGATGGCTTTGGCTTATACGAAAAACTCAATAGCCATACACAAATGGGCATGCAATTGCATCGCCCTATTATTTAAACTGTGTTATATGACACACTTTTTTATTTAAACTATGTTATTTGCCACGCTTTTTTTCTGCGAGCTAAAAAAGCAATTTGCAAATAATTCCTATCCCTATGTCAGCATTTTGCTGGTGTCAAAAATTCCTTAAGACTTCAGGATACTCTTTAATTCGAACAATATTAATCACTTGCTTAACAACTGACTGTATTCATTTCATGGAAATAGTTGCAGTACAGAGAGAAAACCCTGGAAATATTGAAATAATGAAAAATATGGCATGAATGGTGCCTTTAGATTTATTGTATGACTCGCTTGTGCAATACATAAGGAGTTATATTTTCATACCAATAACAAAATTTCCTAAGGGGAGCTTAATGAACCATTCAAAATTTAAAGCACTAGCACTTTGTTCACTGGCGGCATCCTGTATGGCCGGGCAAGCAGTTGCTCATACCGG